>CAYUFU010000001.1:0-47665 GCA_964444145.1 uncultured Chitinophagales bacterium
TTTCCAAGACAGACTTGGCGGCATTGCGGCTTTGCGTGATGCTAAATCGGGTTTCTGGTGAGATGCACACTGTTGAATCTTGGGTTGGGCTGTAGCCTAAAGGGATTGTCGAGAGACAAAACGAGGAAGCAAAACATCTTGGTCCGGCACTCTTCGCTTTCCTCAAACTGACTTAGGGGCGGTTCATGCCAGTTACCATTCGCCAACTTACGCCTGATGACGTCGCGCTGCTTGAGGCTTTATCGAAAACCTTCGGCGAGGTGTTCGATGACATGAGCACCTATGCTGGCAATCGCCCAAGTGCGAGCTACTTGCGCCGACTTCTCGGGAGCGACTCTTTTATTGCCTTAGCTGCTTTAGAGAATGATGAGGTAGTTGGAGGCATTGCCGCCTACGAACTGAAAAAGTTCGAACAGGAGCGAAGCGAGATCTACATCTACGATCTTGCTGTTGCATCAACACATCGGCGGCAAGGCGTAGCGACCCTGCTGATCCAAACACTGCGAAAGGTGGCTGCCAGTCGCGGAGCTTATGCCATCTTTGTCCAGGCTGATAGCGGGATTGAAGACGAACCAGCTATTGCGTTGTACGCAAAGTTGGGTACTCGTACAGATGCTCTTCACTTCGACATTCCTGTCCAGAGTTCCAACGGCGATGCATGACGATCGGCTGCGGCGGACAGCGCCGCGCTGCCGGCGCGCATCGTCCACGACTTGCGGAGTGACGTGAAGCCGTACGGCTTGCACCTGCTCGAGATCCAAATCGCCTGCGTTTTCGTCAAAAAAAAAATCCCGCTCTCCATGACATTAGTCGAAATGTTGAGCGGGATGTTCAAGCCCTCCTCCCGAATCCGTCGGGAGAGAGAAGAGTAACGTGTTAGATAAACAGCGGCGCTAACACCAGCGTGATTGTGCTGAGCAGCTTGATCAAAACGTGAAGCGAAGGACCTGCCGTGTCCTTGAACGGATCGCCGACCGTATCTCCCACGACCGATGCCTTGTGCGGGTCGGATTTCTTGCCGCCGTATGCGCCCGTTTCGATGTACTTCTTTGCGTTGTCCCACGCGCCGCCGCCGTTGTTCAAAAAGAGCGCAACGAGAATCCCGACGATCGTTCCGACCATCAACAATCCGCCGACAACCTCAGCACCGCTTGCGCCGTGGACCGGCGAACCATTCCCGACATACAGCCACTTGAAAACAAGGCCGACCGCAATCGGCATGCCGACGACAAGTAAGCCCGGCATCACCATTTCTTTCAACGCGGCCTTCGTTGCGATATCAACACACTGTCCATAGTCGGGTTTCGAGGTACCCGCCATGATACCCGGGTTGTTCTTGAACTGATCCCGTACGTTATTGATGATCGAGTAGGCGGCGCGCCCGACAGCTTTGATTGCCATCGAAGAAAACAAGAACACGAGCATCGCGCCGAACGTTGCTCCAACAAACACTTCCGGCTTGTTCAGATTGATCGCACCGTCGAAGCTCGGCATGTAAATCTTCACTTCATCCAGGTACGCGCTGAACAACAAAAACGCAGCAAGTGCAGCCGAGCCGACAGCGTACCCTTTCGTGAGCGCCTTTGTCGTATTCCCCACCGAGTCGAGACGATCCGTCCGATCGCGAATCTCCTTCGGCTGTTGACTCATTTCGACAATGCCGCCTGCGTTGTCGGTAATCGGTCCGAACGTATCCATCGCGAGGATGTACGCCGCAGTGCCGAGCATGCCCATCGTTGCGACTGCCGTGCCGAACAATCCTGCATGTGCGAGTCCTGAACTCTCACCAAGGAAATAGGCTCCAATAATTGCCGCCGCGATAACGAGCACGGGATATCCGGTAGATTCCATACCGACCGCGATCCCGCTGATGATATTCGTCGCAGGTCCCGTTTGCGACGCCTCGGCAATTGATTTGACGGGACGATACTTGTACTCCGTATAGTACTGTGTGATGAGCACGAATGCAATTGAAGTGAGCACGCCGATTAACCCGCAGAGAAAGAAATTGAAATAGTACGCATCGCCGAGCAGCCAGCGCGCCGCGACATAGAATCCAATCATTGCGAGCACAGAGGTGATGTAATAGCCGCGATTCAACGCCTTCATCGGATCTTCTTGTTCGCTTTTCACTTTCGTGAACAGAATGCCGATGATGGATGCGATGATACCGAACGCACGCGCAACAAGAGGGAACAGCAGGACACCGAGTAATGTCAGTCCCGACCCTTCGAATGTTGCAGAATTTGCCTTGTACAATCCCGCTGCAAGAATCATCGCGCCGATATTTTCAGCCGCAGTAGATTCAAACAAATCCGCGCCGCGGCCTGCGCAGTCGCCCACATTATCGCCCACGAGGTCTGCAACAACGGCAGGGTTGCGCGGGTCATCCTCAGGAATTCCCGCTTCAACTTTTCCGACGAGGTCGGCGCCGACGTCCGCTGCCTTCGTGTAAATACCCCCGCCCAATTGTGCAAACAGGGCGACGAAACTTGCACCGAAGCCATAGCCCACGATCAGCAAGGGAATCTTCGTCACATCCTCCGTTACGCCGCTCGCCTTCACGATGGCAAATAATCCTGCGACGCCAAGCAAACTCAACGCAACGACAAAAAATCCGGAGACGGCGCCGCCGCGCAGCGCCGGCTGGAGCGCGCTATTCATATCTCTCGTCGCTCCCGCCGCCGTGCGGATGTTCGAACGGATCGAAGTCCACATCCCCATGTAACCCGCCGCAACCGAACAGAGCGCGCCGAGAATGAACGAGAGCGTCGTCCACAAAGCAAGTTGCGATGGCAACGCCGGGTCGTGTTCGTTATGCGCCCGCACGAACGCGTACAAAATATAAATCACCGCGCCGAGCGCGATGGCGAGCGTAATGATTGTTCGGTTTTGCCGCCGCAAAAACGCTTCCGCACCTGCCTTGATCGCATCCGATACCTCACGCATTTTCGCCGTGCCCGTGTCGCGCTTAAGCACGTCGGTGATGAGCCAGCCAGCGAACAGCAATCCGACCACGCTGATTCCTAAGATGAGAGACAGTTCCATGAAATGGTGTACTCCTTGATTGATGAAAAAAATGGTGAAACAGTGGATTTGAAAAATGTCGTTCTTCTATTCCCACGAGATGGTCGAACCAGACGAGTGTTGACCGTATTCAAGCCTCCGCTTTGTACTTGATGAAACCAAAGGGAAACAAACGTGGGGAAGGCAACTAAAGCGGCTTGACCAAAATTTCGTCCACCAAAATAGGAAATTTCCAGAATTTTTCCTACAAGAAATTGCCGAGGTTTCAACGGCAGGAAACGAGCATCACGTGTTGTTGTTGGGGCTTCGGCCGTCGTTGTCGTGGAGAGTGCATCCTGCGCCGCATCGAACAGACTACATCGTCAAAAGTTCCAGTCGCCCGCCCCCCCGCACGCCGCGGTGCTTTGCGGGCACCGCGATCATAAGCCCATGAGAATCCGCAAGCGATCCTCCACAGCCAGCATCGTTGACGCGTTGACTTTTCCCCACCGGTGTACGAGTCGTTCCTTTGTAATCGAGCGGACAGCTTCGCACAGAACGTAGCTTGATTTTTTGACGCCACCCTCCGGTGATGCGATCGGAACATGGGAGGGTATGCCTCGATACGTCGAGGTGATGGGCAGGACAATAACCAAATCAGCGGGTCCCTTGTTGAAGACATCCTCTGATACGACGAGAACGGGACGCTGGCCGGCTTGCTCATGACCGCGAATCGGATTGAGATCGGCAAGCCAAACCTCTCCGCGCAGCGGGTCAGCCATGGCGTTTCGTTCCCTTGCTCTTGCTCTTCGCTCGCTTGCGCCGCGTCGCGGTTTTTCTCTCCTCGAGGCCGTCGCTGAGCGTTGCATCCCATGCCGAACGTTCTTGCGCAATCGCCAACCATTTCTTAGGATCTCGGCGAAGAGCGACGTACGCGCTGTTGAGTTCATGGAGGAACGATTGTCTGCGATATGCTTCGATTGCTTTCTCGAGCATTGTCTGCATCGAAGCGCCTTCTCTGGCTGCCATCTCTCGCAGGATATCCCGGCTCGCGCTGCCGATGCGTACTGTTAGGCTACTCATCTGTGCTCCATTATGACTACGGAAAAGTATACAGACTCTCTTCGACTTCTGCAAGCCCTGCCGCTACAAAGATGCGAGCTTGTTCGGTCGCGCTTCCGGCGTGTACGACAAAGAGGAACCAGAAAAGAACCGGAGCGATGGGGGAAGAGAGAGGATTCGAGAAATGAAACGACGAAGAGGACAACAGTTGAGAACGGCTTCTGAGCGAACTTTTCAATCCGATTTTTGCTTTCAGAAGCCGAGGGCAGTTGCCGGGCGCAGACTCAAAGACGAGTGACACGCGTTTCCCTCTGTTGAAAAACATCCTTGACATTCACGTAACTTTTCTTTACGCTCAGCGAAACAACAATGCGCCGGACACGGCTCCGAAGGAGTCCTTCGGACAATGCCCGACGCGGCTGCAAACGCCGAGCAGCAGAAGGATAAGTCTCTACCCGCGTGAGCAGAGGATGAGGTTGTTATGAAAAAGATGTTTGTTCTTTTGTTTCTTTGCGCGACGAGTTCGTTCGCGCAGAGTTATGTCCCGGACATTTGACAGTTATCCTGAAGGATGAAGCCTTGGTCGGGATGACAATAGCATCTGACTTGAGCGCCACGCTTCCCAACGCGGGTTCGCTCAATGCACTCAACGCCGCGCAAGGGTTGATTGCGATGCGACCGTTGAGCACGAAAGCGGGAAGCCCGTACAGGTTCTTCTTCGATTTTCAGTTTTCTCCGTCAACTAATCTCGCCGCATTGAAATCTACATATGCAGCGGACCCTTATGTTTGGTGGGCGAGCCCAGTACCCAACGAAACTCCATCGCCCCTCTGCGGTCCTATTATTGCAAACGACCCACTCATTGATAGCCTCTGGCATCTTACCCAGCCAAACGATATCGATATCAACGCGCCTGAAGCGTGGGAGTGGACAATGGGCGATTCAAATGTTGTCATCGCGATATGTAGCGGGGGAATTGGAATTGATACATCAAACAACGGCTGGATTGATGTAAGACGCGACGTAGCAAGAAGTGTCTGGACTAACCCGAATGAAATTCCTGGGAACAATTCTGATGATGATGGCAATGGCTTTACGGACGACGTACACGGATGGAATGTTTATCACGACAACAACGACATTGAAGGTCGACATCCTGGATGCACCGGGCGACAAGCAGGTTGTTTCTGGGAAATCGCCCACGGCAGTTTCAGCGCGGCATATGCTATTGCACAAATTGACAATACTCCCAAAGGACCGCCATCAAATTGGACAACAGGCGGTTGGGTTGGAGTCGCGCCAAGATGCAGATTCATGGGCTTGACTCGGGGAATAGGATTTCACCGTCGCACTCCACAAGACTCTCTGAGGTACGCACCTTGGAGCATAATTTACGCATATGAGAATGGAGCAACCGTCTTTAGTTATAGTTTTCGTTACTTTTCTCCAGAGGAACGCGAGCACCTGCGACAATTTGTTGACTCCGCCTATGCCCACGGAATGCTTGTTACGAATTCTTTTGGGAATGGGGGAGATCCGGGCTTCGATTTTCCTCCATATGGGATTGCATGCCAGTTCATCAAGAAGGATGGAACGTTCCATCCTGGAAGCCCACTTGATTCGCGAGTTCAGATACTTCTGCCAGGTGAATTCGGTGGCAGTTCAAATGCATCCGCCTCCATCGCGGGAGTGATCGGGTTGATGAAGTCAATCAACCCACATCTTACTGGACCTCAACTTCGCACTCTTCTTCTTCATCCAACTTCCGTTACGCCGGTTCCGGGGGCGCCGGCAGGTGTTGGGAGAACTGATGCACTCAAGGCAATTAGAAATGCGACTGCATCCCCAACGCTCACCTCCGTTTCGGGAAACGATGGAGACCATCCATTATTGAAATGGGATCACAATCCCATGATTTCCCTCTTTCCTCTCGTTGATCAATATATCGTCCAAAGAAAGCGGCACTATTTGGATGAAAGTTGCTACTCCGACATCGCAACTGTTTCAGGTTTAACGACGCAATTCGTAGATCAACAGGAAATCGTGGGAAAACTCGTTGGTGAACATGCGCCGCCAACCGAATACCGAGTTCGCGCTCGTTTGAATTACAGCGGCAATCTGATAGTGTCAGTTCCTTCGAACATGCTCAACATTTGGACGCACTCGGGCAGCGAAGGGAGTGGAGATGGAGTAGGCAAAATCGTTTCGTGGAACACTCTACCAAAAGAAACGCGCCTCTATGCTAACTACCCCAATCCATTCAATCCAAGCACGGTGATACGTTTTGATATTGCAGGGCCGGGATTGGTTTCTCTGAAAGTATTCGATATCCTTGGCCAGGAAGTGTCAACAGTGATCAACGGGCGACTTGATGCTGGAATCTACGAGAGGACATTCGATGCAAGTCAGCTTGCAGGTGGCGTGTATTTCTATCGCCTTGAAGCTGGAGGATTTGTTGCCACCAAGAAGTTGGTCATTTCGAAATAGTATGGGCGAAGGGAGCCGCATTCGCGCGGCTCCATTTTCTTTTGAGAAAGGAGACCTTGTGAAGAATCAAAATCGTGGATGCCCTCTCTTGCTTATCTTTGTCCTTGCCCAGCCTTGCATTTCCCAATGGACTGATCTGAGCAACCCCAGCCTTGGTAACATTACAAACCTGAAATTCATTTCGCCAACAAACGGATGGATTATCAACCTCAGCAATACGCCACCGCAAGGTCTTCTCAGGACATCAGACGGTGGTACTACTTGGAGAAAAATTCTCGATCATCCACCAGGTGTTTTCAATTGGCTTCTGGATTTTGACTTCTACGACGATTCTTTAGGGTATGCCCTTGGATTGTCAAGAAGTTTCTGGACAAGAAATGGAGGAAGAACTTGGGATACCATAGGCGGACCAAGCAATCCAAACAGCAAGATATTCTCGCCCCAGCTTGCATACTCTGGCGGAACGATCTTGTACATGTCGCGGGATAGTCTTCGCACATGGAGCCTTGCGTCGAGGGTGCCGGATTACGGTATTTATCCTTCCGGACATCGTCTTGCCTTTCTTTCTCCAAACAAAATGATTGCTTGTGGCGGATCTGGTACGCCGTTGATAACTGAATGGACTGGAACAATTGAATGCAATCGGACAACTGATGCAGGCGTGACATGGCAACTCACATACTTTGACACACTGTCCCCTTGCAGCGCAATTGGAATGGCAACAGATCTTGTTGGGTATGTATTCACCAGTTTGGGGCTAACGCCGAATACATGGCATCATACTATCACACTTAAAACTACCGACGCTGGCGCAACATGGTTTAGCATCCCGGCTCGAGTCAACGCTCAGTACCTTGGCATTGGAGAGGCATATTTTCGGAATCCTGATTGCGGCTTTATTTCCGGCGGGCAACTGTTTGATGACAGCAGTGGACTTGCCCAAACGACCGATGGTGGAATCAACTGGCAAATCGTGCAGACCGTCCGCGGAACCGGGTTAAAAATGTCTTGGCCCGACTCTGTTCACGGTTGGGTTGCCGGTCGCGATGGGAAACTCTATCGCACCATCAACGGCGGCGGTTTACCAATCGTGCTCGCCTCCTTCACCGCGCGCCATCTCGGCGGCACACGCGTCCGTTTGGATTGGCGAACGCTCAGCGAAACAAATAACTATGGCTTCTTTATTGAACGTCGCAGGCAAACAGATTCAACATTCACAGAAATCTCATCTCTCATTCCCGGCTACGGCACAACGAACGAACCGCACGATTATTCTTGGACAGATAGCAACGCAACAATCAATCGTTGGTACTATCGCCTCAAGCAAGTTGATCTCGGCGGACCCATTCGCTTCACTGAGCCGATTGTTGTTGATGTAACGACGAATGTTGGAGAAGTGAAGTCGCCGTTCGAGTTTCGGCTGGAGCAGAATTACCCGAACCCGTTCAATCCAACGACGGAGATCAGATATCAGATCCCGACATCGCCAGGAGAAGTCCGTCCGGTGACGTTGAACGTGTTTGATGTATTGGGAAGAGAAGTCGCGACGTTGGTGAATGAGAAATTGCAAGCAGGAAGTTATGCGACAACCTTCGATGCGACCGGTCTCGCCAGCGGAATCTACTTTGCTCGTCTTACGTTGGGAGGCCGGACGCTGACCGGGAAGCTGGTCGTCGCGAAGTGAATCGTGAATGAGCAAGCGAAAGCCTCAAAACATATTCGCCACCCCAAACGGATAAGTCTCCACTCTACGAGTCGTCCCTTTTGGAGCGGAGGATTCTGTTGCCCAGCGTTTGCATATTACTGAAAGGAGGTGAAGAAAGCAAAAACATTGGGATAGCGGAGCCGAAGCAGTGGAGAGCGGACGGTGAGCTCGACGGCAATCGGGCACAGCCTCGCCGCAGGCGGGCAATTTCGCTCTCGAAATAATTCATAAAAGTTTCAACAACAACAAGGATAAGGTTGCTATGAAAATTCTGATTCTCTCGTTTCTTTGCGCGACGATTTCGTTCGCGCAAAGTTATGTTCCCGGACATTTGACGGTTATTCTGAAAAGCGAGGCTTTGCAAGGAATGACATTAGCCACAGACTGGAGCGCTACACTCCCCAATGCCACGTCGCTCAATGCACTCAACTCCGCGCAAGGATTGATTGCAATGCGACCGTTGAGTACAAAATCGGGAAGCCCCTTTAGATTCTTCTTCGATTTCGAGTTTCCCACAAGTGCAGACTTGAATAATTTGGTTGCTACCTATAGCGGCAATTCATTTGTAACGTGGGTAAGCAAAAATTCCAACGATCCACCGATACCATTGTGTGGACCCGCCATTTCCAATGACGCAGCGTTTCCCTCACTTTGGCCACTGCACGATGCAACCGATGTCGATATTAATGCCCCTGAAGCTTGGGAATGGACAAAAGGCGATACAAACATCATCCTTGCGTTTACTGCTGGTGGCGTTGCCATTGATTCAACGACAACTGGCTGGCTTGGATACAGAAAGGATGTCGGCCGGCAAGTGTGGACAAACCTGAACGAAATCGCGAACAACGGCGGCGACGATGACAGCAATAGATTCGTGGATGACCTTCATGGCTGGAACACATGGAGCATTTACGACAATAACGATATTGAAGCGCGAGTCAGTCCCGGCCGAAACTATAATTCATTCTACCTGATTAGACACGGTTCTGGTGATACCGGATGGGGGGTTGCGCAAGAGGACGATACACCATTTAACCCGACTCCCGGGAATGATGATGTCGAAGGCTTAGTTGGTGCTGCACCGCGTTGCAGGTTCATGAGCATTTCCACGCTACGGGGCATCCACAGACTTCCCGGCAGTACGGTATACATTGATTCAAAATGGAGCATCATATACGCAACTGAGAACGGCGCTCGGGCTTTAAGTGCGAGCTTTCTTGTTCCCTATCGGGATACGACTTATCGTCCGTTCGTTGATTCTGCATTTGCTCACGGACTGCTCTTTGTTAATGCATATGGCAATGTGTTAAGCGACACTGGCTACGCCTCTCCAAACGCAATCTCCGTTCAGATCCTGCAACACGACAATACTCTCGCACCGGGACAGCCTCGAAGTTCACTTTTGAATATCTGCGCACCATCATTGGGAGGTTCGTCCGAAGCCGCCCCAGTAGTGGCTGGCGTCTTGGGACTCATGATATCGGTGAATCCTTATCTCTCCGCACAATCGTTGCGTAGTATTTTAGTGAACACACGGTCGTGTAATCCCGTCAACACACCTAATACAGGTGTTGGACGAGTTGACGCACTCAAAGCAATTCGCAATGCATCAGGGGCGCCCGATTTCTATTCGATTAAAGAGGGAGTTGACAATCACCCCTATCTAGAATGGAAGGATAACTCCTTCATTCCCTCAGTACTGCCTTCGCCATTTCAGCATGTTGTCCAAAGACAGCGCGCCGGCGAATCCTGCTTTTCCGATATCGCCGTACTTTCTGGTTCGACATACTCCTACACGGATATGCAAGAGACGATTGTCGGATTTGGATCGCCCACGGAGTATCGAATCAGAGCTCGACTGCCCTATGGGAGCAACTCTGTTCTTTCGGTCGCATCAAGTACTTTGGAGGTTAGGACTGATGGTGGCGTGGGGCAGAAGGTAGCTGCACCCGGAGTCACTCCATCGCGCACTCAACTCGTTGGCAATTCTCCCAATCCATTTAACCCGTCGACGACGATTGCATTTGACCTCGCCGATCCGACTTTTGTTTCTTTGAAAGTGTATAACGTCCTTGGCCAGGAGATGGCAACGCTTGTCAACGAAACGCTTCACCCTGGACGCTACGTCAAGGTTTTTGACGCGACATCACTTTCCAGTGGAGTGTACTTCTACCGAATGAGCGCGGGCACATTCGTAGAAACTCGAAAACTTATGCTATCGAAGTGATTGTCACAATTGATCTGAGCCGCTGGCGGCTCCGATCAAGGTTTTTTGGAGGGGCGCTATGAAAAGTCTTACTCTTGCGTTGGTTTGCCTCATCGTGCGGGTTTCGTGCTTTGCTCAATGGGAGAACCTTACCAATTCAAACCTCGGCAATATACTCAATTGCAAGTTTGTGTCGGCTACGAGAGGCTGGCTCATCAACCTGAGCAATACGCCTCCTCAAGGCTTGCTGCGCACCACTGATGGAGGTGAAAATTGGGTCAAAGTTCTCGATCATCCTCCCGGAGTATTCAATTGGCTAGCCGATTTTGATTTTCTCAATGACTCGCTTGGCTACGTTATCGCGTTGAATGGACAGCGCTTTCGTACATTGAATGGGGGAGATACGTGGGATACGTTGCGCAATACGGCAACAAGAATTCTGTCAGGGTTCGATGATGATAGGCAGTTGAAGATCTTTTCAGCGCGGTTGGCTTACTCCTATGGTTTTGTTCGCTCGGTGGACACGTTTCGCACTTGGCAGCAAATCGGTTCACTCCCGCCAAACTCAAATTTCTCTCGTGCCTTCTATTTGAATGCTGATACAATAATTCTCGCTGGCGGCGCGCCAACCTTAATCGGTGAATGGACGGGTACGATAGAATGTTATCGCTCAATTGACTCAGGCTTTACGTGGCAACAAACGTACTTCGACTCGATGTGGGCGGTGAAAGGTTTGGCGTTTGGTGATCGCCGCATTGGCTATGCACTCACGGAACTACACAGGGACACCGTGCCGAGGGTCGTGAATCTTAAGACGACTAATGGCGGAGCAACGTGGTTTCCCATTTCCGCGAGGTTGTCGGGGACTGAAGACCTCGGGGTCCAAGATGCGTTCTTTCAAAATCCTTCCATAGGTTTTGTGTGCGGCAATGGCCTAGCAAGAACTACCGACGGCGGCTTAACATGGGAGCGTGTGCCAGGTGTACCCAGCAGTTTTTTCTCCTCGATGTCATGGCCGGACAGTATCCATGGATGGATTGTTGGACACGGGGGTAAGGTCTATCGCACTACCAACGGTGGTGGTCTACCGATTGTCCTTTCCTCATTCGCCGCTCGCCATCTCGGCGGGACCCGCGTACGCTTGGATTGGAGAACACTGAGCGAGACAAACAACTACGGCTTCTTCGTGCAACGTCGCAGGCAAACAGATTCAACATTCACAGAAATCTCATCTCTCATTCCCGGCTACGGCACAACGAACGAACCGCACGATTATTCTTGGACAGATAGCAACGCAACAATCAATCGTTGGTACTATCGCCTCAAGCAAGTTGATCTCGGCGGACCCATTCGCTTCACTGAGCCGATTGTTGTTGATGTGACGACGAATGTTGGAGAAGTGAAGTCGCCGTTCGAGTTTCGGCTGGTGCAGAATTACCCGAACCCGTTCAACCCGTCCACCCGCATTGCCTACTCGGTTCAGGGCTCAGGGTTCACGTCACTCAAAGTCTTTGATATGTTGGGAAGAGAGGTTGCGACGTTGGTGAATGAAGAGAAGCAGCCGGGTGAGTACAGCGTGACGTTCGACGCCTCGAATCTCTCGAGCGGCGTTTATGTTTACAAACTCCAGGCTGGAGGATTTACCGCATCAAAGAAAATGATCGTGATGAGGTGAGAACCGATCATAACCCCATGAGGATTCGGAAGCTGGTCTTCGATCACTGCCATTGTCGCGGCGCTTACTTTTCCCCATACAAAAGCCGCCGATTCATCACCGACGGCTTCTGTGCTCACTTTTCATCACTCTCCGATTGATGCGGCGTCGTCAACACTTTTTTGAAGAAGTACACCGTAAACGCCGTGATGATTCCCATCGTCGGTATCATCATGAGCCATGCTGCTGTCGTCATGCCATCCTCCCATTTATTTGTCGTCGTTTGTACGCGAGATACACCAGATAACAAATGCCGGCGAAACAGGCGGTGAGCAAAATTCTCGCGCCAACGATGTAATTGAGTCGTGTTTCGAGATCGGCTTTCGTTGCTGCATCTGTTGCCGCTGCGATTTGGTCGCGCAAGCCGCTCATGAACAACTGCCGAATAATGGAGCCGTCGTCCAACGTCCAACCATTGCCGCTCATCAGGCTGTTGATGGCTCCGCTCCAATCGCCGCCGGCGGGGGAGAAGATGGAGCCAATGAAGACGAACAACAGAAAGAACGGCGTTATCCACTTGATAACGAATTTGTACACGTCCGGCACTTTCATATCCGCGCCACTCGTAATTTCTTTCCAGCCTTTGTCCATGCCGAACACCCACGCGAACAGAATGGATTCGGCGAGCGCGAATATTACCAGCGACACCGTTCCCGCCCAATAATCATATTCGCCGAACACGCCGTGGTTGTAGAGGAACACCGTCGGTAATCCGAGCACGAGCGTAATCGTCCCAAAACTCCACGCCGCTTTCGAGCGGCTCCAACCGAACTCATCTCGGATGAACCCCATCCACGGCGTTCCCATCGCCAGCGACGAGGTGATGCCGGCGAAGAACAGCAAGCCAAACCAAAACACGCCTGCGAGCGTTGCGAGGAACGGTCCCCAATTTTCAAACAAGAACGGCATTGTCTGAAACGCCATGCCGAATCCCGCGTTCGCTTTCACCCAATCGAGTCCGAGATAGCCCGCGGCGATAGGGATGACAATCAAACTTCCCAAGCAGACTTCGACGAACTCGTTCGTCCAGCCTGCGCCCATCGCGTTCAGCGCGATGTCGTCTTTCGGTTTCACGTACGCGGCGTAACATTGAATCGTTCCCATGCCCACAGAGAGTGTGAAGAAAATTTGGCCTGCCGCGGCGAGCCAGACTTTTGGATTGGCGAGCGAATCGAATTGCGGCTCCCACAAAAAGTTGATACCCGCCCACGCGTTCGCGTCGGGATGTTCCGCCGTTGCGCCCGACGTACCGAGCGTAACGCCTTTGTAGGCGAGAAAGAGAGCGAACACGATGAGTAACGGCATTCCGATTTTCGCCGTTCGCTCGACGCCGCCCGCCAAGCCGCGCGACAAAATCCACGTGTTCAAAAAGAGACAGAGCAAATAGAACACGACGGCTTCGTACGGAATTGCCGTATGCGACGTGCTCACATCGAGATAGTCGGTGAAGAATTTCGCAACCGCGGTTTGCGACAAGCCCTCGAACGACCGCGTCAGCGAATGATACACGTACGACATCGTCCACGACTCGATGTAGCAATAGTACGCGGCAACGGCGATATTCGTCCAGATGCCGAACACGCCGAAGTACTTGAAGAATTTCATCTTCGTCATGCTGTCGAGGATGTACGGCGTCGAGTGGTTGCCTGACTTGCCGCCAAAGCGCCCCATGGACCATTCCACCCACAGGAGCGGAATGCCCATCAGCAAAAACGAAACGAGATAGGGAATGATGAACGCGCCGCCGCCGTTGTTGACGGCTTGCATCGGGAAGCGGAGGAAGTTGCCGAGACCCACGGCGTTGCCTGCCATTGCGAGCACAAGCCCGACGCGCGAGCCCCAGGCTTCTTTATGTGAGGACATGACCGTCCTTTCTCATTGTGGAATGAGTCGTGGATAGTGCCTTCGTGAAGAAAAAAACTCTCAACGAGGAGATGTTTTTGAATTCAAATGATGGCGAGTGATCGAACGTGCCGCTTGACCAGAGGACAGTTCTTCATTCACAATTAACAGAATGGGGAGTCAAGAAACAAGAACCCAGCGAAAAAAGGGGGAAGCCCGATCAAGCTCAAAACAAATACTTCACTACTAATATGCCGAGAATGAAGAGCACACCAAGGATGAGCGTAAGTTTTTCAAGATGCGCGTCGAGATACTGCTTGATTGTCGGTCCAAAAATCATCAGGAGACCGCCGACGAGAAAGAATCGCGATGCGCGCCCAACGATCGAAGCCAGCGCGAGAGTCACGAGGTCAATCGTTTGGTTGAAGCCTGCAGCGATGGTAAAAACTTTATACGGAATCGGTGTGAATCCTGCGATGATGATTGCGGTCCAGGCGTTCTCCTTGTACTTGTCCAGAACAATCTGGAACTGGTCGGTCATGCCGTAGAAGTTCACAATCTTCGCGCCGATGGACTCGAAGAATGCGTAGCCGATATAGTAGCCGAGGAAGGCTCCTGCCACCGACCCGACGGTGCACACCAGCGCGTACCACAAGGCGCGCTTCGGTCGCTCGACGCCAAGCGCAATCAACAACACATCGGGGGGGATGGGGAAGAAGGATGACTCGACAAATGCGGTGACGAAAAGGGCAAAGGTCGCATACGGCTTCGCAGCAAAACTCTCTACCCAACTCTTGAGGGAGTAGAGTAACGCGATGATCTTCTTCAAGAAATGTTCCTACGGAGATTCGAAAAATGGCGACGCAAGATAACCAATTGGTCTCCATCGTGCAAGGTTGGTTCTTCGGACGGTCGAACAACGGACGCCCTGAAATCTTGAGTCACTGAAGTTGTAACTTGAGGAGTGGTTTATTAGATTTCATCGGAATAGATGTAGTGGATTTCTCATGAAAGGCAAATCAAAACTGAATCCACGCCTCAGCGCTCGCTACCTTGCAAACAGGCGTGCGAATGAATCGAATCGGCGTTACTACTATCGCCACAAAGCCGAATTCTTGAAAGAGTACAAGAACAAGTACATTGCCACAAGCAACAATCGTTTGACGGATGTTGATGACGATCGCGCGAGCCTACTCCATCGTGTCTTTCGCACGTTAGGCGGTCGTCCGTTTTTCTACACCCAAGTGACGGTTCAACCGCGCATCGTTCACATACCATTAAGAACCATCGCGTCACGAACCGCGTTCGCAAGATCTAGCAAAAACTGAATGTCCTTTCCAGAATCTGTTCTCTCACTCAAGCTCGACCTCATTCAAACGCTCGCGGTTGCAGCCACGTTGTACTTTCTCGGCGTGCAGTTGAAGAAGCTCGCTCCCCTTCTCGATAGACTCAATATTCCTTCCGCCGTGATTGGCGGGATGGTGTTCGCAACGTTCGTGCTCTTCTCACGCGACAGGCTCATCAACTTCGAATTCGATACCTCCACGCAGCAGCTTTTCATGGTGATGTTCTTCATGTCGGTTGGTGCGAGCGCGAGCGTGCCGCTGTTGAGGAAAGGCGGGTTGCCTGTCATTATCTTCCTCGGCATCTCCTCGCTGTTTTGTTTCATCCAAAATTTTTTGGGTATGGGACTCTCACATGCCTTCGGCGTCCATCCGCTGTTGGGAGTCATGGCTGGCTCGGTTACACTTGTTGGCGGACCTGCAACGGGCGCCGCATTCGCGCAACAATTTCGCGACGCAGGTCTCGTCGGCGCCGACACCATCGCGATTACTTCTGCAATGTTCGGCATCGTCTGCGGCGGACTTACGGGCGGACCGTTCGGGACGTGGCTCATTAACAATTACAAACTCGAGTCGCGCTCGAAAAGCGAGCGGGAGCTTGCTCGCGAACTCGCGGACGAGCACGACACCATTCGCATTGACATCGAGCGCGAGGATTCATCCTTTATCGTCAATTTGATTGTCGCCTCGCTTGCCATCGGCGTCGGGACGCTTATCAGCATCTTTTTTCAAGACCTCGGCTGGACGCTTCCCGCGACGATCGGCGCGATGATCGCTGGCACTCTCTTCCGCAATCTCGACGACGCGACGGGCTGGCTCAAGATGGACCAGAAAACGATGGAGTTCATCGGCGGTGTAGCGCTCAATATTTTCCTCGTCGTCGCATTGATGAATCTGAAAATCTGGGAGTTGTTCAATCTTGCGGTTCCCCTTTTCACAATTCTGGTCGCGCAAGTGATTGCAGTGATTCTCTTTTCCATCGTCGTCTATCGTATAATGGGGAGAGATTACGATTCCGCCGTGATGTCCAGCGGTTTCATCGGCTTCGTCCTCGGCACGACGGCTAATGCGGTGGCGAACATGAAGACACTCGTGAGCAAATTCGGCGCGTCACCGAAAGCGTTTCTCGTCGTGCCGATGGTGGGCGCGTTCTTCATTGATTTTGTGAACGCGCTGATTATTACCTGGTTTTTGAATTGGGTGAAGTGAATGTGGGGAGGATTGCGGATTTCGGATCGTTGATTGCGGATTGTGAATGACACGAGGATTCACTCCCACGTGTATGAGATTAAAGAATGCCGTTCTTGTAACTTCATTTGGCGTTTCATACATTTTCCTCAGAAAAGGAGGCAAGAGTCATGCAACGAAAAGCTGACCGTCGAATGGTGGCAAGATATTGGGCGAACATGCGCAAGAATGAAAGGAACCGAGACTATTACTACGCGCACAAGCGCGAGATCTTGAGACGATATCGGAATAAATACATCGCTATCAGCAACGAGAAGATCGTTGATGCGGATGCTGATCGGATTAAACTCCTTGATCGGGTATTTGACAAACTCGGCGACCAACCATTTTTCTACACGCAAGTTACCGATCAGCCGAGGGTTGTGAGGATTCCATCTCATGCAGTTGTGCGAAAAGCGCGAATCCCCTCATGAGGAGGTTCCAATACATGAGAAATGGGAGAGACGCTCCCGTCCTTCCGTTGACAATTCTGTCCCCGTCTGCGAACCAGAAGTTTGAAATTGAATTTCGAGTTGACACGGGTGCAGACATGACCGTCGTTCCCCGAAGCGTTCTCTTTCATCTGAACATCAGCACGCGAGGAGAAGTACTGATTGCAGACTACGACAGCCGCACTGTTCATTGTCCGTACCACGTTGTCTCTCTATTGCTCGGTGAACGACTTTTCAAAGATGTTGAGGTCATTGCAGCAGACAGTGACACAGCCTATCTTGGTCTCGACATTCTCAATCAAGTAAAACTGACTCACGACGGACCGCGAAGAACCCTCACGCTTCATTGAGGTCACATAAACGTGTTTCATCACGTTGGTACCATGGTTTGGTTTTAAACTTTACGATAAAGGCTGCCGTGTCTTCTATCTTTCGCACAAAAAACCTAGACCAACTCAGCCGCGAGGCCGATCTCTCGGGCGAGGGCGGTGCGGGTCATCTCAAACGTACGCTTAATTCGTTCGATCTGATCGCGCTCGGCATCGGTGCAATTATCGGGACGGGGATTTTCGCGACCATCGGCACTGCGGCTGCCGGCGGGGCTGACCATCTCGGTGCAGGACCCGGCGTAGCGCTCTCGTTCGTCATTACCGCGGTCGCCTGCGTCTTTTGTGCTCTCTGTTATGCCGAGTTCGCTTCACTCGTGCCGATTTCCGGTAGCGCTTACACGTATGCATATGCCACGTTAGGCGAGCTTGTTGCTTGGATTATCGGCTGGGATCTGATCATCGAATACGCAGTGGGCAATGTCGCGGTCTCGATTGCATGGGCCGCGTATTTCCATCAATTCTTTGAAGGCATTGGCATTCACATTCCCGCTTGGCTCTCGGTGGATTATCGCTCTGCGCATCAAGCGGCAGAAGCGGTCGCCGCAGCGGGGGGAACCGTCAGCCCTGCCATTGCCCTCAACTACGAGGCATGGATGTCGCATCCGACGGTCGCGGGGATTCCTCTCATTTTCAATTTTCTTGCGTTCGCGATCGTCGGAGCAGTAACGTGGCTCCTCGTGATCGGCGTGAAAGAATCTGCACGGGCGAACAACATTATGGTTGTTCTCAAGGTCATCATTCTGTTGTTCTTCATCGGTGTTGGTGCGCTGTACGTGAAGCCGGAGAACTGGTCGCCGTTCATGCCGAACGGTTTTATGGGGGTCTGGACTGGAGCAAGCCTGATCTTTTTCGCCTTCATCGGCTTCGACGCGATTTCGACTGCTGCTGAAGAGTGCAAGAATCCGGGACGCGACATGCCGATCGGCATTATCGGCTCACTGATTATCTGCACGCTCATTTATGTTGCGACCGCGTTCGTGCTTACGGGCATGGAGCCGTGGAGCAACTTGGGCGTTGCCGATCCGCTTGCCTTCGTGTTATCGAAACACGGCCTCAACTGGTCGGCAGGCATCGTGTCGCTGGGGGCAGTGCTTTCGATGACGGCGGTTCTGCTGGTCTTCCAGCTCGGACAGCCGCGCATTTTCTTCGCCATGTCGCGTGATGGGTTGCTGCCGAAGTATTTTGCCAAGGTCCATCCAACATACCAAACGCCGCACATCACGACGATTTGGACCGGCATCATCGTCGCACTGCTCTCCGGCGTTGCGAACATCAATGAGATCGTCGAACTGACCAACATCGGAACGTTGTTTGCTTTCGTCCTTGTTTGCGCAGGAGTTATCATTCTCCGCTACAAAGATCCGCACCGGAGTCGCGTGTTTCGGACACCGCTCGTGCCACTCGTTCCGCTGTTGGGAATTGCGATGTGTATTTATTTGATGGCCGGCTTACCGTGGGTGACATGGGTGCGCTTCGGTGCATGGCTTGCCGCGGGGTTGGTGCTCTATTTTGCGTACGGATTCTGGAATTCTCGTCTGCAACACCAATAAGGCCTCGTCGTCACACAAAAAGAACAGCCCTCGCCCCCAACAACTGTTCGGGGCGAGGGCTTTCTGTTTCTCCCTCTTACGCTTACGTTATGCTGTGGCGCTCATAATTGCTATGCGAGTGCGCGCTCGATCGCAGGAAGCAATTCGTTTGTCAACTCTATTTTCTTGATGAGCGTGACGGAAGGGTTGGCTTCGACATACTCAAGCATTTTCCGATCTCCAGAGCCGGTCACAAAAATGAACGGAATGCGCCGCCGTCGCTTGTCGCTGGAAACGTTTGCGTGGAACGCGATGCCATTCATTGTCGGCATTTCGAAGTCGGAGATGATAACGTCAACGGTTTGTTGCGCCAGAATTTCGAGCGCCGCTTTTCCGTTGCCCGCCGTTACGACTTCGTATCGTGCGCGCTGCAATAAGTCGCCTATCAATTCAAGGAACAACACGTCGTCGTCAACAACAAGAATCTTCTTCTGCATCCCCGAACTATGGTAGAGGTTGGTGCATCAAAATAGTGAAGGGCGATATTCACGTCAACGAAAAAGATTTGCGAAGCAACTGCGCCGTTGTTTTCGGCGAAATTGTTTTTCAGTGGCAATTGGGCTACATTGTTCGGTCAAAAAATCCGGGAGCCTGCGCTTGCGTTCGTCGTGAGTGAGATCCCGCGCAACGCAAAACGTCCAAGGGATCATCGCCGTTTATGCAACTGTTCCAAGCCATCATCATTGCCATCGTCGAGGGAATCACCGAGTTTCTTCCCATTTCCAGCACTGCGCACATGCGCTTCACGAATCCATTGGTCGGCGTTCAGCCGACACCTTTCGTTGACATGTTCGAAGTGGTGATTCAATTCGCGGCGATTCTCTCTGTCGTCACGATGTATTGGAAAAAGTTTGTGGACTTCCACAGGCTTGACTTTTACATCAAACTCGCTGTGGCAGTCGTGCCCGCACTGGTCGCAGGGTTTTTTCTCAAAAAGCATATTGACGGCGCGTTGAATAATCTTCCGTTCATTGCCTGGGTCATGATCGGGGGCGGTGTCGTTTTGTTGTTCATTGACAAGTTGTTCGCTGAGCATACGATAGAGAACGAGTCGAACATCTCCAACAAACATGCTTTCGTGATCGGATGTTTTCAGGTGTTGAGCATCGTGTTTCCGGGCTTGAGTAGAAGTGCGGCGACCATTATCGGCGGCATGAGTCAAAAGCTGACACGCAGTCTCGCGGCGGAATTCTCGTTCTTCCTTGCAGTTCCCACCATGCTTGCTGCCTCCACGAAGAGTTTTCTCGATGTGTTCAAGGATCATCCCGAAGTGTTGATTCGCGACAATTTTGTCACGCTGGGCGTGGGTGCGGTAACCGCGTACATCGTTGCACTTCTCTCGATCAAATT
The DNA here is from genome assembly GCA_964444145.1 of uncultured Chitinophagales bacterium. Classification (GTDB taxonomy): domain Bacteria; phylum Bacteroidota; class Ignavibacteria; order UBA10030; family UBA6906; genus CAADGV01. The sequence goes on from CAYUFU010000001.1 coordinate 20,373, forward strand.
GTTTATCGGCTACTTGCAGAAGCACGGCTTCAGGCTCTTCGGATGGTACCGGATCGTCGTCGGGATTGCGGTGCTCGGCTTGCTCTCCACAGGAAGTATTCAGTGAATCGTCCTTCAGGAGGTCTTGGCGTGGCTGATGGATATCCGACGAGACGGCTTACCACAATTGCATTTCTCGCCGCAGCGGGTATCGCGCTGTTCGTTCTCGAGTCCTACATCCCGCTCCCTCTCCCGTTTATGAAAATCGGTTTGGCAAATGTCTCCACCGTGCTTGCGCTCATGATGTTTGGTGTGGGCGCGATGTTTGCCGTTGTCGGGGTTCGGGTCATCGTCGGCTCGCTGCTGGTTGGGACCTTTCTGAGTCCGGGGTTCATACTCGCTGTCTCCGCAGGAATGTGTTCGGCGCTACTGATGTCGCTGACGAAGCTGAGCACGCGAAATCTGTTCAGCGCGTTTGGATTGAGTCTGATCGGATCATTTACGCATGTGTTCGTGCAACTGCTGGTTGTCCGTTACGCGTATGTTCAGAATGCTGCAATCGGGCTGCTGGTGCCGTTACTGTTGGTAACGGCGCTTCTGGGCGGAACCATTGTCGGATGGGTTTCACTGCGACTCGAAAAATCGCTCAAGGGCATTCCATCGTGACACTCGCGGATAAGATTCTCTTTGCTGTATTGGTTTGCCTGACGGCGGCAAGTTTCGGCGTCAAAAATATCTTTGCGTCGGAGGGCTCGATCGTCATTATTGAGTTGGCGGGAAACGCCGTGTACAAGGGTGATGTGCTGGAAAATCGGAAAGTGACGGTGACGGGAAAATTCGGTGACGTGAGAATTCAAATCCGCGACGGGAAAGTAGGTGTAGTTAGCGCTGAGTGCCCCAACAAGGTTTGTGTGCGAACAGGATGGCGCTCGCTTGCCGGCGAGTCCATCATCTGCGTTCCCAATCGAGTGCTTGTCAAAATTCTCGGAGAGCGGTCGAACGTTGTTCGAGGGGTAACGGGATGAAAAGAATTGTTGTCTGCGCATTTCTTGCGTTAGCTTCTTCATGCAACACAAAGAACGTCCAACCGTTCTCGCGAGAAACGGCGGTGATGGACACCTACCTCTCCGTCACGATCTATGACGAGGATATCCCTCTAGAACGAGCGAATGCCTTGATTGACTCGACGTTCCTTGAAATGCAGCGGATCGAGCACATCATGACGGATTATTCGGACACGAGTGACGTAGGGAGAATCAATAGTCGTGCGGGCAAAGATTCGATCGCGACATCCGTAGAGTTGATTCATCTTTTGAACGTTGCAAAACGCTTTTCAGAAAAGTCGAACGGTGCTTTCGACGTCACCGTTGGCCCGATTGTGAAGGCATGGGACTTTCTTTCATCCGAGCCCGAGATTCCATCGAAATACAAGATTCGCACGCTGCGGCAACTTGTCGGTTACAAGAATCTCTCGATCGTTGGAACAAAAGCCTTTCTCAAGGAACGCGGCATGCGTCTCGATCTTGGTGGCATAGCGAAAGGGTATGCCGTTGATCGAGCAGTGGAGATTCTGAAACGAAACGGCGTCGCGAAAACGATCGTGGATCTCGGCGGCAATCTCGGCGTGTGGTGGGAGGGAACGCATGCACTCGATTCGTCAGTGGCGGAAATCCTCATTCGGCATCCGCGGAAGGAAGGAGAGTTTTTCGGCGCGTTTCACGTCGGCACCGCAGGTATCTCCACGTCGGGTGATTACCAGCGCTGCTTTTTCGTTGACAATGTTCGGTATCATCACATCATCAATCCCACAACCGGCTATCCCGCGCATGATGTCGTGAGTGTAACGATCGTTGCCGACAACGCGATGAACGCCGATGTGCTTTCAACGCTCGTGTTTGTTTTGGGACGAGAAAAGGGAATGGAGTTCATCACACAATCCGATGGAGTCGAGGGGCTGATTGTATGGGAAGAGAACGGGGTGTTGAGGCATGAACTCTCTCCCGGCTTGGAAGGAAAATTCAGGCGCTCCAATGATTAGCGTCAGAAATCTCTCGTATCGCTATCCGCACAGCGACCGCGAGGCTCTTTCGAATATTTCGATCGAATTCACCGACGGGAGTTTTACGGCAATCATGGGAGCAAATGGCTCCGGCAAGAGCACGCTCGCTCGGTGTCTCAATGGACTGCATCAACCGACGTCGGGCGAAGTGCTCGTTGATGGAATGAGCACGCGGCGGGCCGATCTTCTCCCTAAGATTCGTCGCAGCGTCGGGATGGTCTTTCAAGATCCGAATGTGCAGATGACATCGGCAACAGTTGAACGTGAGCTTGCATTCGGGTTGCAAAATATTGGAATTCCTCAGCAAGAAATTCAGCGTCGGGTGATGAGAGAGTTGGCGGCGTTGGGTTTGCTGGACAGGCGGTTGTCGGCGCCATCGGCACTTTCCGGCGGCGAACGTCAGCGCCTTGCCCTGGCTGCCGCGCAGATACTCGAGCCGCCTCATCTTGTCCTCGATGAGCCGACCTCCTTTCTCTCGACGGCGTCACGGAGGGCATTCCTCGCCGCCATGCTTCGGCAGAGGAGTGAGAAGCGCACCAGTATCATATTGATCACTCAGTTTCTCGACGAGGCGCTGAGCGCGGACAGGCTCCTTGTCTTGTGCGAGTCGCGGATTGTCTTCGATGGTACGCCCGGAAAAGCGAAGGAATGTTTGAACGCGTTATCGTCGTGGGGTATTGTTGTGCCGATGGTGAACTCTTCTCATGACATTTCAGCTTGAGCATATTGCCTTCTCATACAAGTCGAAGGTGGGCGCATCGCGGAGCGTTTTTACAGACTTGAATCTCTCGATTGGGTCTGGTGCGTTCGTGCTGATTGCCGGCGAAGAAGGAAGCGGCAAAACGACGTTGCTGCATGTGCTCGCTGGTCTGCAGCGACCCAATGCGGGCATGGTAGCGGTTGATGGAAAGCATATATGGGAAAGCGCAGAGCAGCTTCGTTCGGTACGGCGCCGCATCGGTGTGGCGTTCCAATTTCCTGAACAGCAATTCTTTTGTGAAACGGTGCACGACGAATTGCTGTACGCGTCACGCAATTTCCACGTGCCGGATGCACGCGCGGCGGCACAAGCGGCGCTCGCACGCCTCGGTCTTCCCTCCACTCTCTTGAGCACCTCGCCGTTCGCTCTCAGTACGGGCGAAGCACGTCGCGTCGCGCTTGCAAGCCTGCTGCCTTCCGCACCCGACGCGTTTCTTCTCGATGAGCCGACCGCAGGCTTGGATGGATTCGGAATTGCAGCGGTCCTCTCACTCCTTGCTGAATTAAGTCGGCAAAGAAAAACAATCATTCTCGCTACGCATCAAACGCCGTTGTTCTTTCATCTCGCGCATCGCCTGATCGAACTGAACGAGGGGAGAATTGCAGCAGAGTTCGATCTCCGATCGGGGGCGCTCAGTGCTGAACTCCGTCGGCGCTTTGCATAACGCGAGTCTCAGCGTACAATCCTGCAACGATAATGACTGCGAGCGCAACAAGCATCACCCAATCTTTTTGTTGAAAGCGCAACGTGCGAAAGGGTGTTCGCGCCGCTGAGGGGTCGAACGCGCGTGCATCAATTGCGTCCGCGAGATGGCGCGAAGAACGAAAGGCGGACACAAACAACGGGAGCGCTGCCCCCGATGCGAAGCGCAGCTGCGTGAGGACCGATGAGTCAACGTCGGCGCCGCGTGCGATTTGCGCGGTTTTGATCTGTTGCGCAGTGCGAATCAACAGCGGAATGAAATTCAAAGTGATGCTGACAAGAAGAAACAAGACGCTCGACTTCTTGACAAACGCCGATGCGGTTTCTGCTGCGTCCAACATCTCGTCAAGCCGGGTCGTGGCGAGGAATGCCAACGAAAAGAAGGTGAGCAGGAGGAGTTTCGCTGCGAGGAAAATGCCGTTCCGTACTCCCTCACGCGTTGCAAACAATCCGCCGATCTCAAACCAGACTGTCCCGCTCGTTGCAAACGTTTGAATGCCAACTATCACGATAAGAAACCAAGCAACTCGGCTGAGCTGTTTCACCGTCTGAAGAAGTCTCATCGGTGACAGCCAGAACACCGCGCAGGCAAGCGCTGCGGCGATGGCGAGAGTGGCAAAGGTTTGCGACATCACGAGAAAGAACGTGAGAATGAGAAGGGCGGAGAATTTTGCACGTGGGTCGTATGTGGTGAGAGCGTCTGAGTGCATCGCAAGTCTAAATTCCTTTCACGTTGAAAGCTACGGAAAAAAGTTGGAAGCAACATCATGGCCTTATCCAGCGTGTGGGTGACATGTAACACGCGGGAACGCGTTTCGATTCAGTATCATAGTTGTGCATCTTCACCACCACACGAGTTCCATCCCCGAATTCCTAAGGAGAATGTTTCATGGAGTTGGCGGTACCAACCGGCACCCCCGTTGTTGAGGAATCGTTTCGCAGTGCAAAAATTGACCACTATCTCGATCGCGTCGAGGAATTGGTGAGCATGGCGCGCTATTGCACTGCACGGCTGCAACTGGCGAAGGTGTTTGAGCTCGATCCACAGAACCGCGCAGCGTTGACTTTGCAGCAGCATATAGATGTCGTGCTGCGGCAGCTTGCTGCACCGGTCGTTCGCCCGATGAATGGCCACCCGAAAACAGCGAGACGCTCAGAGCGCGTCCTCGTTGTTGATCAGGATGAGCGGATTCTGACGGCGCTTGCGCATGCGTTGCGGAAGTACGGGTTCACGGCGCTCGGTGCCGCAAGCTTCGACGAAGCGGTAGAGACAATTACGCGCTGCACCCCAAGTATGATTATCTCCGAAGTGAATTTCGAAAAGGGTCCCGTCGGTTTCGATTTATTTGTGTGGATTCGCAACAACGGCATCTTGAGCACGATTCCGTTTCTGTTTCTTGCAACACGAGTCACGCGCGACATGTTCATTGCAGGTAAGCGGATGGGGGTTGATGAGTTCATCGTGAAGCCGCTCGATGAAGAAGTCGTGCTGGCATCCGTCATCAACTGTCTGTGGAAGCGAAAACGAATGCGCTAGTGCCGCTCCAACTAAATATCTCTACACAACCGTGAAGTTTTTTGCATGTAGGGGCGGCACTGTGCCCCTCGTTTGTAGAGAAAGATAGTTGGAGGGGCACTAGGATCATCATCCAAGCTCATCAGGCAAAGCCAATCTCAAACGGGATTGGCTTTATTGTTTTTCGCTGCTCATCTTCGTACTTTTTCAGAGCAACTCATGATTACACTGACAGTCAACGAAATCTTCCACAGCATTCAGGGCGAGTCGAGCTACATGGGCTTACCGTGTGTCTTCGTTCGGCTCACGGGCTGCAATCTTCGCTGCACGTGGTGCGACACCGAGTACGCCTTCTATGAAGGAAGGAAGATGTCGCTTGAAGAAATTATGACCGAAGTAAAAAGTTTCGATTGTCGGCTCGTGGAAATTACCGGCGGTGAACCGCTCGCGCAAGAGGGCGTGCATGTCTTGATGAAGCGATTGTGCGACGACGGCTACGACGTGCTGCTCGAAACGAGCGGCAGTATTAGTATTGCGACCGTTGATCCACGCGTTCGAAGAATCGTTGATATCAAATGTCCCGACAGCGGAATGGAAAAACACAACCTGTGGGAGAACATCGTGCATCTCAAACCCACGGATGAGATCAAGTTTGTGATTGGCAGCCGTAAGGACTTCGAATGGGCGACCGGTGTTCTCCACATGCATGCACTGACAACCAAGTGTCCCGTTCTGATGTCTCCTGTGTTCGGTAAAGTTCAACCGATTGAATTGGCGCAGTGGATTCTCGATGAGCGGCTCGACGTCCGCTTTCAATTGCAGATGCACAAATATATTTGGGAACCCGCAACCCGAGGCGTGTGATGAGCAAAGCGATAGTTCTTTGCAGCGGTGGGATGGATAGCTGTGTAACGACTGCGATCGCCGCCCAAGAGTACGAGCTTGCTCTGCTGCATTTGAATTACGGACAGCGAACGGAATTGCGCGAGTTGTATGCATTCAATGCGATTGCCGATCACTATGGGGCAGCGCAGCGTCTCGTCGTTTCGTTGGAACACCTTACGAAAATCGGCGGCTCGAGTCTGACGGATGCGATGATTGAGGTGTCGAAGGCAAATCTCGATCGTCGAGAGATTCCGTCGTCGTATGTGCCGTTTCGCAACGCGAACATGTTGAGTGTTGCAACGAGTTGGGCTGAAGTTCTCGGCGCATCGGCGATCTTCGTTGGCGCAGTGGAGGAGGACTCGTCAGGGTATCCCGATTGTCGTCGCGAATTCTATGATGCATTTGAAAAGGCGATTGATGCGGGGACGAAACCCTCAACGAGCATCAAGATTCTTACGCCTGTTCTCCAGTGTTCCAAAATGGATATTGTCCTGCGCGGTATCGCGCTTGGTGCTCCGCTGCACTTGACATGGTCATGCTATCAGAATGAAGATGTTGCATGCGGTGTGTGCGATAGTTGTGCATTGCGACTGCGCGGGTTTCAGATGGCTGGAGTTGATGACCCGATTCCGTATGCACAGCGTCCGGTGTATGTTTGAGAACGCACATGCGAGGCAGTAAATCCGCAGAAGGAACCTCACGTCTCGTCAATTCAGGACAGGAAGAGAGACAGCAAATCCACACTTCCAGGAAGTTGCGCCGAGGATAGGGTAATTAGCCCAGTTTTGGTATCTTACATTCGAGCACAATCGGGGATGAACCCCAACAGTATTATGGAACAGTTCAAAGACAGTATCTATAAACTCATCGTCGAAACATCATCCAATTTGCCGCCGGATGTGAGACGGGCATTGGAAAGAACGAGAGAGTACGAAACGCCGAACACGCAATCGGCGCTTGCCCTGCAAATGATTGCACTCAATGTTGACATGGCCTGCGATAGCGTCGCGCCGATTTGCCAAGACACAGGAATGCCGACATTCGAAATCCATTGTCCTGTCGGCGTGAATCAAATCGCCATGAAGCGACAAATACTCGAAGCGGTTGCTGAAGCGACAAAGAACGGCAAGCTTCGACCGAACTCAGTCAATTCCTTGACGGGAAAAAATAGCGGTAACAATTTAGGCGAGGGAACTCCCGTCATCCACTTCGATCAATGGGAGCATGATGAAATAGATGTTCGCTTACTGCTCAAAGGAGGCGGTTGTGAGAACAAGAATATTCAGTACTCGCTGCCGACCGAGTTGCCACACCTTGGTCGTGCAGATAGAAGCCTCGAGGGAATCCGCAAGGCGATTATGCATGCCGTCTACCAAGCACAAGGGCAAGGCTGTAGTGTCGGCGCGATCGGCGTCGGTATCGGCGGCGATCGGACGAGCGGCTACACTCTTGCGAAGCAGCAGTTGTTCAGGACACTCGATGACATCAATCCGAATCCCGAACTCGCTGCGCTCGAAGCTCGCATCATGAAAGATGCAAACACGTTAGGCATCGGCACGATGGGCTTCGGTGGCAAGGCGACGTTGATCGGGTGCAAGATCGCCGCGTACAATCGCTTGCCCGCAAGTTTCTTTGTCAGCGTTGCCTATGATTGCTGGGCGTTCCGCCGGCTCGGCGTTGTACTGGATGCCAGCACCGGTGCGATTCGACGCTGGCTTTACAAGGATGACACACCAAGTGTGAGCATGGCAAAGACAACGGGTTTGCCCGTCACCGGTCGTGAAGTGAAGCTGACGACGCCTCTTTCCGAAGCGCAAGTCCGCCAACTTAAAGTCGGCGATGTTGTGTTGCTGAATGGACTCGTGCACATGGGACGCGATATGCTTCATCATCATTTGATGTCGCACGACTCGCCGGTAGATTTGAACGGCGCGGCGCTGTATCATTGCGGCCCCGTCGCGCTGAAACACGACGGCAAGTGGTCCATCACGGCGGCGGGACCAACTACGAGTATTCGCGAGGAACCGTATCAAGCGGACATCATCAAGAAGTTTGGCATTCGTGCTGTAATCGGAAAGGGGGGGATGGGCGCGAAGACGCTTGCAGGTTTGAAAGAACATGGCGCCGTGTATCTGAACGCCATCGGCGGTGCCGCGCAGTTTTACGCGAAGTGCATCACGGAAGTTCATGGCGCGGATTTCCTCGAAGAATTTGGTATCCCTGAGGCTATGTGGCATGTTGTCGTACAAGATTTTCCTGCCATCGTCACGATGGACGCTCAGGGCAATAGTCTGCATGCCGATGTGGAGAAGGCGAGCGCGGAAGAGTTGAAGAAGTTTGCCGCTCCGGTTTCTGCTTGATGGTTTTCTCCTTCGTTATCGAGATACGGAAGGAGAAACCACGCTTCGATTGCTGCAACGGCAAACTCTATGGAGAACCAAGCGGCTGATGTTTGCACCCAATTCAATGTAGCCAACATACATCATCTTCATTTCCATTAACGGAGAAAACCCATGCTCAGCAAAACAATCCAAAAAGCGTTCGATACACAAATCAACAACGAACTGGAGTCGGCATATTTGTATCTCGCAATGTCGTCCTACTGCATTGCGGGAAACTATCACGGCTTCAGCAAATGGCTTCGCTTGCAAGCGCAGGAAGAGTTGGGGCACGGCATGAAATTGTTCGACTATGTCCATCACCGCGGCGGCTTGGCTACGTTGTACGAAATCGAAAAGCCGAGTGTCTCGTACAAAAGCCTGCTCGACGTGTTTAAGGATGTGCTTGAGCATGAAAAAAAAGTGACAGGTCTGATTCACAAGCTGTATGAAATGACGATGAAAGAAAACGACTATGCAAGTCAAGTGGAATTGCAATGGTTCATCACCGAACAAGTGGAGGAAGAGCAAACAGCGATGACGATTGTCGAGCAACTGAAGATGATTGGCGACAATAAAGCTGCTCTGCTGATGATGGATAAGGAGATGGCAGGTCGCAGTACTGCGGCGTAGAGGGACGATGTCCGCACGCGCATTTCGTTCATGGCAGGTTTTTGTCGCTGCGTTGGCGACACTCGATGCGCTAATCGTTCCCACGCAACTCTCATTGGGTCCGCCAACGGCGGACTTTTCTCTTTTCGACCTGTTCGTGACGCTCGTGTTTCTCGCGGATGTTGGTCTCCGCATGCGACATGGGGAGCGCTCACGGATCTGGATGGTGCTCGACGTTATTGCCGCGATACCATTCGGGCTTGTCATGGCGAATTCGGCTTTTCGTCTCCTCCGACTTGTCAAATCGGCTCGAACGGTGGAGTTGATGGCAGGCATGTGGAGCGCGAACCTGCAGAAGCCCACGCTGTTGAGGCTTGTCTTCTTTCAATTTTGGTTGGTGATGTTGACGCATTGGTTCGCCTGCGGCTGGCTTGCCTTGCGCGGCGTGAATGAACACGAACCCGCAATTACGAATTACGTCCGTAGTCTGTATTTTGTCGTCACGACATTGACAACTGTCGGCTTTGGCGACATAACTGCCGCGACGAATGTCGAGCGAATGTATGTGATGCTCATGATGTTCGTTGGAGTTGGGCTGTTTGGGTACGTGATTGGGAACGTCGCAAGTATCTTGATGCGTGTGGATCCCGCGCGCGCGCATCATGAAGAACGTCTCGAGCGCTTAGAAGCGTTCGTTCGCTACAAATCGCTACCCCCTGAACTTCAGAAGAAACTGATTGCCTACTATTCCTACATCTGGGAGCAGCGACTCGGTTATGATGAATCGGCGATCGTCGACGCGCTGCCGTCGAGTCTGAAGATGGAAGTGATGCTCCATCTGAAACGTGAGATCATTCAGAAGGTACCGCTCTTCAAGGATGCGAGCGAAGATTTCGTCCGCGAGATTGTACAGCAGCTCGTACCGGTGGTATATATGCCTGGCGATTGGGTGTTTAAGGCAGGCGCGGCAGGGAAGAGTATGTTTTTCGTCAGCCGCGGCGAATTAGATGTTATAGCGCCCGATGGCGTGACGATCCTCTCGCATCTCCGCGACGGCGATTATTTTGGAGAGATCGCGTTAGCGCTCCAGCAGGAGCGTACGGCAAGTGTACGGGCAAAAACATTTTGCGACTTGTATCGCCTGGACCAGGAGGCATTCGCCAGCGTTGTGAAGAACCATCCCGAGGTTGCAGCAACAATCGAGCGGCTTGCAATCGAACGGAAGGCGCGAGGTTAGAAGCCCGAAGGACACTCGATGTCCATTTCCGTTTTGAGCGCCGTGTTCGCGTAAATCACCGTGGTGCGCTTTCCTGAAATCTGAATTGCCCAATCGCCATAGTTGTTGCGAACCACAGAGCCGAAGAGCTTGCGCAGTTTCAACTGCGAGAATTTCTCCCAGAAGACCCAACCAAAGTACGCGTAACCATCATCGAGAAAAAACGCCGGAACACGTTCGCCAGGCTGAATTTCCACATGCGCAACGATCGTTGGATGATAGCCGTGCGCTCTAAGCGCCTCGATGAAGTCGAGCGACACATCGCGTCGTTCCCAGCGGAGCTCATGCTTTGCCCGTTTGACGATTTTGCCTTCGATGATGTCGGAGAAAATTGTGCCGAGTTGTTCCGATGGCATCATAGGAAAAGATACAGACTTCAGCCGACGAATCGAAACGCGAGTGAGACGGATTGGTGAGCGGAACGAGTAATCTGTTTCTGCCGCGTTCTCAACATGCTTCGCATAAAGAAAGCGATAGCGGTCAGTCTATTGCGACTGGGATACGTCGTTCAAGAGAAATTTCTTTCCTTGAAATACCGGTGCGGTATGCCATCATGTCAACCCCTGCGCTTATGGCTTCGCGAAAGAGCCGCCCCCATTCCGGATCGACCATTGCTGCAGGAGCAAACCGAGTGCAATCGGCGCGCTGCACCAAAAAGAACGCGACCGCATGATGCCCTTGTTGCGCGATTTCCGTCAGATCGCGAAGCCGTTTGCGCGCTCGCGCGTTTGGTGTTTCGGGAAATCGTGCAATGCCCTCTTCTGCCCACGCGACGTGGTACACATTGATAAAGGCATTCTGTTCTGCTCCATGCATCATGATGTCCACTTTATTCCCTCGTCCATACGATGCGTCGAGGGTAAGGTCACCATAGCTGCTCAGCACCGGCAGTGTTCTGAGTGTAAGCGCCTCGACGACGAGCTTGCGCGGCGTGCTCACATTCACGCCGACCCACGTGTTGGCGATCTTGATAAACTCCCAGGTATATTTGTTGCGCCGGTGCACGTTTGCCGTCTCCGACAAGAGTACGGGTCTTCCCTCTTGACAGCAGCCGACCATTGTGCCGGAATTCGGACAATGGGCAGTGACCACCTCTCCATTCTCAAGTTCTACGTCAACCAGGAAACGGCGATAGCGGCGCAGGAGCTTTCCCCCGATAAGCTCCGTTGCGAATTTCATGTAAAACCTGCGCGTTAGGTTCTTACAAAAAATGGATTCGTGTAGCGGAAGCAATGTAGGAGAATGCCCCGAACCGCGTGTTATCGCGTGTCACAGAACGCAACGTACCTCGAGCCCAAAGCGGGGGGTAAAACTCGCTAATTCTTTCTGATGGTAACCAGTTGCAATTGTCGGATGACGGCAATGAGTTTCTCGCCGTCAATCGGTTTTTGCAGAAAGGCATCAATCCCCGCGGCGATGATCTCTTTCGACGAATAGAATTGCGAGTATGCCGTGACCATGATGATAGGAAAACCGGGCCGTTCTTTTTTCGCGCGCCGCGAATATTCGATCCCGTTCATCTTCGGCATGTCGAGGTCAACGATTGCCATGTCGGGTTGATGCGTCGTCATCATTTCGAGCGCTTGCTCGCCGTTTGACGCTTCGACGATCTCGAAGTTGTGAGAGGAGAGCAGATGCTTGAGCGCGACGCGAAAATCTTCGTTGTCGTCAATCAGAAGAAGTTTCATTTCGGGTTTCATGGTCTTCTCGCCTGAATGCAGTGATAGTGTTCTCTTGGGAACGTAGGTTGCGTCCCCTGCGGGACGGGTTGCCTCTTTTGTTATTCTTGCATTGCTTCGCGCGTAGCGCCAACGGCAATTGCGATTTCCGTGACCGAGTTGTAAAAATGCGGTGCGTAGCGCAGTTTGCCATCGCGGAGTGCGATCGTGATGTTGCGCTCCAACAGCCGCTTGAAGACTCCCCTCGCATCAATGCGCTGGTCGAGCTGTATCGTTACAATGCCTGCGCGTTCGTCGTCCGCAGTGGGTGAAATCACTCGCACATTGTTCAGTGTTTGCAAGCCGCTTATCAACAGTTGTGTGAGTGAACGTATGTGTCGCTCGATTCTGCTTGGGTCGAATTCCAACAGTGTTGCAATTGCCGCATCAAGGCCCAAAATGCCGGGAATATTCTTTGTTCCACCTTCATAGCGCCGTGCCGTTGGTGCAAGCGGTTGGTTGAAATCCGAAAAGTTCCAGGGGTCGGCAACGCCAAGCCAACCAAGAGATGATTGCTGAATGCGTGCTTGCAGTTCCTCCGTCAGGTACAGCCACGCTGTGCCTTGCGGGCCCATTTGCCATTTTTGACACCCTGCCGCTATCGCGTCAACTTTCAGGTTCTGCACATCAATCTTCACGGCGCCGACGGCTTGAATAGCGTCAACGACGAAGAGAACGTTCTTGCACCGGCATAGCTCCCCGATTGCCGCGAGGTCGGCGCGGTATCCCGTCAAAAACTGAACAGCACTCAGTGTCACTAATCTTGTTCGCGGTGTCAGTGCCTCGGCGATGAGTTGTGGTGTCGGATTCCCCTTCGCCGCAGGAATCACGTCAAGCTCAACGCCATGTCGTTTCAACGCAACGAACGGATACACGTTTGCGGGAAATTCCGACTCGTGCAGGAGAACTCTATCGCCGCTGTTCCATTGCAGTCCCGACGCGATGATGTTGAGCGCATCCGACGTGTTTATTGCAAACGCGATGCGGTCAGCCGATTCAGCATTGATGAGCGCGGCTATGCGCGCTCGACACTTTTCGATTTTGTCGGCATCGTGTGCGAGATAGGTTTCGATCTTGCCCACCGAGCGCTCGCGTAAGTGGGCTTCGATGGCTTCCACCACACGTACCGACATCGGCGCAGTTCCAGCGTGGTTCAGATAGACTTTGCCTTCATTCGTGTGTGGAAACAACGCTCGAGCGTGTTTAAGCGTGGCTTCGGCAAGGAACTCCGTCCCTAACGATTGAGCGGCTTCGTGCATGCGATGCTTGCCAGTTGGTAGAAGGAGGATTCGTGCCTTAATGATACCAAGACGCGCGACGAAATGCAAAGGAAAAATTCAGCACCTGTGCAATAATAACCACCACGCAAAGTACCCTCTCGACCAAACATCCGTAATTCTGCCAGAAGCGCTCTCGTTGATTGGCATTTCGCTTGACCTCCCTCAGCACGATGATCAACGTAACCAAGTCATATCTCCCACCACTCGAGCAGTACGTCGAGCAACTTAGTCGCGTTTGGGCAAGCGGCTGGCTGACGAACAATGGCGCGCTGGTCCAAGAACTTGAAGCGCGATTGAAAGAATATCTTGGCGTCAACCATTTGCTCTTCGTTTCCAACGGCACTATTGCGCTTCAGCTGGCAATCAAAGCGCTTGAGCTAAAAAACGAAATCATCACGACGCCCTTCTCCTACGTCGCGACAATGAATGCGATCCTCTGGGAACAATGTACGCCCGTCTTCGTGGATATTCATCCCTCAACGTTTTGTATTGATGCAGGGAAAATCGAGGCGGCGATTACCGAGCGGACGGAAGCGATTCTTGCCGTTCACGTGTACGGCATCCCGTGCGACGTGAAGCGCATCGAGGCAATCGCGCAACGATACAGTCTCAGGGTCATTTACGATGCGGCGCACGCATTTGGCACGACCGTCGGAGGGGAGTCTGTCGCTGCACTCGGCGACATCTCGACATTCAGTTTTCATGCGACGAAAGTATTTCACACGGTCGAAGGTGGCGCGGTCGTGACGAACGATGATGAGATCGCTCAAAAGCTGTTGTTGTACAGAAGCTTCGGACATCTCGATGACCAATATTTCTCCGTCGGCATTAACGCAAAGAATTCTGAGTTGCACGCGGCGATGGGATTGTGCAATTTGCCGCGCGTGAATGAATTCATCGCCAAGCGACGTGAACTCGTCAAAGAGTATGATGCTATCCTTCGCAACGTCCCGCTCCTTCGTCGTCCGCAGATTCCTTCAGAGGATTCCTATAACTATGCGTACTATCCCGTCGTGTTTCCCTCCGAGCTTCTGCTCGTAACAACGAAAGAGCGTTTGCACGCACACGGCATCAACACGCGGCGGTATTTTTATCCTGCGCTCAACACGTTACCGTTTGCGAGGCGCTCTCTATGCCCGTATGCCGAGGCGATCGCGCCGCGCATTCTCTGCCTACCGCTTTACTTCGACCTGGAGCTGGATGATGTTCGCGCAATCGCGCATCTCGTCCGCAACGAAGTTCTTTCAGCGCTGACGGTCAACGTTGAAACGATAGAATCTGTTGAGGCGTGATGAAGCTCGCGATCATGCAGCCGTATTTCTTTCCGTACATCGGCTACTATCAGTTGGTGAACGCCGTGGACAAATTCGTTCTCTATGACGACGTGAATTTTATTTCGCGAGGCTGGATTCATCGAAATAAGTTTCTGATTGGAGGCGAGGCGAGGCTCGTCAGCATTCCGTTGAAGAGCGCGAGCCAGAACAAATTGATTTGCGACCTGGAGGTGGACGACGTGCAGCCGTGGCGCGAAAAGTTTCTTCACACAATCGAGCTTGCCTACAAGAAGGCGCCCCAGTTCACCGCTGTTTTTCCGCTTGTGTCGAGGGTCGTAACAAGCAGCGAAACAAGGATCGCCTCGCTCGCCGCAATGAGCATTCGCGTTGTGGCGGAGTTTCTGCGGTTTCACACCGAGTTCGTCGCAACGTCTCGCGTCTACGAAAACGCAACGTTGAAAGCCGAGCAACGCATACTCGACATTTGTCGGCGCGAGCAGACAACGGATTACATCAATCCACGTGGTGGGCGCGAGTTATACTGCGCCGACCGCTTCGCCGAGCGGAACATGTGCCTGCATTTTCTGGAAACCCACCCGATTCAGTACGCGCAATTCAATGGACGCTTCACGCCGTGCCTTTCGATGCTCGATGTGCTGATGTTCAATGACAAGACGAAGACTTCCCGCCTTCTCGAAGAGTACACGCTGCATTCGCCATGAACTCCTACCAAGCAATAGTCGCACATTATGAGAAGTGCTTCGCGCAGTTTGGCGATACGCCGAAGGGACTCGATTGGCCCAACATGCAGGACCTGGTGAAACGCTATGACACAATGCTCGGCGTGATGAGGAATCCGAGCAAGCCCACGACGCTTCTCGATTTTGGCTGCGGCACTGCGATGTTGTATCAACACTTGCAAGCAACGCCACTCAAAGATGTTGTCGCGTACAGCGGGCTTGATGCGAGCGCAACGTTCATCCAACATTGTCAACGGAAATTTCCAGCGTTGACATTCCATTGGTTGGACATCGTGCAATCGCCTGACGCGTTACCGCCATTCGACTACATCGTAATGAACGGCGTCTTCACCGAGAAGCGCTCACTCAGCTTCGATGAGATGTTTGACTACTTCGCAACGGTGTTCAGCATCGCGTTTGCGAAAGCCCGCGTGGGGGTCGCGTTCAACGTCATGTCAACGCATGTAGACTGGGAGCGGGATGATTTGTTTCACCTTCCGATGGATGTACTCGGGAGCTTTCTTACAAAAAACCTCTCGCGCAAGTTCGTCATCAGAAGTGATTACGGGTTGTACGAGTACACGACATACGTCTATAAGTAACAATGGCAAAAGTAATAATCTTTGGCATTAAGGACTTCGCATCGCTGGCGCACTTTTATTTGAAGCATGACAGCGAGCATGAAGTCGTCGCGTTCAGCGTTGATGCAGCATACATGACGGGTGAAAAATATTTCGAGGGACTGCCCGTCGTGCCGTTCGAGGATGTCGAGAGAATTCTCCCGCCTGCAGAGTATCAGTTCTTCGCGCCCATGTCGCCAAGCAAAATGAATCACGCGCGGCGCCAGAAATATTGCGCCATAAAACAGAAGGGCTACGCGCTCATCAGCTACGTCAGCTCGAAAGCGACGTGCTTCGCGGGCACGCCGATTGGCGACAACTGTTTCATACTCGAAGACAATACGCTGCAACCGTACACCTCTATCGGCAACAATGTTGTGTTGTGGAGTGGGAATCACATCGGGCACCACAGCGTGATTCGCGACCACGTGATGTTCACGTCCCATGTCGTGCTGTCGGGACATTGCGTCGTTGAGCCGTACAGTTTCTTCGGCGTGAACGCAACCGTACGCGACGGCGTGACGATTGCGGAAGGAACGTTCGTCGCCATGGCGTCGGCAATTATGAAAAACACAGAGCCGTGGGGCGTGTACAAAGGAAATCCTGCGGTGAAAGGGGAGAAGTCAAGCAAGGAACTCGCGTTCTAAACATGCGCTGGAAAAAGCAGAAACATATCTATGCGCCGTCGGGCAACTTTGATTGGAACAAATCGCACGCAGCGGTGCCGACGGTTGACGTTGTGAGTGACAAAGTCTGGCGGATTTATTTCGGCACGCGCGACGCCCAGAATCGCAGTCATACGAGCTTTATCGAAGTTGAAGCTGGTAAGCCTGAGAATGTTTTGTACGAGCACGGCGAGGAAATTCTTCCGCTCGGAAATCTCGGTGCGTTCGACGATTGCGGCGTCATGCCCTCTTCGATTGTGACTGTCGGCGTGTACAAATATCTCTACTACATCGGCTGGACGACGCGGGGAACAGTGCCGTATCATAATGCAATCGGACTCGCCATCAGCAAAGACGGTGGGCGGACGTTTGAAAAATTGGCGGAAGGTCCGCTCTTCGGCGCGACGATCTACGAGCCGCATTTCACGGGCACCTCGTGCGTGCGCATCGAGAATCGCGTCTGGAAGAATTGGTACCTCTCGTGCACGAAATGGGAAATGATCAACGGCAAGCCCGAGCCGTTCTATCACATCAAATACGCGGAGTCGCTGGACGGCATCCACTGGAAACGGGACGGCGTCGTTGCGATTGATTACAAATCGGAGACGGAGGCCGGTATCGTCGGCGCAACAGTGCTGACGGAAAATGGCGTGCACAAGATGTGGTACGCGTATCGCGATGCCGACGGCTATCGCACGGGCAAAGCAAAAAGCTATCGCATCGGGTACGCGGAGTCGTTCGGCGGCGTGCGGTGGAAACGGCTCGACGAGCGCGCAGGCATAGATGTGTCCGACGCTGGTTGGGATTCCGAAATGATCGAATATCCGTTCGTCGTCGCTCATCACGGAACGAAATTTTTGTTCTACAATGGCAATGGATTCGGTAAAACGGGTTTCGGGTATGCAATTGCGGAGGAGTGAGCAATGATAAATGACTACAAACGCGACGGCTATGTGTTGCGCAAATCATTTTTCTTGCGGGAAGATATCGAGCGAGTGCGGCATGATGCAAAGAATGTTTTCATCGCACAGATGCGAGCGCGCGGCATTCTCTCGCACGCGACGCCGAGCGAAGAAGAATTCGAATCGGCGATGCGCGAGTATTTCGCATCAGATATGTACGGCTTCGTGAATTGTGGGAAAACGTGTCAACATCTTGTCAGCTTGCATCGGCTGTCGTTGAGCGAAGCGGTGATGAACGAACTGAAGCTGCTCGGCATTCAGACCCCAAATATCTGCACCCGACCGGTCATCTACTTCAACTCGCGCCATCTTGCGAAGCACGAAGTGTATTACAAGACGCCGCCGCACCAGGATTGGCGCAGCATGCAAGGCTCACTGAACGCCGTCGTGTTGTGGGTTCCGCTTGTGGACGTGAGCGTTTCGTTGGGCGCACTCGAGATTATCCCAGGAAGTCACCGCTGCGGATTGCAAGACTCGAGACAAGACGAATGGTTTCGCTCCCTCGAACATACGGACGATAGGCAATTCGTTCCCGTCGAGGTCGAGACGGGCGACGCACTGTTCTTCTCCGCATTTCTGATTCACCGCTCGGGCAACAACGTAACCGATGCGATTCGGTGGTCATGTCATTTTCGGTACAACGATTTGGCGGAGCGGACGTTCATCGAGCGGAAGTATCCGAATCCGTACATCTACAAGCCAGAGCAGGAACTCGTCACGCACGGCTTCCCGACAAGCGAACTCATTCAAGAAGTTTTCTCACTCTGAAGGAAGTGCCTCATGAATCGCGTACTGTTGAACATCGGATGCGGAAACAAGAAGCTCGCCGGCTTCACGAATGTGGACATGGAGCCTGGCGCGGACATCCAGCTCGATGTGACGAAGGGGCTGCCGTTTGACAACAATTCGGTGCATGCAATTTTCAGCGAGCATTTCTTCGAGCACATCACGCAGGCGCAAGGCGGGCAGTTCTTGCGCGAGTGTCGGCGCGTTCTCGTCCCTGGCGGCGTTTGCCGAATCGCGACTCCCGACTTAGATGCGCTCATCAACGAATACACGAGCAACGATTGGCTGAATCCCGAATGGGCGCAGTTCGGCTACAACTATCTCGACAATAAATGCGAGATGCTGAATCTCGCGCTGCGCGAGTGGGGACATCAATGGGTGTACAACGAGGAGGAACTCGTTCGGCTCGGTGAGTCCGCTGGATTTGAATTCGGCGGGCGGCACGCAATTGGCGAAAGCCCGTTCGAATTTCTGCGCGGGCTCGAGTATCGCGCTGGCTCGCGGTTGATTGCCGAGTTCATCAAGCCCGTGCGAGCCAAGCTTGAGAATCCTCTCGTCAGCATTTTGATTCCATCGTACAAGCCCGCGCATTTCAGAGAGGCGTTGGAGAGCGCGTTGACTCAAACGTACACGAACATTGAGATTGTCGTAGCGGATGATTGTCCAACGGATGCGATTGCAACAATCGTTCGTGAGTACGACGATGCGCGGATTCGCTATCAACGGAACGAGCCTGCGCTCGGAAGCTATGAGAATCATCTGCACGCGTTCGCGCTTGCGCGCGGCGAGTATATCAAATTTCTCTGCGACGACGACCTGCTGCATCCGACCTGCATCGATCGAATGGTAAAGTGCCTGAATGAACACGCGGACGTGACACTCGTGACGTCGCATCGGCAGTACATAGACGCAAACGGAAATCACTTGCCCGACATCGCGCCAACCCAACGCATTGCTCAGGTGGACAGCGTGATTGATGGCGTCTATCTCGCTAATGCGATGCTCTCAAGAAAAGTCAACTTCATCGGTGAGCCGACGACCGTCATGTTCCGTAAACGCGATCTCGCGAATATTCGTCCGAACTGCCTCTGCTTCGGCGGCAGGCGCAATCTTGCGAACGGTGACATGACGATGTGGATGAACTTGCTGAGCAAAGGCGACGCGATTTATTTGATTGACACGCTCAGTTACTTTCGCAAGCACGAAGGACAGGAACAGCAGCATAGTGAATTTGCGTCACGTGGAAGCGCGGCGGTTGAACAACTTGTCTTTGACGCGCAACGGATGGGATTTCTCAGCCCGTACGCCATCACGCGAACGATGTCGCGCCCGCTTCATCCAGGCGCAACGCTGACAAACCCGAAGGAACGAACGCTCGATGAGTTGCATGAATTATCGCTTCAGCATCCGCAGAACTCACAGTATCACAACGAGTTAGGGGTACTGCAATTTCAGCAAGGCGAAAAGGAGGAGGCGCTTGCTTCATTCTTGAATGCAGTGAAATTCGACGACGATAACATTGACGCGCTACGAAATCTTGCCGATGCAGCGATTGACATAGGAAGAATCGAGAAGGCGCTTCGCGTGTTGCAAACAATTCTCGACAAAGTGCCGAACGATGTCGAGTCGCTGATCAAACTCGGACACCTGAGTTGCATGTTGAAACGTTTCGACGACGGCGCCGCGTTCTATCATCGAGTGACGGAAGTAGAGCCAACGAATGAGACTGCACTCTCGATGCTGTGCGAGCTTGCATCGCAGAAGTTAGCCGCGCCAGATGCTCCCGAGGCGGGAGAGAGGCAGAACGGGAGAAGGGGCGAGGGGGCGTCTGCATCCTCGATTCCAATACTTCCATTTTCCAAACACGACGTCCATTCTCCGCGAAAGGAGCGCGAGCTTCTCGCGACAATCATTATTCCTGTTTTCAACAAACTGGAATTCACGCGCACGTGCATCAAGCGCGTCTACGAAAACACGCGCATCGAGCTTGGCGTTGAAGTGATTGTTGTTGATAATGCCTCGACGGACGGAACGGCGGAGTGGCTTGCGCAGGCTGCGCCCGCGTACCCGAATCTCCGCTTCATTCGCAACGCAACGAATGTGGGATTCGGCAAAGCATGTAATGCTGGCGCGAACATGGGTCAAGGAAAATACATCATCTTCCTGAACAACGACACCGAAGTGCAAGACGGCTGGCTCGACGCGATGATTGATGTCGCGGCGAAGGAAGAAAACGTCGGCGTTGTCGGGTGCAAGTTGTTGTATCCCGATGGAACGATCCAGCACGCGGGCGTCGCGTTCGCAGAAACGAAGTCCGACACATACAATCTTCCTGTTCCATTTCACATTTACAAGGGAATGCACGGAAGCGCAGCTCTCGTGAATGAGCAGCAGGACATGGACTCAGTCACTGCTGCATGCATGTTGATTCCAAAGGATATTTTCGATGCAGTTGGCGGTTTCGATGAACGCTATGTGATGTATTTTGAAGACACTGATTTGGTATTGCGCATACGGGAGAAAGGCTACCGCGCAGTGTACACGCCGAAAGCTGTTGTTATCCATCATGAAAGCAAGTCCTCGACGAAGGAATCAGTCACAGCACACAATCTGGCGAGCGTACAAATCTTTTACCCGCGGTGGAAGTCCATGCTTGATAGGCGCGTGCGCGACGCTTATGACGTGAAGACTCCCGTCGTATGGTCAGGGGAGTTTCTCGCACCCAATGGTTGGGCGACAGAATTCATCAATCATGTCATTCCGTTGGAGCGGCGCATCCCTCTTAGCTCTGTTCAGTTGAATACCGCATTCTCGAAGCAGTTCGTGGACGGGCTTCCGGCGTACGCGCAGGAGACGTTGATTCGTACGAGAAACCGGATGCTATGCGGCGAGCCGTACATTCTTATCTCGCACACGCCCGCGAATGACGCGGTGGTTGCGGAAGAAGCGGTGTACAAAATCATCCGCACGTCGTTCGAGACCGATCGGCTGCCGAAAAACTGGGTGAAGAACTGCAACAAGTTCGACGAAGTGTGGGCGCCGTCGGAGTTCAATCGTGAAACATTTGCGCGCAGCGGCGTGAAGAGAGATAACATTCTCGTCGTGCCCGGCGCGGTTGACGTAAATTCGTTTGACCCTGGTATTGTCGAGCCGATGAATCTGGAAGGGAAGAAGGGATTCAACTTCCTTTCGGTGTTCGAATGGAACGAACGCAAAGGCGCAGATGTGTTGTTGAACGCGTATTTCGAGGAGTTCAGCAACGATGATGATGTCTGCTTGTTTCTTCGCACGCATCTCCCCGGACGATTCGATCATGATGACGCGGCAGAGATTGAAAGCCGGATCGCGGCAATCGCAAAACAGACGGGGAAGCCGGCGGCGACATTGCCGTGCGTCCGCGTCATTGGTAAACATATTCCCGCAACGGCGCTTCCCGACCTCTACAAGGCGTGCGACGCGTTCGTTCTCTCAAGCCGCGGCGAGAGTCGCTGCCGCACATTGCTCGAAGCGATGGCGATGGAACTGCCGTGCATCGCAACGAAGTGGGCTGCCGGCGCTGAGTTGTTGAACGGAGAAAACTCATACCCGTTGAACGTGGAACGGGTAGCGACCGTAAAAAAATCGGAGAACCCCGCGTTCATCGGGCATCAATGGGCTGAGCCTTCTGTTCTTCATCTCAAGGAACTGATGCGTCGTGTGTACCAGCATCGCGATGAAGCAGCGGAAAAGGGGAGGCAGGCGCGACGAGATGTTGTCGAGAGGTTCAGTCAAGACGTCGTGTCATCGTTCATCATCAAGCGGCTTCAACAGATTGAAGCAAAGCTGCGCGAACCAGAAATTATCTGCTCCGACACGACGATTCCGCGCGTTGTGTGGGAGGGAACGCCATTTGCCTATCACTCGCTCTCACTTGTGAATCGCGAACTCTGCAATGAGTTATTGACGAAGGGAGTCGAGTTGTCTCTTACTCCTTTCGGCTCTGATCATTTCAATCCCGGCAAAGCGAGCCGCTTCGGAGCGTTAGCGCGCCGCCGAAATGTCGTGCTGGAACGAGTTGACGTTCATGTCCGCCATCATTGGCCCCCGAATCTCGATGCTCCGGGGCAGGGACGTTTCGTCTTCATGCAGCCATGGGAATTTGGAAGCTTGCCAAAAGCGTGGGTTGGGAAGATCCGCAGCAGCGTTGATGAAGTGTGGGCATGCACGAAGTATGTGCGCGACGTGTATGTCACGAGTGGTGTGCCGGCCGAACGCGTGGCTATCGTTCCCAACGGTTTCAACCCCCGCCAGTTTCACCCGAAGGTGAAACCGACGAAATTGAAGACGAAAAAGAAATTCAAGTTCCTCTTTGTCGGTGGAACGATCTGGCGTAAGGGCATTGACATTCTCCTCGACACATACACGAAAGCATTCAAGAAAGATGACGATGTATGTCTCGTGATCAAAGACATGGGTGGTGACTCGTTCTATAAGGGACAGACATTCAAAGAGGTGATCCAAGAGATTCAAAAGAGTCCCGACTCGCCCGAGATCGAGTACATTGATCGCATTCTTCCCGATGATGAGTTGACGGGATTGTACACGGCGTGCAACGTGCTCGTTCACCCGTATCGCGGCGAAGGGTTCGGCATGCCTGTTCTCGAAGCGATGGCGTGC
Source organism: uncultured Chitinophagales bacterium (assembly GCA_964444145.1). GTDB lineage: Bacteria > Bacteroidota > Ignavibacteria > UBA10030 > UBA6906 > CAADGV01. The sequence continues at coordinate 43,241 of CAYUFU010000001.1, forward strand.
GGCACGCCAGCGATTATAACGCAGGGCGGCTCGACGGATGATTTCTGTAACGAGACGAACAGCATTCTCATTCCCGCGACACGCGTTCAGTTTCCCTCGAAGTTCATCGGTCATGATGAGACCGTGGACTTCCCTTGGGTGCTGGAACCTGACAAGAATGTTTTGGCGACGAAGATGCGGCTCGCTATTCTCTCGCACGATGAGCTGAAGGAGATCGGCAAGCGCGCAAGCGAGGATGCTCATGCGCAGTGGACGTGGAAGCACGCAGCCGAGAAAGCCCGTGTGCGCATCGAGGCGTTGAAATCGAAACCAATCATCCGCATCGCGCCGAAGGAGGCAAGTGTGAGTGAAGAAGCGCTTCTCGCCGGAGCGTATCAGCTCTATAGCGAGAAGAGGTTCGATGACGCCTTGCTGATTCTCAACAACGCCCACTGGCGTGACGATGCGACGAAACTCGACGCACTGAACCTTCGCGGAGCCTGCTATCTTTCCAAGCGTGATCTCAGCAGTGCAAAGGAGAGTTTTGAAGCAGCATTGCAGCTTCAGCCTCGTTCCTCTGAAGCATGTGCCGGACTTGGTGAAGTATTTTTCCTCTTAGAGAAGGATCGCGAAGCAAAAACGATGTTCGAACATGCCGTCGTGAACGACGAACAGAACGCAGCCGCAGTGAGCGGACTCGCGAAAGTGAATGCCGCGTTAGGCTTAGCGGAAGACGACAACTCATTGTTGGTTCTCGTAGGAGAAGAGGGATGAAGACCAAGAAGTCGAAAATCACGCTCTCCCTGAGCATGATCGTGAAGAACGAGGAAAAATTCCTCGAAGGGTGCCTGCAGAGCGTGCACCGGGTCGTTGACGAAATTGTCATCGTTGATACCGGCTCGACGGACCGAACGAAGGAGATTGCTCAACGGTTCGGTGCGCGGATCTTCGAATTCGCTTGGACGGGAGACTTTTCTGATGCGCGAAACGTTTCGCTGAGTCATTGTATCGGCGACTGGATTCTCTACCTCGATGCGGACGAGCGCATTGCACCCGGCAACGATGCTCAGATTCGTCGGTTGCTTGCAGACCACAACGTCGGCGCGTACAATCTGATGATCGAGAGCGAGCATACGTTCGACCACGGCACGGTGAAACAGTCGAACGCGTATCCGCGCTTGTTTCGAAAGCTGCCTGGCGTTCAGTTCGAGGGAAGAGTACACGAGCAGATTCTACCTTCGTTGCAACGCTGCAATCTCACGATAGTCCAGACTTCGATAACGATCATCCATCTCGGCTACGCGCAAGGAACGGAAACCTTGAAACAGAAAGCCCAGCGCAATATCGAACTGTTGAAGCAACAGCTTGCGCAGAATCCTGACGATGCGTATGCACGATTCCAACTCGGTAACACCTACGTTATTCAGAAGAATTACAAGGCGGCGAAAGAAGAACTCGACATTGCGTTAGCGAGCCCTCTGCTACCTGGAAGCAGCCGGGCAACTGCTTACAACTTGTTGGCTGAAGTAGAGGTGAAGGGGGGAGATTTGTCCGCCGCAGCGGAGTATTGTCGCAAGTCGCTTGCGCTCGCGCCCACGCAGTTGATGGCGCACTGGTTTCTTGCGCTGATCCTCTGTGACATGAGAAAATACGGCGAAGCGATACCACAGCTTGAAGAATTGGAGCACCTCTTCGAGCTGCCTGCGTCGCGCAGAACGACGCACATCGCGTCCGACCTCGATCTCAAAAAGGGAGAAGCGTTGCTCCGGCTCGCATTCTGTTACGAGCAAACGAATCGCTTTCGTGACGGGATGGAAAAATACGCGCAGGCAAGTGAGCTGCTTCAGGATTCTTCCGAGGCTCTGAACGGTTTTCTCCGCTGCCAAGCGCGCGTTGACGATTCGCGCCTCGCAATTCAAAAACTTCTTTCGCTCGCGAAGCGACATCCCGAGAGAAAGGAATTCTTCTTTCCCCTCGCGCTGCATCATCGGAGAATGAACGATGTCCCCGCAGCGCTCAAGTTCATCGAGCAGACGTTGAAGGCAGATGCAGAGAACGCCAGTGCGTACGCGTGCGCAATTCGGTGGCGAATGGAAACGGGCGACCACGCGGGGGCACGCCTTCTTCTCGCGGAAGCGGAAGCGAAACAGCTCAAGCTCTTCGAGTTGCACAAGTGCGGCTTGGAGCTTGCGCTGAGAAGCGGCGATGTAGATTCTGCATTTTCCCATCTCGAGTTGATGACACAAACAACCGATGCCGATCTCTCGCACCTGAAAAGCCGTATTTCGGCGCTTGCAGCGAAGTTGGGGCGCGTGCCTGTCACCTGAGCCTGCTCACGATTTTCGGGCATACCACTTGAATCCGTTCCTGTCGCCGTAGCAAATCCTCCCGGCTACACTAATAACTCACGGGCAGGGACGCCCATATCATAATTTTTTCACAAGGAGGTAAGTATGCCTTTTTCAGGCGGCTCACGCATCAACACGAACATCTCAGCGATGAATTCGCTGGCGTCGTTGAATTCCATCAACCGCGATCTTGGTATCCATCAAGAGCGTCTTGCAACGGGCAGGCGCATCAACACGTCGGCGGACGATCCGTCAGGATACGTGATCTCGAAGAAAATGGAAGGGCGCATTCGCTCGATGAGCGCGGCGTTAGACAACGTCGGTGATGCGCAAAGCTTGTTCGGCGTTGCGGAAGGCGCATACCAAAAGATCGCGGATCTGCTCGTGCAGATCAAAGAGAAGCAGACGCGGTTCTCGAACGGCGCGATGGGTGCGGATGAAAAAACTGCTATCGCGACGGAAATCAGCTCTCTTGCGTCGGAAATTGACGACATCGTCACGACGACGAAGTTCAACGGCGTACAGCTCTTGAGCAGCTCGTTCTCGCAGAACTTTCAGGTCGGCGAAGCGAGCACGGAGACCTTTACGGTTGCGTTCAGTTCTAGCGTATCATCGGGCGCATTGCTCAGCGTTGCTGCCGGCAGCATCACGTCGGCGAACGTTGCTTCGCTCTCGGTTGATACCGGCTTGCAGACGGTCAACACCGCCATCGGTCAAATCGGTGCGAAGTTGAATCGTTTGGATGCGAAGGAAGCGAACCTCAACACTGCCATCACGAACACTGAGGCAGCGAAGAGCCGTATCTTCGACGCGGACATTGCGAAGGAGCAAATCAAAGCTGCAAAGCTGCAGATTCTCCAGCAAACGTCCACGTCCATGCTGGCGCAGGCGAACCAATCGCCGCAGGTGTTCTTGTCGCTGTTCCGATAAGAAAACTTTCGTGTATAATGAAAAGAGGCGCGCTGAATGGCGCGCCTCTTTTGTTTGCTCAAAAGGCTTGTTTCCAATTCGGTCGTTACTTCGCGAGGAGCATCTTCTTCGTTGCGATGAAATTGCCTGCCTGAGGTTTGTAGACGTATACGCCGCTCCCGAGCTGTTGCTGCGCGCGATGGAGCTACTGTCTTCCAGTGGTGATATTCCGAAGTACATCAAGAGTTTTTAAAATTGTCTAAAGATGCTCAGACATTTTCCGATAACCTTGTTAGAGCTTTTCCCCCAAGGAAGCTCGGGGCACGGATGCCCCAAAAACGATACATAGTTTCACGAACTACAAGGAGGTAGAAATGCAGCCCACAGGTGGCGCCCGCATTAACACGAACATTGCAGCGATGAATGCTCTCACGTCGCTCAATGCAATCAACCGCGATCTCGGAATGCACCAAGAGCGCCTTGCAACGGGCAAGCGCATCAACACGTCGGCAGACGATCCGTCAGGCTATGTGATCTCCAAGAAAATGGAAGGTCGCATTCGCTCGATGAACTCGGCACTGGACAACGTTGGCGATGCGCAGTCAACCTTCGGCGTTGCGGAAGGTGCGTACCAGAAGATTGCTGATCTTCTCGTGCAAATCAAAGAGAAGCAAACGCGATTCATCAACGGTGCGTTCGGTGCGGATGAAAAGACCGCTATTGCGACCGAGATCAGTGCCCTTGCGTCGGAAATTGACGACATCGTCACGACGACGAAGTTCAACGGGGTACAGCTCTTGAGCAGCACGTACAGCCAGAACTTCCAGGTCGGGGAAGCGAGCACGGAGACGTTCACGGTTGCGTTCAGCTCCAGCGTTTCTTCCGGAGCGTTGCTGAGCTATTCGGCGGGCAGCATCACGTCGGCGAACGTTGCTTCGCTTTCGGTTGATACCGGCTTGCAGACGGTCAACACCGCCATCGGTCAAATCGGTGCGAAGTTGAATCGTTTGGATGCGAAGGAAGCGAACCTCAACACTGCCATCACGAACACTGAGGCAGCGAAGAGCCGTATCTTCGACGCGGACATTGCGAAGGAGCAAATCAAAGCTGCAAAGCTGCAGATTCTCCAGCAAACGTCCACGTCCATGCTGGCGCAAGCGAACCAGTCGCCGCAGGTCTTCTTGTCGCT
>CAYUFU010000001.1:47765-70874 GCA_964444145.1 uncultured Chitinophagales bacterium
CGTCCACGTCCATGCTGGCGCAAGCGAACCAGTCGCCGCAGGTCTTCTTGTCGCTTTTTCGATAATCAATTCGAATTAGTGGCTTGATGATTTCTCAGGAGTGGCGCCTCGATTTGCGGGGCGCCCCTTCCTGATAGACGAAAACGAAACTAACAAGGAGAGTGCTTGATGCACGCAGCGCAACAATACGCAACACCGACAGTGGGAGGTCCGATGCCAAATGCCAAAATCAGTTCGGCGTTGAGCACGTACCGCAATGAACAGTTGATGAACCTATCTGCCGTTGATGTAATTCATAAGCTGTATGCTGTAGCGATTCAGGCAATCAAGAAGAACGATGTTCCGTTAGCGCATCGGGCGATCAATGAATTAATTGCGGCGCTGAACTTCGAATACCAAGAGGTGGCATTGACTTTGTTCAGACTGTATCAGTACACAAAGCATTGCTTGCGCAAAGGAAGAACGAATGAGGCGTTGGAGGTTCTAGAGGAACTGCGTTCAGCTTGGGGCGAAGCCTTCAAGCTGTAATTGAGTAAATGGTGTACGTTCATGGTCTCTGACCTTGAAGGGAGAAACGAATTATGCCAACGATTAGTACAGTACAGAATCAACAAATTGAGTCGCTGACGCAACAGTATCGCTACAGCATCAGCAATCCAGTCACACGATTGGAGAATCGCCAAACTTCGCTGAACGCTCGCTTGAGTGTCCTTGCTGAGCTGAAGACAAAATTGTCTGCGTTGAACAAGTTAGCAAAGGACCTGAACACCACGGGAACGGCATCAAAGTTCAACGTGTACGGGGCGGAGAGTTCGCTGCCTTCGATTCTCACCGCAACGGCGACGTCGTCATCGTCGGTTGGGACGCACTCGCTGCTCGTCACACAATTAGCGAAGGCGGATATGGCGATTTCCGCACAGCTTTCAGGCACAGCAACAACGATTGCCGATACGGAGGGAGCGGGAACAAAATCCATTCGCCTGACGGTCAACGGCACCTCTACGGACATTTCGTTCGATATCGCAGCAGGACAATCGAACAGCACGGTGCTCGCCAACATGGCGGCGGCAATCAACGCTTCGACCGCTGCTGGAGTGACGGCATCCGTAGTGTCCGATACGTCGGGGACGAGCAGGTTGGTGTTCACGAGCAAGCAAACAGGCTCTGCTCAAGCAGTGAGTATGTCGGACCAAACCGGAACGGTGTTGAACTCGATTGGGTTGAGCGCGAGCGTGATTGCTGAACGTACTGCGTCAACTTCCACGACTGCAGGCTTCTTGTATTCATCAACGACGCTGCTCGACTCGAAATTCAAAGTGAACGGTATTGATATTACGCGTGGTTCGAACACGGTGACGGATGTGCTCTCAGGAGTTACGCTCGAACTCAAAGGAGTACAACTCCCGACGGATGCGCCGGTGGCACTGAAGATCAGTACCGACAAAGCAAAAGTGAAAACTACGATTGAAGAGTTTATCAAAAAGTACAACGAGGCGCTCGAGTACCTCAGCACCAAAACCTCGGTTGACCCCGATAAGAAGACACGGGAAATTCTTGCGAGCGACCAGGTCTTCAAGGGTTTGCGCGTGAACATGCGTTCGTTGATGAGTAGTGCGGTCAGCACAGTGCAAACCGGCAACCCAACCCTGCTCTCGGAAGTAGGAATCAAGGTTGCTTCGAACGGTACGTTGAGCATTAGTGACACTGCCGCCTTCGAGAACGCGTTGGCGTCGGATGTACGAAAGGTCTCCGATCTGTTCAATTCATCGAACGGACTCGCCGGCCGTTTGAACACATTGCTCGAGCAGTTCACCTCCACAGGCGGCCAGCTCGATATCGCGCAAGATGGAACCAATACGGCGCTGGCGAATATAAAAACTGCGCTGACACGAACGAACGCACAGATTGATGGTAAGGTAGCGTTTTTCCGTAAGCAGTATGAGCAGCTCTACAATACAATGCAAAAAATCTCCCTGCAGCAGCAGTCAATATCGAGCCTAACGTTCTCGCTCTACGGCTATCGGTGATGAGTTGATGTCAAGGAGGACAAAATGAACATAACGACAGACCCAGTGAATCCAACATCCCCGGCAATACTTTCGTCGTTCAGTTTCGGGAAACTGGAGTTGAAGACAGGGGGTGACGTAGCCTCTCCGGAAAGGCAGAGGGAGAAGATCAGCGAAGACGATGTGCAGAAAGTTGTCAAAGAACTAAACCACCATCTTCGCGCAACGAACACGGAGATGAATTTCTCTGTGGACAAAGATACAGAAAAGGTCGTGTTGAAGATCGTGGACAGCGAAACGCAAGAAGTCATTCGTCAGATTCCTGCGGAGGAAGCGCTCCGGCGCTCGCTGCAAATCAGCAAACTGTTGGGATTCTTGGTAGACGAGAATGCCTGAGCCGCTTGCAGGATGTGCTGTTGAACTCACGCTGCGCTCACTTATTGAGTTGACGGAGGCGATGTGTGCGCTCGTTGAATGTGAGAACTACGATGCGCTCGACGACATGCTGAGCGCCCGCGAGGCACTGCTTGCGAAGCAAGCAGAAGTGCTGGAGGAGCGGCTGCAGGTTGGTGAGGAACGAGAACGCAATGCGCATCGTTTCGGTTCGTTGTTGGATACATTGAAGCAAGTTGATAGAAAGTTTAGTACATTGTGCAGTGCTAAACTCACTGCGGCGGCGGAACGGTTGTCGCACGCGCAAAATGAAAAACTGTTGATCGCATATTCACAATAGGGGGAGACAATGGCAGTAGAAAAAATCGGCGGCTCCAATCCAATCGTTCCGGCGAACGAGGGGAACGCGAAGTCGAAAGAAGTAAAAGGCGCGAAACCTGGGCAGAGCGATCGTGTCGAGCTTTCCGAAAAAGCGAAATTGCTCTTCGCGGCGGAGAAGGCAAAGAAGCTCGGTGCGATACGCGCAAAAGTGAAGAAGGGATTCTACGAGGAGCCTGAGGTAACGAAAAAGGTTGTCGAAGGTGTGTTGAGAGACCTGAAACGCGCACCGCAGGCCTAAGCGGAGCATTCCCCAACGCGTTAGCTGGAGCACAACGCAGCCTCCTCATAGTTGATTTTCCTGACTCTTTCCGTATATTTTCCATCGTTCGTCACCTGAGTACATTCATTCGCACAGGAAGAAGAGAGTCTTGAGTTCCCAAAAAAAGATCACCGTCCTTATCGCTGATGACCATACGATTGTTCGTCATGGTATTGCCTCGTTGCTGTCGTCGAATGAAGATTTCGAAGTTGTTGCAGAAGCGGAAAACGGACGAGAGGCAGTCGAGCTCGCAGTGCAAGAGCGTCCCGATGTGGTGTTGATGGATATCGCGATGCCCATTCTCAACGGTCTCGAGGCGACTCGACAAATCAAAAAGCAGCTTCCACAAACGAAAGTTCTCATCCTCTCCGGTCACGACAAGGACGATTATATACTGCAGGTTGTGCACAGCGGTGCGAACGGCTACCTACTAAAAACAACGATGGCGGAAGATCTCTTCAACGCGCTTCGCTCAGTGAATAGCGGCCAAGCATTTTTTAGTCCCTCTGTTTCCAAAGTCATCGTCGAAGGGTATTTGAATCGCGACAAGGGCGATGCGAAATCGGCGATCCGTATGCTGACGTCGCGCGAACGAGAAATCCTGCAATTGATTGCCGAAGGGCATCTCCATCAAGCGATCGCGCAGCGGCTGAACATCAGCGTTCGCACGGTGGACACACACCGCAACAATATCATGAAAAAGCTTGATATTCATGATGCTGCTGGATTGGTGAACTATGCCATCAAAAACAGCATCGTCATTATTCAACAGTAGTGATTCGCCGTCGGTATTGTTTGTTGAGCATCAGCCTCCTCTGAAGATTTTCCTTTCTCTCTTTCTCACTCGTTCTGTTTCCTTCGTTCCAGTCACCGATCCTCTGGCGCCAGCCCGGTCTTGTTGACGCCCCTCACGTTCTGACACTTATTGCATCTTCTACCCAAAGTCCTACGCATATCGTGTAGAAGCAAAATACGTTACCTCTGCGCGCACATTACACAGTTTGGCGTATTGTCGTCAGGTGCAAACTATTGTACATTTGAGTGAAGATTTTCTAATCACCAATTGAACAATACTCAGCATGACGTTCTCTACCGAAACACTCGATGCGAAGACTATTGAGACTGTGCCGGAGCGATTGCGTGTGCTCCTTGTTGACGACATTCCTGAGAACCTATCATTACTTGAAGAGGTGTTGGGTGATGCGGGGTACGACACCGTGTCGGTGCTCTCAGGCGCTGAAGCGTTGCAGCAATTACGATCCGAACAGTTTCATCTCATCGTCGCCGACGCGATGATGCCGGCGATTGACGGGTTTCAATTATGCAAGGAGGTAAAACAGTCGGCAACACTCGCGCACATGCCGTTCATTATCTACACAGGAAATTACGTTGACAAGGAAGATCATCAGTTCGCAAAAAGCATCGGCGTTGATGCCTACGTGATGAAGTACGACGGCTTGGCAACGCTCGTGCAAAGCGTGAACACGCTTGCCGAGCGTGCGTATGGAACACGAGTCGGAACGGAGCTCGTGGAGATCCCCTCGATCGCACCACAGATGAATCTCGACGATCAGATGTTCCTCGAGCGCCATCACGCCATCGTCGTCAAGAAGTTGGAAGAGAAGATGCACGAGCTTGAGGTCTTTTCCGAGACGCTCTCACAGAAGACTCGCGAGATCCAGTCGTCCGAGGCGCGGTATCGGAATCTGTTCGAACATGCAAGCATCGGGATCTTCGTACTTGAAAAGCAAACAGGTCGCGTCGTGGATGTCAATGCAGAAGGGCTTGCGCTGCTGCGTTTCACGCGCGACGAGTTGCTCGCTGCGGAACCATTATCGTTCGTCGTAGAGGCTGAAACGCGCCAGGCGATTCTGCAATCCGGCGCATTCTTCTCGAAAGAAACAAGTTTCTGCCGTTGTGATGGTGTGCTTGTGGACGTCGAATTAGGCGCAGGTCCGTTCGATGATGGGCACAACCCGCGCATGATCCTGTACGTCCTCGATATCACTGAGCAGAAGAAAATGCGCCAGCGCATGGTTCAAACGGAGAAGATGGCATTCCTCGGGAGGCTTGCTGCGAGTATCGCGCACGACATCCGCAATCCGCTTTCGGCGATTACGCTCAATCTTCAGCACCTTGCAAAACGTCTGCCCGAAGGGTTCAAGGATCACACTTCGTTGAACTTCGCCATCGAGGGAGCACAGCGGATCAGCAAAGTTATCGAAAACACGTTGAACCTTGCCCGCGTTTTGCCGCCGAAAGTGCAGCCGGAAGACATCAATGAAATCGTGCGGACCGCTGTGCAATTTCTTACAACTGCCTCGGCGCAAAAGCGCGTTCTGCTCGAAACTCAACTCGCCGCCGGTCTGCCGAAAGTGTTGATCGAAGCGAAGCAAATCGAGCAAGTGGTTTTGAACCTCGTGCAGAATGCAATTGACGTTGCTCCTGAGAAATCCACCATAACGGTTTCGACCTGCCTCATGGAAGATCTCATCGCGAAATCTCCGACGGCGAAACAGAAGGTGGCGCTTGTTGTTCTTGATCGTGGACCCGGCATTCCGCTTGACGTGCAGAAGCATCTGTTCGAGCCGTTTCACACGACAAAAGAAAGTGGAACCGGGCTCGGCTTGGCGCTCTCGAAGCAGATTATGGACAAACACAACGCAGAAATTCGTATCGAGCCGGCGGTCGGTGGTGGGACGATCGCCCGCTTGATTTTCCCTGTGCAACCATCTGGAGAACCTGCAAATGGCTAAAGGAAGAATTTTCATCGTTGACGACGAGTTAATACTCATCGAAACCTTGCAGAATATTTTGTCGGCGGACTATGACGTCACTGTTTGCAGCAATGGGGAGGAGTTTCTCACGCGACTGCCAGCAGTGAATCCCGACTTGGTACTCCTCGATATCTTCATGGGAACGACAAACGGGTTGCAGTTGCTGCGCAAGATGAAGGAAGAAGCTTTCGAAACGCCGGTGCTGATGATGACGGCGCACGCAGACGTTGCTCTTGCCGTCGAAGCGATGAAAGAAGGTGCAGTAGATTTCGTGATCAAGCCGTTCGACCTTGCACATCTCGGCGTGCTTATCGAAAAATCAATCGAACAATCGCGGCTCAAAACCCAAGTTCGGTTGTTGCAGGATGAGCTTGAGCAGCAGCGCGTTCGCAGCGGCATCATCGGGAAGAGCATTGTGCTGCGAAGAATTTTGGACATGTCCGAGCGGCTCGCGCAAGGCGATAATACGACGGTGCTCATCGAAGGAGAGAGCGGCACAGGCAAAGAACTCCTCGCGCGGTTCATTTATCAGAAAAGTCCGCGCGCCGATCAAGCCTTCATTACGCTGAACTGCGGCGCGATTCCGAAAAATCTCGCCGAGAGTGAGTTTTTCGGGTTCGAGAAAGGTGCCTTTACCGGAGCGACCGATAGAATGCGGCAAGGAAAATTCGAGTTGGCGAATGGCGGCACGATTTTCCTCGATGAGATCGGCGAGCTGTCCTTGGACATGCAGGTGAAGCTCCTGCGCGTCCTTGAAGAGCGGCGCTTCTATCGCTTAGGCGGTACGCGCGAGTTAAGCGTTGACGTACGCGTCATTGCCGCGTCGAATCGCGATCTCGCCAAGGAAGTGGAAGAGGGAAGATTTCGCGAAGACCTCTTCTATCGTCTCAACGTGGCGTCGGTGAAAATCCCGCCGTTGCGCCAACGGAGAGAAGATATTGGCCCCATCGCGTACGCGTTCATCCAGGAATTCAGCAAGCGGTTTGGCAAGAGCGCACCGACGCTTTCGCCGGAAGCATTGCAACTGCTCGAAACGCAACCATGGAAGGGAAATATTCGCGAGTTGCGCAACGCGATCGAGCGCGCCCTGTTGCTCAGTTCTGGCCTGGTGCTCACTGTTGAACATTTCGCCTTCTTAACGCCGTCCAATCGCAAGTCCGCTCCTGGCACATCCAACAGCAATGGCATCGGAAACCGTTACTTGTTGGAGATTCCCAGCACTGGTATACCGATTGGAACGGTGGTACGCGACTTGATCATGAAAACGTTGACGATTACCAATGGTAATCAGGTTCATGCCGCAAAGCTCCTCGGTCTTACGCGTTCGAAGCTCCGCTACCGAATGGATCAGCTCGGCATTCAACCCGAACAACGAGCATATAAGGTGAACATCTATGAGCCATCACCCAATTGAGCAAGAGCAACTCGAGCAGCCAATAAGTGAGGAAGAAGGGACAGTCTTTCGCCTCTTGGTGGAAGCGATGCCGCTGGCAATATTCGCGTGCTGTGAAGGACGCATTCAGTACGCCAACCCCGCAGGAGACGCGCTCCTGGGAGCGAAGGAAATCGAAGACGTGATTGATCGCGAGTTCTTTCGCTTCGTTGTTGAGCGGGACAGGAAGTTGGTGCGTCATCTGCTTGAAACGCCGCAACGAGAACTGCGTTGGCGACCGGTGCGTATCGTGCAGTGCAATGGAGAAGAACTGCGCGCTGACATCTCGTCTGCGCCGCTTGCGGATGGATGTGTGTTAGTGCTCGTGCGAAAATCATTCTCGCGAGGCTTCCTCCGCTTTTCTTCTGCACGCTCGTCGCAAGTCACGGAGCCGCATAGCATCTTGCGAGAAGAACACCAAGAACACCAACCATAATCGAAGAACGAATCGTGCACGATGCTTCAATAGCTGTTCAGTCGAGCGAGGAGATCAACGCAGAGTTCCAAGGAGACAACGCGTTGATTCTTCTTGTTGATGACGAAGAAATGATGCAAGCGCTCGGTCAAGAACTGCTGGAGCAGCAGGGGTTCCGAGTTCTTGTTGCGGGCGATGGCTTCGAGGCGATTGAGTTATACCGACGATACAGCGATCAAATCGCCCTGGTTATTCTCGACCTCCTAATGCCCAATCTCGATGGCGGGCAGACGTATCTCGAGTTAAAACGTATCAACACCAACGTAAAGGCATTTTTCTGTACGGCATATACGCCGGAAGATATCATCGGTTCGCTGCTTGCGGGAGAAAAGCTGCGTGCTGTGCAGAAACCGTTTCGACCCGATGAATTTGTTCAAACCGTAAGGGAGTTGGTCGCGCAGTCATAAGCGGTCGCCTCTCGTTCACAGAGAATCGGTCGCGAAGGAAACCCTCTTCGCTTTCTTGTCTGCCTCATCTCGCCAGCCAAGTAGTGACATGCCGATCGCCTTTTTCCTTTCAGGCATGTAGATTCTACAATTTTCCATTCAACGTCGGCGTTTCGATTTCCCCAATCCGCTTTTTCTTCTGTTTTTCACGCCTTTCTGCTGGCACTCTCTTGGAACGATGTGCTTTCAACAAACACATTTCTCCAAGAAGGAGTATACATGCGAAAAATTCTCACGGGTGCGGTAACGGTTGCCGTGCTCTTTACCGCGTTTGCGCGAGGGGGGGCGGAGAGGCAAGGGGGACAAGCCCATGACACGACGAAAGTCGTAGCCGTCTCGAACGACGTTACCGAGGGGCGACCCGGTACCGGCATCAAAACAATCGAGGTCGAAGAACCCCAAGCGGATTTCTGGAATCGCTCGACCCTTACGGGAAACTGGAGTGGAAAACGCGACGTGTTGAGCGAACGCGGCATCACCTTCACGCTCAGCTACAAAGCGGACAACATCTCGAATTTGTCCGGCGGGCTTGTCCGTCGAGCTTCCTATCTTCATAATATTGATCTTCTGATTTCCGCAGATGCTGAGAAATTGTTAGGGTGGAGCGGTGCGACCTTTCGTATTCATGCGATGAGCAACAACGGCAACGGCTTCAGGCAGTACGTTGGCGATGCGCAGGGTGCAAGCAACATTGATACGCCGAAGATGACAAAACTCTATCAAGCGTTCGTGCAGCAAAACGTCATGGACAACAGACTCTCATTCCTTGCTGGTTTGTACGATCTCAATGCGGAGTTTTACGTTGTAGAAGCCGCACAGCTTTTCCTCAACAGATCATTTAGTGTCGGTAAAGAACTTGCGCAGTCGGGGCAAAACGGTCCGTCAATCTTCCCGACTCCTGCCGGCGCAATCCGCCTGAAAATCCAGCCGAGTAAAGCGGTAGGTTTTCGGTTTGCCGCGTTCGATGCCGTTCCCGGTAGTCCAAGCGACCCGACATCGCCTTCGCTCTTCATGAGCATGCAGGAAGGTGCATTGGTTGTTGGCGAAGTATCGTACAGGTGGAACGGAATCAAGCAAGAAAGTATTGGCAAAGGCAAATACACCATCGGAGCGTGGTTCTATACCTCGGCGTTCACAGAGGATCAGAGAAATGCAATCACGGGAAGGTTAGTTCGCTCGACGGCGAACAACGGCATCTACTTTTTGGCGGAACAAATTGTCTTCGCGGAACAGGAGGCGCAAGGGCTGGCGCTCTTCACGCGTCTTGGTCTGGCGAATGGAAGCATCAATCAATACAATTACAATTTTTCTGCCGGTGTAGTCTATACGGGTGTGTTTCCCGAGCGCGACGCGGATAGGCTCGGCATTGCCTTCACGCACGCAAACAACTCGAGCGACTACAGGCTTGCAACACTCTTGAGCGGCTCGTCCGTTGCGACGGGAGAGTTAGCAATCGAGTTCACCTACCGCGCACAAGTGACGCCGTGGCTCGCAGTGCAGCCCGACTATCAGTACATCATACATCCAGGAACCGACCCGCTCATCGAGAACGCATCGGTGTTTGGAACGCGGTTCGAAGTCGGGTTCTAATCCTTCCCCGTCGTTCTTTGGGAGTGCTGGTCAACTGGTGAATATTGACCAGCACATCCCCGGCTCCGCTAAGCATTCGTAGTTTTCTTGTAATCCAAATCTATAAACATAAGCCCACACATCCCTTCAAGCTCTTGGTATGACAGTTGCCTTACCGATTCGTATTCCTGATCGCAATTGGTGATTGTTGCGAAGCACGTGAAGCGCATTGTCAGATGCGAAAGGTATGACGGCGACGCTGGATAGAATCGAGAATCATAGACCAAATGCTGGTTTCGTTTGCGGAACCTGCGCGACGGCGTTATGAGCGAGCAGAATGACAACTTTGTTGATCTCGCAGCGTATTCGTGCGCTCGCGCCGAACACAAATCTGCGCGGGGAGCGTTGATCAAAGCCCGTGACGTTTCCTGCAACGGATCACGAACTATCGCGGTCGAAAGCAACCCACCCGATCAACCCACCATCATCATACACCGTGAAGGCGACATCATCTCAGCGATTGAAGTTACCTGCACTTGCGGCAGATCCACCACGATTTCGCTCGAGTACTGATCCTTCAACTTCACACGCCACCTGCACAATATTGTGCAACAAGCATATTTGACCTCGGCGACGCACATGAGATTTCCCTGTGTTTTCAATAATTCTCTTGAGCAATCACGTGAACATATCATGCCAGCAGCATGGCACATCGCTTGCGTTAGGGGAAAATGAATCATCCACACATCAAAAGGTGCCATGTTCAAGCGCTGCACTCTCTGCAAGAAGGAATGGAAATCCCGCGAAGATTTTCTCGCCGACAAAGAGCTTCGGCTCGAGGGCTACCAATGGAACTACATGAAAGTGATGGAAGGAATGCCGCCGGAGGGCGTGTTAGTGTTTACGCATGCGAACGCTGATTGCGGCACTTCGCTTGCGGTCGCCGCACAATTGTTCAAACGAGAATTCGATCACATTACAACTTAGCGAAAAATGGGCAGGCTCAACTTAGCAGAAATCCAACCTGGGATGACGCTCGCAGCGGACGTCCTCGATCGCAACGGGCGCGTCCTGCTGAAGACCGGTTTGACGATCAACGACAAGCATCTCAAGATTTTGAAACAATGGGGAATCACCGACGCGGACATCCAAGGCGTGAGCCGCGAGGAAGTTACTGCAGCGGCAGTGCAGCATCTTGACCAAGAGGCACTTCGACAAACGGAAGAGCGACTAGGCGATCTGTTCCGCAACACTGACCGCGAGCATCCATTTGTCAAGGAGTTATTCAGGCTTTCGGTTCTGCGTCAGGTGAGCCAGATGCAAGGAGGAGCGCGATGATCATAGGACCAAATGATTTATTGCGCGGCTACATCGAGGTCTCATCGCTGCCGACGGTTTTCACACGGATCAACCAAGCGGTGAACAACCCGCGCTCGTCTATGAGCGAAATTGGCGCAATCATCAGCGAGGACGCGGGGCTAACATCGCGCCTCTTGATGATCGTGAACAGCGCTTTCTTCAATTTTCCCCAGCGGATTGAATCTATTCCGAAAGCGATCAGCATCGTCGGAACACAGCAGTTGCGCGATCTCGCGCTGGCTACGTCCATCATCAAGCTCTTCAAAGGTATCCCCGACGATCTCGTCAACATGGAAAGATTTTGGTCGCATAGCATTGGCGTCGGGATTGCCGCGCGGATTTTGGCAGCGTTTCGGCGCGAGATGAATGTGGAGCGGTTCTTTGTTGCGGGCATTCTCCACGACATCGGGCGCTTGCTCATGCTAATCAAGATTCCCGACCTCATGCGCGAGGCTATGGTTCATGCGAAAGAAGCCGGCATGCCGTTGTTTACCGCTGAAGCGCAGCGCATTGGGTTCGATCATGCCGCGGTGGGACAGGCACTGGTGACACAGTGGAAACTGCCGCACTATCTTGAGGAAGTTGTTGGCTTTCACCATAAGCCGCAGAATGCGACGCAGTTTCCCACTGAGGTTGCGCTCATTCACATTGCCGACGTGATTGCGCATGCGATGGAATTGGGCAACAGCGGCGAGCGGTTCGTTCCTCCAGCCAACAACGATGTTTGGGAACAACTTGCGCTCCCGACCAGCGTGCTCGCGCCGGCGTATGAACAAATTGATCGCCAGTTTGGGGATGCGACAAAATTCATCTTGTCATAACGCGCAATGAACGACTTCCCGCTTCACACCGAACCTTTTGGTTTGCCTGATGAGGCTGATCGGATTCGCTTGTTAGAGGAGCGGGTTGCATACCTTGAAGAGGTCAACCGTTGGAATCTGGATGCGTTGTATCTCTTTGCTACGATGGCGGAGCAGCACAGCGGCACTCATGCGCACTGGGATGCGCATCATATCTTTGCGGCGACGCGCCAGCAATTGTTGCGGTTCATTCGTTTCCGTGCCGTTGCCTTCTACATTGTCAGTGATGAAGATGCGGAGTTCAAGCTCGCTGAATGCGAGCCGTCCACCCTTTGTGAATTCGTCGAGGAGGAGGTCGCACAACTCATTGCGGAAGGAAGTTTCGCGTATGCGCTGCGTCAGAGCAAAGCGATCATCGTCTCGACAAAGAGCAGTGCACAGAGAATTGTCTTTCACACCGTCGCAACGCGCGAAAGCGTTCTGGGCATGTTCGTTGGCGTGCTTGATGAGAACGAACAAATTACAGATGGCTCGCTTAGTCTTCTCTCCGTGCTGTTGTACATGACAGCCACGGCGCTCGAAAACTCGGTACTCTATAGGAAAATCAACGAGCACAACCGCAACCTCGAAGCGCTCGTCGAAAAGCGCACGCGTGACTTTCAAAAAGCGGCGGCTGAGGCGCTGGCAGCAAACGAGGCGAAGAGTCAGTTCCTTGCTAACATGAGTCACGAGATTCGCACGCCGATGAACGGCGTGCTAGGGCTCGCCGAATTGTTGCTCGATTCAGACCTGACGGCTGAACAGCGGGATTTTGTCGAGACGATTCACTCCAGCGGCGACGCGCTGCTCACGATCATCAATGACATTCTCGACTTCTCGAAGATCGAGGCGAACAAGATGCACCTCGAAATCATTGACTTCGATGTGCGCAAAGCAATCATGGATACGATCGCCTTGCTCGAACAGAAAGCGCATGAGAAGGGGATCGAAATCGTCAGTATCGTGCAGCGCGACGTGCCACGCGTGCTGCGCGGCGACCCGGGACGCGTGCGGCAGATTCTCATGAATTTGATCGGCAACGCCGTAAAATTCACCGAGCGAGGCGAAGTGATTGTTCGCTGCGGCATCGAAAAAAATTCTGATACTGATTGTGTTCTCAAGTTTTCTGTTGAGGATACAGGCATCGGTATGACAGAGGAATCGCTCGGCAGCTTGTTCCAGCCGTTTACGCAAGCCGATGCTTCGACGACACGCCGGTATGGCGGCACGGGGCTTGGGCTTGCAATCTCGAAGCAACTTGTCGAGATGATGAAGGGGAGTATCGGAGTGGAGAGCACGCTTGGCGAGGGAAGCACATTTTGGTTTACCGCGCAATTCGAACACTCAGACTCCGAGGTCGAGACACTTGGTGCGCAGCCTATTGGCTCGTTTACCCAACAACTCCCCAAGAATGTTGCCATCCTCGTGGTCGAAGATAACCTTGTAAATCAAAAGGTTACGCTGCGCATGTTGCAAAAACTCGGCTGTGACGCCGATGTTGCTGCTAACGGGCGCGAAGCGCTTGCTGCGCTCGAGCGACGCTCGTATGACATTGTGCTGATGGATTGCATGATGCCAGAACTGGACGGTTTCGAGGCGACAAAGGCAATTCGCGCTGGGGGCGGTGAGCAGCCCATCATCATCGCGATGACGGCGAGCATTCTGCAAAGCGAGCGCGATCGTTGCTTCGCCGCGGGCATGGACGATTACCTCCCAAAACCAATCAAGATGCAGCAGCTCTTCCAGGCATTGATGAAATGGTTAAGAAAAACAACAGGGGCTATGCCGATGGAAACAGCGGTATCGGCGCAAGGCGTCGAGAATCAGCTGACGCTACTGTTAGATGAGGGACGCGTCAACGACTTGCGCGAGCTAAGTGACGGCAACGACGACCTGTTGATCGAGCTTGCGGAGATTTTTCTCCGCGATGGAGCAGCGCGCATCTCGGCGCTGCGCGACGCCGTCACAGCGCGTGAACCCCAAGCCGTCAGAATGATTGCGCACGTGCTCAAGGGCGCAAGCCGCAACATCGGCGCGACGAAACTCGCAGACTATTGTCAGACGCTCGAGGTAGCGGCAAAAGCCGACAACGTCGCCAACGCCGGTGGCATTGTACACGCTATCGAAACAGAATACGGACGAGTGCAAACGGCGCTCTCTGCCATTATCAATCATGAAAGGACAAGTGTATGAGAATTCTCACCGCCGACGACGACGAGAGTGCGCGGAAGATTCTGACGCGCACCTTGATCGCGTTGGGACACGACGTCGTCGAGACGAAAGACGGCCATGAAGCCTGGGCACAGTATCGGCTTCACAACTTCACGCTGATCATTTCGGATTGGATGATGCCGGGCTTGAGCGGAATCGAATTGACCAAACTCGTGCGCGAAGAACGCCGACCGAAGTACGCCTATGTTATTCTCCTCACGTCCCTCGAAGGAAAAGGGCATTACCTCGAAGGGATGGAAGCCGGCGCGGACGATTTCATCAACAAGCCGTTCGATAAGGACACACTTGCAGCGCGACTGCGTGTTGCCGAGCGCATCCTCAACCTGCAGGCCGAAGTTAAACAGCTCGAAGGTTTGCTGCCAATCTGTGCCTACTGCAAGAAAATCAAGGACGACCAGCAGCAATGGCAGCATCTCGAGTCGTACATCTCGCGCCGTACCGAAGCGAATTTCTCGCACGGGGTCTGTCCGGATTGTTATCAGAAACACATGGTCCCGCAATTGGAGATGCTGCGGAATCAACGGAAAGTTCCGCAGTGAATGCGCACATGCGCGATAATAGCCAGTGCAGAACGATGATTGGCGCGAATCATTTCCATTGTTGGGGATGTGCTTGGCATTTCGATTGCCATATGTAAAAACGTATGACCGCCCACGGTGGAAAGTAGGGATATGAGACTGTACGATAGGACAAACATACCGCTCGTGAATAAAGCTCTCGACGCGTATGCGCTGCGACAAAAAATAACAGCGGCGAACATCGCGAACATCACGACCGCCGGCTACAAGAGTCAAGGCGTGTCATTCGAGGAGCTTCTCGCGAAGGCGGACGATGGAAAGCTCCTGCGTGCGACCAGCCAGCATCCAAAACATTTCCCTCTTGGTGCACAAGCCACAATGGAGAATGCTGAGCCGGTGGCGTATGAGCTTCGCGAGAACAGACCTCCGGGCTACAACGAGATGGCGAGCGGCTTCAACGACGTGGATATTGATCATGAAATGGCGGAACTGGCGAAGAATCAAATTCGCTTCAAGTTCGGTGCGCGCATCATGGGTGAAATGTTCAAAGGAATTCAGAAGGCAATTCGAGGCACGTTATCATGAAGATTGACAAACTGTTCGCGGGATTGAATGTGAGCGCGCTCGGCTTGAGCGCGCAGCGCAAACGGATGAACACGATCGCCAACAACATCGCGAACGCCGAAACGACGCGCACGGAAGATGGAACGCCGTATCGGCGGAAAGTCGTGTCGGTGGAAACGGCTTCGCAGACTCCCTTTGCTGAGACGGTTCAGTATCGCAGCGCAGCCATTCCGATGAGGGTCACCTCATCTGATCACCTCTCGGCGCCCGGCTTTGAAATGCACGACATGGAAGAGCTCCCCGGCAGCGTCGAGGCACAAGTCGGCGAGGACATGTCGGACTTCAAACTGATTCACGACCCGACGCATCCCCATGCAGACGAAAGCGGATACGTGAAGATGCCGAACGTGAATGTCGTAACGGAAATGGTGGATATGATGTCCGCTTCACGCGCGTACGAAGCAAACGTTACGGTTATCAACGCGCAGAAACAAATGGCAAAAGACAGCCTGGAGATTTAGCATGAACGTGAACGATATACGAAGCTCAGCACTGCAATCACACGTTTTGCGTCCGGCACATAAACGCGCCGGAGAAACGCAGTTTCATAAACTTGTGAAGAATGAGGCGCAGGAAGCTCCGGCAGCACTCACGGATTCAGAACGGAAATACTTCGAAGGTGCATTCCCTGACGCCTTGGAGACGGTCCGTTCCTACAATCCCTATCAACGAGACGGAGCGAGCGTGCCGGCGCGCCTCGGCTTACGTTTGGACCGAAGAGGATAACGATGCAGGAACTCAACTTACTTCCCGAGCTCGGCGGCGCAAATGAGCGCAAGCTCGCCAACAAGCTGCTGAAGGAAACAAACGCCTCCTTCGGCGACATGCTCTCTCAAGCAGTGAAGGACGTGCACATGCTGCAGACCGAAGCGAGCGAAGCCGTCCAGCGGATGGTGGTAGGCGAAGAGACGGATTTGCACAGCGTGATGATCGCAGCGGAAAAAGCGCGCACGAGCTTCGACCTGCTGATGGAGATTCGCAACAAAACGATTGACGCCTACCGCGAGATCATGAGGATGCAAGTCTAAGCCATGGCAGAATTCCAGTCCCGCAGCTCTCCCGAAGGGATGAGCGCGCAAGTGCGTACCCAATTGATTGATCTCCTGCGAAAGCTTTCGCTCGCACAGCGCATTGCACTTGGTGCGGTTGCGCTCGGCGCGATCGCAGGCATCATTCTGCTCGTCACCGTTGTCAACAAGCCGACGTACGGAACGTTGTTCAGTAATCTCTCACCGCAAGACGCGTCGAAGATCGTCGAGAAGTTGAAGGAGCAGAAAATTCCGTACGAGCTGGACAACGACGGTAAGACGATTCTGATTCCGAAGGACAAAATCTACGACACCCGCCTCTCGCTCGCCGGCGAAGGGTTGCCACAATCGAGTCTCATCGGTTATGAAATTTTCGATCGGACGAATATCGGCGTTACGGACTTCGTGCAGAAGGTGAATTATCGGCGGGCGCTCGAGGGCGAAATTGCTCGGACGATCCTCCAACTCGAAGAAGTGGAAGCGGCGCGCGTCCATATCGTTGTGCCTGAGAAAACGATTTTCAAGGAGGACGAAAAGCCAACGACTGCTTCCATCGTGCTGAAGTTGCGCGCAAGTAAAACCATTCGCAAAGAGAGCGTTCAGGGGATAGTGCATCTCGTTGCCAGCAGTGTCGAAGGTCTTGAGCCGTCGAACGTCACGATTCTCGATTCGCATGGGAGAATGCTCTCTGAAACCGAAAAGCCGAATTCGTTGAGTGCCAAGACCTCGACGCAGTACGAGTTGCAACAGCGGGTGGAACATTATCTCGCACAAAAGGCACAAACGATGTTGGAAGGAATCGTCGGCAGCGGCAACGCGCGTGTGCAGGTGACCGCCGAGCTGGACTTCCGCCAAGTCGAGCGAACGCTCGAACAGTATGATCCGGATAAGACTGCCGTTCGCAGTGAGCAGCTTTCGGAAGAAAAGACGGTGCTGCGCGATTCCGTGCAGCCTTCGACGAAGAGCAACTCGATTACGAATTACGAAGTCAACAAAACGATCGAGCATATCGTCGAAAGTGTCGGCGGCGTTCGACGGCTCTCCGTTGCCGCAGTTGTGAACGGAACGCGCAAGGAAGTCGAAAAGGATGGAAAAACGGTGATCGAGTATCAACCGCGTCCGCAGGAAGAGATGGGACAATTGAGCGAGATAGTGAAACGTGCGGTCGGGTATGATAGCAAACGGAACGATGAAGTCTCTGTTGTCAACTTGCCATTTGGAACTGAGGACACCGAAGGGTTCTTGTACAGGGACTCGCCCGGATTTGGATTCCGCGATGTCATGGAGGACGATTTTTATGGAAAGATCCTCATGCTGGTTGCGATGCTCGGTGCAGTCGTCATTCTGTGGATTCTCATGGCTCGGTTCCGACCTTCGCCTGAGTTGGAACGCGAAATTCTTGGCGAGCAAGTGAACGTTGTCGTACGTGATGGACATGAGTTGAAACCGAAAGCAGACGTGCCGATGCTGCCGCCGGCAGAGGATTTAGTCTCGCAAACGGCAAGGCTGCGCGAGGAGCGTCAGAAGCGGGTTGGTGAGTACATCGGACGCCAACCGGTCCAAGCTGGTCGGCTGTTGAAGGTCTGGCTTGCCGAGGGATAATTGCAAACGGACAAACGAGGTATGAGTACGGAAACGCAAACTCCTGATGTAGCACCGGGCGCTCAACTGACGAGCAAACAAAAAGCCGCATTGCTTGTTTTGTCGTTGGATGTGCCAACGGCAACGGCGCTGATGCGCACACTGTCGCAAACGGAAATCGAAGAGCTGACCGTTGAAATCACGAAGCTCAAAGGTATTCCCTCTGCGGCAAACGATCGCGTCATCGAGGAATTTGAGAACTTGATCAAGGCGCAGGAATACCTCATCGAGGGAGGAAGCGATCAGGCGCAGGCGTTGTTGGAAAAATCACTCGGTACGGAACGAGCGGCGCACATTCTCGAACGCGTGAAGGCAATGATGAGCGTGCGCGGCTTCAACAATTTGAAGAAGGCGGATCCGCATCAAGTCGCAAATCTTTTGCAGAAGGAACATCCGCAAACAATCGGACTTATTCTTTCCAATCTGCGCCTCGATCAAGCTGCTGAAGTGTTGGGTGCATTCAATCACGAGCTACGCAATGACGTTCTCTATCGGATAGCGACGCTCGGAAAAGTTTCGCCAACGATGATTGCCGAGATCGAAGCGGCGCTCGAAGGTCTCGTGCAAGCCGAACTGGGGCACAGCATGAGCGCGATGGGCGGGCCGAAGTCGGTCGCTGCCATCTTGAACAAGCTTGGTACGGAAACCGCGAAAGAAATCACTGAGGCATTCGAGCAACGCGACGCGCAGCTTGCAACACAGATCAAAAATCTCATGTTCCTCTTTGAGGACATCATCTATGTGGATGACCGCGGCATCCAGCGACTGTTGCGCGACGTGGACAAGAAAGATCTTGCGATCGCTCTCAAAGTCGCGGAGGAATCGCTCAAGAACAAAATCCTCTCGAACATGTCGGAGCGTGCGCAGGAAATGTTGCGTGAGGAATTACAGTACATGGGTCCCGTGCGCATGAAGGAAGTCGAGGCGGCGCAGCAGCGAATCATCGCGACCGTCAAACAGCTTGAGGAATCGGGAGAGATTATCATTGCCGGTAGAGGCGGCACGGAGGAAGTTGTCGTGTGAGGGCTTTCCATTCTGACCGAAGCGTGCGACGTGCCACGATGCGACCTGTCGAGACTGGTTCGGAGATGAATCGGGGAAGGTTGGCGTGAGCAAGACTGTAAAACTGCATATGCCGGTCGGCACGGTGCGCGTGCTGCGAACGGGGAAACCGCAGGCGGCGAAACCGGCAGAGGTTGTGGTGGAAGCGTGTGTCGAGAACGAGCCGGCCGCCGCTGAGGAGGCACTGCCGAGTGTTTCCGCGCCGCCAACCATAAACTCGATGCTCGATGAGTTTGAAGAGCGTGTGAAGGCGGAATTCAAGGCTGGCTTCGATGAAGGGCGACGGCAAGCGGAAAAACATCTGCGTAGTGAGTGGGAAAGAAAACTCGCTGAAACACAAGAGCACCTGCACGTAGTGCTGTCGAGCGTTCAGGCAGAGCTCGAGCGCTTTCGCTTGTCGGCGGAAAGGCAGGTGGTGAAACTTGCGCTCGCGGTTGCGGAGCGAATTGTCAAACGCGAAATCGCGATGGACAATGAGCTTGTCCTCCGACAGATTGGCGAAGCCGTGAAGCGGATCGTGGGAATCGAGCGGATGAAAATACGCGTCAATCCGAAAGATGAAGCGCTCGTGCGCGACTATCGCACGAGCATTCTCGCTTCAACCGACGCTGTACGCGAGCTGGCAATTGAAGCAGACGAAACCATCGCCCGAGGCGGCTGCATCATCGAGAGCGACTCGGGCAACGTTGACGCGTTGATTGCGACACAACTGGAACGTATCGAGGCGGCGCTGCTCGGCGCCCAGGATGACGAATGAACGATGCGATGATGCAGAGCGAGACGGGTGTATTCGAACCCTACTTTACGAGGTTGCATCATGCCGACCTTGTGAAAGTCAATGGGCGCGTCGCGCAGGTGATCGGTCTGGTCATCGAATCAACGGGTCCGAATTGTTTTCTGGGCGAAGTCTGCAGAGTGAAAGCGCGCAACGGCGAAGACCTGTGCGATGCGGAAGTCGTGGGCTTCCGCGGCAACCGCGTCCTCTCGATGGTGTTAGGCGATGCGGGGCGAGTGAGTCCGGGAAGCGAGATCGTGGCGACGGGTCATGCACTCTCGGTGAGTGTGAGCAACAAGCTTCTTGGGCGCGTCATTGACGGCCTCGGTCGCCCGATGGATGGCAAGGGTCCGATTGATGCCGTGGAGCGGCGCTCGATCTACGCCAAGCCGCCGAACCCGCTCGAGCGTAAACGCATCACCAAACCGATGGCAACCGGTATCCGCTCGATTGACACGCTCAAGACGATCGGTGTTGGGCAGCGTGTCGGCATTTTTGCCGGCAGCGGGGTCGGCAAGAGCGTCACACTTGGCATGATTGCGCGCTACGCAAGTTCGGATGTGAACGTGATTTGTCTCGTCGGTGAGCGCGGACGCGAGGTCGGCGAGTTTTTGGACAAGGAGTTGGGTGAAGAAGGCTTGCGGCGCTCTGTCGTCGTCGTTGCAACAAGCGACCAGGCTGCGCTCATTCGTATCAAAGCGGCCTTCATGGCGACAACGATTGCTGAATATTTTCGCGACCAGGGGTTGAACGTCATCTTGATGATGGATTCGATCACGCGCCTCGCCATGGCGCAGCGCGAAGTAGGCCTTGCCATCGGTGAGCCGCCCACAACAAAAGGGTATACTCCTTCGGTGTTCGCGATGATGCCGAAGCTGCTTGAACGCGCAGGCAATGCAAAGAGAGGCGGTATTACCGGGTTATACACTGTACTTGTCGAGGGCGATGACATGAATGAGCCGGTGGCCGATACGGCTCGGTCGATACTCGACGGTCACATCGTGTTGTCGCGTCGCCTTGCATCGGCAGGGCATTATCCGGCAGTGGACCCCTTGGAGAGCGTCAGCCGCGTGATGCCCGCGATTACGAGCGACGAGCATCGGCGTGCAGCAGCCAAGATGCTGGATTTGATGGCGACGTATCGCGAGGCGGAAGACCTGATCAATATCGGTGCGTATGTGAAGGGTTCGAATCCGATGATTGATGAAGCGGTGAAAATGCGCGAAATGATTCGAGCATTTCTCCGTCAGCAGGCTGATGAACATGAGGAGCTGGATGAGAGCATCCGCCTTCTTATTGAAATGATGAAGACATGATGAGCACGAGATGAAAAAGCATGTGAGCCGATTTCATACAGTGCTGCGCATTAGGCGACACCAGGAAAAAGTTGCACAGCAACAACTGCGGCGCATTCAGGACGAACACGAGCGAGAACAAGCTGCTCTCAACGCGCTCGAAGGAAAGAAAGAAGAAGCATTGGATAACGCGGTTCGGTTTGGTCGAGCAAAAGTAGGGCAGGTGCAGGTTCATCGTGCCTTCATTTTCAAATTGAATCGGCAGATTGATCATCAATCCCGAAAAGTCGAAGAAGTGCGTGAGCGTGAAGTTGAACAACTCGATGAGTTGACGAAACGGTCGCAGTCGCGGCAAATGGTGCAGAAGCTCGATGAACGGACGCGGGAAGAGACGACGCGCCGATTGGACAAGAAAGAGCAGGAACTGATTGACGACATAGCAGGTCGCGCAAAAGTTGTCTGATGGATAAGCTGAAAGAATACATACCGATATTCCTCGCAATATTTGTATCGCTCGCCGCGTTGATGACGCTGCTTGCGATGATCGAGCCGCGGGCTTTCATGCTCGTGCCGGGCGCAGTTCCTGATTCGTTGCTCCATAGCGGCGGCGACTCGACTGTGGTTGCAGACTCGATGGCACACGTACCGGTTGACGGCAAAGAATATCAAGAGCAACAAGCGGAACAGGTTGGCGATGACGTGAAGAAACCGGCGACCGTTCACGATAATCCACAACAGCAGCGGCGCGACTCGATCGCCGTTGTGAGTTCCGTGGATGATGGGTTCAAGCTCCCGACGGGACCTCCGATAGGTCCCGATACGCTTACTGAATCGGAAAGAAAAAAGATGGTGCAAATATTCGAGTCCATGGAACCAGAGAGCGCCGCAAGAATTCTATTGAACATGAGCGATGCAGCAGTCAAACAAGTTCTGACGACGATGAAGAAGCGTCAAAGCGCAAAAATTCTCGCTGTGCTCGAACCCGCGCAAGCTGCTCGCATACTGAAGGAGAAACTCTGATGCCGACATTCGAAGCAATTTCGACAAACGAAGCCATGATCCCTCCCGCTCCGAAGCAATCGGGTGACGAGAGGACTACCGATGCTGGGTTTCTTGCAATGCTTGCACAGATGCTATTCGGGACGACGGAACAACCGGCGTCAGTGAACCGAGTGAATCAGGTGCCTGACGCCGAAGCCCTTTCCCCGTCATTCTCCATCGAGAGACTCGGAGCTGAAAGAAACATCAACACGCTCGAGGTGCTCGAACACACTGCGTTCAACGACGAGATTTCCTCCTTCGAGATTCTTCCGAAGAGCATTCCATCGAATGCCATGCATCGCAAGCAAGACTCTGAGGGGAAACCACTGCAAGCTGTTTATCGCGTAGAGTACACTGCTTCGCCGAGCGAGATTGAAGCAGTTGATTTGCTCCACGAGTCACAGAGTTTGCAAAGGAATGCAAGCCGGGCTCCGATTCCTGAACCTGACATGGTTGAGGACGTTGACTCTTCGTTTGAAATTATTTTCAAGCAACCCGTGCAGCCGTCGCAAAAACGAACGGGCGTGGACGAAGCAAGTATGACAATCCATGAGCACACTGCGATACGACGAGAAGGGCCACGATCTGCGATGAATGATCGAGCAATTGGACGTACCGCCTCTTCGCCTCCTCACGGGAAACAGTTGACTAATCTCCCCTCGTTCATTGTTGATGACCTTATTCATTGGGAGGAGATAGAGACGCGCGTGCGGCAGAAACCTGAACAGCTCGAAGCATACATGAAGGTTGCCTCCGAGCTTCGCGCGGTTGCCAATAGATTTTCATTAGGTCTTTCCAAAGCGCCGATGACAGTTGATCCGGTCCCTGTAAGCGCTCGACGGATGGAATTCGAACAACATACCACTCACGCCGACTCAATGAGTGATGTGGCAGTTATTGAGGAGCTGTCAAGAGCAGATGCTGCGACCTTGAGGAAGCACGGTTCAGCAAATAATG
>CAYUFU010000001.1:70974-76131 GCA_964444145.1 uncultured Chitinophagales bacterium
GAGCTGTCAAGAGCAGATGCTGCGACCTTGAGGAAGCACGGTTCAGCAAATAATGTGCACCAATTCTCTGAGACCGATGCGATGGCAGTCGGCGCAGGAGAGCTACTCGCTGTGAACGGTACTGCTGCGGCAACCCCAACCGTGCCTCTGAGCGATGATGAACAGATCGTCGTTGCCCAGCCGTTCGCCTCTGAGCCGAAGAAGGCAGAAGAGGCTAAGACAATTTCCGCTTTCAGCGAGAAGCAGCCGGTTCATGAGCATGGTGCAAACGCGACAAGTCGGCATCAGGATCTCATTCCCCAGCCGACGCATGCGCAGAATGCTTCGGCGGGCAGCTACTCGAGCCATCAACCGATGCTTGCTAATGCTGAACTGCCGCAACCGAACGCTGCAGTGCTCGAAAGTCAGGCGATGATAGCTATGCCGGCGCTGCCGGAGGATTTCGGAACGAAGTTGATCCTGAAAGCAACAGAGGGGCTTCGCCTTCACCTGGAAGGCAAGTCAGAGGGCGTCCGTGTTGTTCTGAAGCCGGAAACACTCGGTGAGCTTACTATTCGCGCCAGGATGGAGGAGGGGAAAGTATTTGCGGAGATCCGCGTTCAGCAGACTGAAGTCAAGGCGGCGCTCGAGGCGCAGGTTCCTCAACTGCGCGACATATTGGTGTCACAAGGGATTGACGTTCAGCGTGTCGAGATCGTTTCGGACGGGGGTGAAATGCACTTCTATAACTCGGATGAGGGAAGAGCATCGCATCAACGCCCGGCTCGATTTCGGCGCGGTCAGAAGAATGTGGATGCAGTCGAGGAACTCGATGCAGTGCGAAGTCTCGGCTACAACACAATCGAATACATCATCTAACAACATTACAGAAAGGAGGTATAATGCCGATATATCAATCAACGGCAGTCGGACCGCCGCAGATTGGAGGGTCGAGCACGAAGAAGTCATCGCTCGGTAAGGATGATTTCTTGAAGTTGCTGACCAATCAGTTGCGGTTTCAGGATCCGACGAACCCGATGAAGGGCAACGAGTTCGCCGCGCAGCTTGCACAGTTCAGCTCGGTTGAGCAACTCAGCAACATCAGCGACGCACTGGAAGCAAGCATCAACGCGAACTACGTCTTAACGCAGGCAATCAACAATGGCTTGTCCGCAGGCTTTGTCGGGAAGGAAGTGCGAGCGGTCGGTGACACGGTTACCTTAGGTCCGCCCGGCGATGGATTGCGCAGCGCAAAGTTCGGCTACACCTTGGGCACAGCAGCGAACACCGTCGAAGTGAAAATCAGGAACGAGCGAGGCGAAGTAGTGCGAACGCTGCGAACCACGGGGACGGCGAAAGGTGATAACTCGTTCACGTGGGACGGCACGGACGATTCCGGCGCAGATGTGCCCGCAGGCAAGTACACGTTCAGTGTTGAGGCAAAGGACGTGAACAACCGGACCATCGAAGCGTCGAAATACATGTTCGGGCGCGTTACTGCGGTTCGCTTCTCAGCCGAGGGAACGAAGTTCATCATCAACGGACAGGAGATTCTGTTGGGCAACATTCTCGAAGTGTTGGAGGGGTGACATGGCGGAATCCATCAATGGCGTCAACGTTCCGTTTCTGCCTGTTGGCGGTGTAGAGGGTCTCAAACAGAAGCAGCCCGTTCAACTTCCGGTTGAGCGGTCGTTCGACGCTGTTCTCGAGAGTGAACTCATACATCTCAAGTTCTCCAAGCATGCCCAAGAACGCTTGAACGAACGAAATATTGCACTTGATCAGAACGACATCACACATCTCCACAACGCCATTGCGTTGGCGGAGAGCAAAGGTGCGAATGATTCGGTGGTGTTTCTTCGCGACATGGCGTTCATTGTGAGCGTGAAGAACAAAACGGTTGTCACGGCAATGCACGGCGAAAGCATGAAGGAAAATGTCTTTACCAACATTGACAGTGCTGTCGTAGCAGGATAATCCATTAACGCGGGCTGGTCCTCTCTAATGAGGAAGCCCCTTGATCGAGCCGACTGACCGAGGCTCGATCACATACCATATACACAATACAAAGGGGTAGTCTTATGCCACTAACAACATCTCTCTTTTCCGGCGTCACAGGGTTGCGTAACCACCAGGTGATGCTGGATGTTATCGGCAACAACATTTCCAATATCAACACGATCGGGTATAAAGGATCGCGCACGACGTTCGTGGAAATGTTTTCACAAACACGATTGAGCGCGTTCCGTCCTTCGGGGGAAAACGGAGGTATCAATCCGCAGCAGGTCGGGCTTGGCTCGACGGTCGGTTCGATTGACGCAATGTTTACACAAGGCGGTCTGGAAGCATCCGGCTCCGCAACGGATCTAGGTATAACCGGCAGCGGGTTCTTTATGTTGCAGCAGGGCGGGAAGCGATACTTCACACGCGTTGGTAACTTCACGTTCGATGCGTCGGGGAATATGGTTCTGCCCGGAACTGGCGCTGTCTTACAAGGACGGCTCGCCGATCCCGACGGAACGATTTCCGTCAACGCGCCGATTGCGAACTTGAAACTCGCGCTCGACAAAAAAGCTCCGGCAAAAGCGACGACGAACGTCAAGCTGGCGGGCAATTTGGACAGCGGTACGGCTGTGGGTGGGTTCGTCGAAACGACATATCAGATCTACGATTCGCTTGGCAACCAGCATTCGATCACAATGCGATTCACGAAAACGGGACCGAATGCCTGGAACTGGGAAGCACGCCTTGCGGGCACGACTCCGCTGATTGGCAGCGGCACGATGACGTTCAACGGATCCGGTACGCTCACTGGTATCACCGGCGGTCCGATCGCGTTCACGCCGACGAACGGCGCCGATCCCGTGAGCTTTACCTTCAATGCCGGACAGACGGGGCAGTTCGCCGGCATCACGCAAACAGCGGGCACATCGCTTGTGAACATGCGCGACCAGGACGGCTACCAGTCGGGCATACTGGAAAACATTGCTATCGAAAAGAACGGTAAGATCCAGGGAAAGTTTTCGAACGGCACGATCATCACGCTTGGTCAAATCATTCTCGCGGAGTTCAATAATCCTGCGGGCCTTGTTCGCAATGGCGAAGGAATGTACAGCGCTTCCGGCAACTCCGGAACTGCGGCCTATGTTGTCGCAGGCGAAGGAACTACCTCGCAAATCAATGGCGGAACGCTCGAACAGTCCAACGTTGATCTGGCGGAAGAGTTCACCCGTATGATTGTCGCGCAGCGCGGTTATCAGTCGAATGCACGAATCATCACAACGACGGATGAAATGCTGCA
Organism: uncultured Chitinophagales bacterium; assembly: GCA_964444145.1. GTDB lineage: Bacteria > Bacteroidota > Ignavibacteria > UBA10030 > UBA6906 > CAADGV01. Next base: position 74,255 of record CAYUFU010000001.1, read on the forward strand.
AGAGACGGTAAACTTGAAGCGATAATTGTTCGCTGAACATGGAGGCGGTTCTCTTCTGAGCCGCCTCCTTCACTTGTTGTGTAACGCTCAAGAGTGATTGAGCGGTAATAAGTAAGGAGAGATGCGACACTCGACCACTTCAGCACTCCACTCCCTGGTACGCGCCGCCATACCTGACACCACCTGCACACTATTAGCCACCAAACACCGTCGCTCAAACGAATTCCTCATTCCAATCAGGCTGTTTTCGACCTTTCTCCAAAGAACTTTATGAGGCCATGCGTGGCACGCGCTTTGACCTTCCAGTAATCGGACTATTAGAGGAAGGCGAATGGCTGAAGATACTCAGGCACCAGAGCAGAGCGAAAAGAAGGAAGAAAAAAAATCCGGCGGCACGATGAAGAAGCTTCTCATTTTTGGCGTGCCCGCATTTCTCGTTCAGCTCGTCGTGATATATTTTCTTACCGCGAAGTTTGTCGTGCCGATGACGCTCCAAAGTCAGATCGGAAAGATTGCAAAACACGAGACCAAGAATGAGCACACCGACGGCGAAGAGACGACAGACGAGGAGACGGAAGCTGAAGAGGAGGAGAGTGCACCCAAAGTACAGCAGGTCTATGTTGTGAAAGACCTCATCATCAATCCTGCGGGCACGAACGGTCAGCGGTATTTATTGACGACGATTGCGTTCAACGTCAGCAGTGAGAGCGCACTCAAGGAGTTGGAGGGAAAGGAACTCCTTGTGCGTGACATGCTGAACTCGATTCTCACGAGTAAGACGATGGACCAATTGATTGATGTGGCACAGCGGGAAGCGCTTCGCGAGGAAATTCAGAAAAGAGCAAAAGAGATTCTCAGTCGGGGAAAAGTCAAAGGTGTGTATTTCAGCAAGTACGTCGTGCAATAAACCATGTCGGAGTTACTCTCACAGCAAGAGATTGACAGTCTCCTTTCGGGTATCGGCACCACAACGATGAATGCCGGACCAGGCGCGCCGGCGCCGCGCGAAATCATCCGGTTCGATTTCCGCTTGCCGCATCGGTTGTCGAAGCAGCAGTTGCAGACGTTTCACGGCGTGCACGACAGTTTTGCGGAGTCGTTCAGCTCGCATCTCGTTGGGCGGCTGCAAACGACAGTGACGATGAGCGTTGTATCGGTCGCTCAAATGTTCTACTCAGAATACATTCGTTCGACGGCGAAGCCAAGCTCACTCTTTGTCGTTCGGTTGAACAACTCGGATGGGATGGCAGTGATGGAACTTAGCCCTCAGCTGGTGCTGGCGATTATTGCACGACTGCTTGGTGGGACGAGTGAAGGGAACGTGCAGTCGCGATCCATTACGCGCCTCGAACAAAACATCATCCGCGGAGTCGTACTGCGTGCGCTTACTGATCTGGAACAAGCATGGGCAACGATTGCCGTGAGTAAGTTCAACCTTGAACGCTACGAGACCGACGGCGACCTCTTACAAATTGCGCCGGGAAGTGAGATCGTGCTCGTCATCTCGTTCGAGTTGGCAATCGGGGAGCAGAAGCATTTGATGAATCTCTGCTTTCCGACCTTCGCTCTGGAAGATGTCCTCGCAAAGTTGAGCGTTCAGATGTCTGGCATGACGACGAAGAAGCAGGGCAACGGAGAATGGTCGGAAACGATACTCAAGAATATCGAGGCCACGACTGTGCCTGCACGCTGCGTGCTTGCAGAAACATCGCTTACGCTTCGACAGTTGGTCGAGCTTGAACCCGGCGACGTACTGATGACGAACACGCCGATCACTGGTGAGTTGAGGGTGATCGTCGGCGGAAAGGATCGCGCAAAGGGGCGACCCGGCATCTCGAACGGCAGGAAAGCGGTCAGGATTACACACATCATTGAAC
>CAYUFU010000001.1:76231-91072 GCA_964444145.1 uncultured Chitinophagales bacterium
CGACCCGGCATCTCGAACGGCAGGAAAGCGGTCAGGATTACACACATCATTGAACCAGAGAAAACTCATGGCTGAAGTTGAAAAGATAAAAGACGAAGAGATGTTGAAGTTCACGCCGCAGCGCTCGCAAGAGCCGCCTGAGGCGAACGCCGTGCCGTCGAAAGAAGCGCCAAGCGAGGGTCACATGCTCGCCGAGATGCAGACAGCGCAGTTCCAACAGTTCGATGCGGCGTCGGCTCCGAAAGCCGAGCGGGAAAAGAAACTCGATCTCTTGATGGGGATAAGTCTTCCGATCGCAGTCGAGTTGGGACGAACGAATCTGGAGATTCGGTGCATTCTCGAATTGCAGCGCGGTTCGATTATCGAGTTCGATCGAATGGCGAACGAACCGGTGGACATTGTCGTGAACGGAAAGAAAATGGCGGAAGGTGAAGTCGTCGTGATTGATAAGCACTTCGCCATTCGCGTCACAAGCTTGGTCGAAGCATCCGAACGGATCAGAGGCTTACGCAACTAATGGAATGGATCGTCGCCAAGACGCTGCTCTCGCTGGCAGCCGTCATCGCATTGATGGTCGGCGTCGTCTTCGTCATGAAGAAGTACATGCTCGGCACGCAAGCGGGATCGTCAGCTCTGATTGACATGAAGGTTATCGGAACGATGGTGCTGCAACCCAAGCGGACTGTGTCGGTGCTCAAAGTGATGGACAAGATTCTCATCATCGGCGTCACTGAAGACGGCATGCGGACGCTCGGTGAGATCAACGACGTGAAATCGCTCGCGCACATTGAAGAGAAACTCACGGCACAGCCGGCGCAACGGAAATGGTTTGCGAAGAACCCTGCTGTCGCACCGAAACCTTCTTTCGCAGAGGCGCTGAGCGTTCAGCTTTCGAAATTCACCGCTCTGAAGGGCTGACGATGAAAACCCTCGTGCTGGTGATTGCGTGCCTGTTGATTGCTTCAAGCGTCGGAGTTGCACAGAGTAAGACGCCGGTGCCGCTGCCGAAACTTTCGGTCGAAGTCGGCAAAGCGACAACCCCCGAGGACGTATCCATCACGCTGCAAATTCTCCTGTTAATGACGATCCTCTCGCTCGCGCCGGGGATCCTGATTCTGACCACCTCATTCACGCGTATTATCGTTGTGTTTCATTTTTTGAAGCAGGCGATGGGGACGACGCAGATGCCCCCATCCCAAGTGCTGATCGGGCTTGCAATGTTTCTCACCTTTTTTATTATGGCGCCGACCTGGAGCAAAGTGAACGACCAGGCATTGCAGCCGTATCTCAACAAGAAAATTTCCTTAACCGAAGCCTATGACAAAGGCGTCGAACCGCTGCGCGAGTTCATGTTTCGCCAAACGCGAGAAGAAGATCTCGGACTGTTTATGAAGCTTGCCAATATCGAGAAACCACAGAGTCGGAATGAAGTGCCCATCCACGCGCTCATTCCCGCGTACGCCATCAGCGAGCTGCGCATCGGCTTTCAGATCGGGTTTGTGCTGTTCATTCCCTTCATCATCATTGATATGGTCGTGGCGAGTGTGTTGATGAGTATGGGCATGATGATGCTGCCGCCGATGATGATTTCCATGCCGTTCAAGATTCTTTTGTTCATACTCGTTGATGGCTGGCATCTGATCATCAACTCGTTGATGGAGAGTTTTCGATGACCACGGAATTTGTCGTTCATCTCTTTCAAGAAGCCTTTTATACGGCGATGCTCGTCTCGGCGCCGGTGCTTATCGTGTCGCTTGGCGTCGGCTTGGTCATTTCGATCGTACAAGCCGCGACTTCGATTCAGGAGTTTACGCTCTCGTTCGTGCCGAAGTTGATCGCAATCGCAGTGGCGCTTGTGGTTGCACTTCCCTGGATGATCGAGACCATGTTGAAATACACACGAAATCTGATTGCACAAATTCCATCGCTGATTGGGTAGCATGGAACTCTATGTTGGACAATTCATTGTTTTCTTGATGCTCTTCGTTCGCGCCACGGCAATGGTCGTCGTTGCGCCGGTGATTGGGCATCAAAACGTACCCGTGCAAGTGAAAGCCGGCGTCGGACTTTTTCTTGCGTTCGTGATGTATCCGCTTGCCGCAGGCAAAGCCGCTATCGTCAGCGCGAAGTTTATTCCGCTCGTGCTCATGGTGTTGAAAGAACTTGCGATGGGGCTGACCATTGGGTTTGCGGCAGGATTGGTATTTGCGGGTGTGCGCTTTGCCGGCGAATTGATCTCGATGGACACGAGCCTTTCGATGGCGGCGCTATTCGATCCCGAGCAGAATACCCAAACATCGGTCCTAACGGAATTTCTCTACCTGTTTCTTCTGATGGTTTTTCTACTGCTCAACGGACATCACTTTGTTTTCGAAGCTCTCGAAATGAGCTACGTTGCCGTACCGCTCGGCGAGATGACATTCAGTGGCGAAGCATCGCAGGTGCTTATCAAGCTGACGGGATTCATCTTCATCGTCGCAATGAAGCTTGCCGCACCGATCATCGTCTCGATGTTCCTCGTGAATGTCGCTCTTTCGATATTGTCGCGCGTGATGCCGCAGATGAACATCTTTGCGGTAGCATTTCCGATCAAGCTCGCCGTCGGATTCGCAGGCATGCTGGTCTCGGCGCCGATGATCGTGTACGCATTCAAGAGGCTCCTAGCCGGGTTCGAAGCGAATATTTTGGATCTCATAAAAGCATTGTAAGATGGCAGAGCACCAATCGGCGGAAGAACGAACCGAACCTGCATCGGCGAAGAAGCAGAGCGAAGCGCGACGCAAGGGGAAAGTTGCACGCTCCGCCGAACTCAACGGCGCGGCTGTGCTCGTGTTTGGGTTGACGATGGTGTACTTCGGTGGGACGGCAATTGCGGCAAAGCTTGCCGACATCGCACGTTCGACTTTTGCGAACGCAGCAACGATTGACGTGAACGCCGCAAGCGCGCAGCACTTCGTGCAGGAAGGCTTTCTGGCGTTTGCGATTACCGCCGTACCGGTGCTTTCGGGCTTGATGCTCGTCGGCGTGATTGCCAATATCGCACAAGTCGGCTTTCTGTGGACACTTGAGCCGTTGGTGCCGAACTTCGCCAAACTGAATCCGTTGAGCGGCATTCAGCGAGTCATGTTCTCACGCACGATGTTGGTCGAGCTTGTAAAAGGATTGGCAAAAGTTGCGATTCTGGCACTGGTCGCCTACAACGCAACAAACGACGTTCTCGCAGAAGCGATCACACTGGCTGATGCGGATGCTATGGCGATTGTAGAATTCATGGCGAACGCCGCAGTTGCGATCAGCTTGAAAGTCGGGCTTGCGTATTTCGCACTTGCGGGCGCCGACTACGCGTATCAAAAATTTGAATACTTGAAACAACTCCGCATGACGAAGCAAGAAGTGAAAGACGAGGCGAAGGAGTTGGAAGGCGATCCGCTGATCAAAGGAAGAATCCGCAGCATCCAGCGGCAGATCGCATATCGCCGCATGATGCAGGATGTACCAAAAGCGGACGTGGTCGTAACCAACCCAACGCACTTTGCGGTTGCAATCAAGTATGAAGTCGGCAAGATGTCCGCGCCGAAAGTCGTTGCGAAGGGTGTTGACCTTATCGCTCTGCGCATTCGAGAAGTGGCAATGGAACATCACGTGCCGTTGGTCGAAGACAAGCCCCTCGCGCAACTGTTGTACAAGACAGTCGAGATCGGAGATCAGATTCCTGAAAAACTCTTTCAGGCGGTCGCACAAGTGCTGGCGTACGTGTATCGCCTGCGCGATCAACGAAAGGCAGGGGTGATCTAGCATGGACGCAGCGCTCGCACAAGGTTCGCGCCGTTGGCTCGACTCTGCGCCGATGAAGGCGTTGAGCAAGAATAGCGACTTCGTTCTTGCAGGCGGCGTCATACTGATCATCGCGATGATGGTCATTCCACTGCCGCCGCTCGTGCTCGACGTGCTGCTCGCAGCGAATATCACGCTTGCGATTCTGATCCTGACGGTTTCGATGTACATCACGCATCCGCTGGAGCTTTCGGTGTTTCCCGGATTGCTGCTGATTCTTACAATCTTCCGGCTCTCACTGAACGTCGCTTCCACCCGGCTCATTTTGGGCGATGGCTACGCAGGGGAAGTGATTCAAGCCTTCGGCGCGTTCGTCGTAGAGGGCAATTACGTCGTCGGGTTCATTATCTTCATCATTCTTGTCATTATACAGTTTGTCGTCATCGTGAAGGGCGCGGGGCGCATCGCGGAAGTTGCGGCGCGCTTTACGTTGGACGCGATGCCCGGCAAGCAAATGGCGATTGACGCCGACATGAATGCCGGTCTCATCACGGAGCAACAAGCGCGTGAACGCCGCCGCGAGATTGCTCGCGAAGCGGAGTTCCACGGCGCCATGGACGGTGCAAGCAAATTCGTGCGCGGCGATGCGGTGGCGGGACTGCTCATCAATGTCGTCAATATCGTCGGCGGGTTCGTCATCGGCATTGTACAGCGTGGAATGTCATTCACGGACGCGGTGCAAACGTACACGCTCCTGACCGTCGGCGACGGTTTGGTCACACAGATCCCTGCCCTGGTCGTTGCCGTTGCGGCAGGCATGATCGTGACGCGCAGTGCGTCTGGCAATGCGCTCGACAAGGAGATGAGCTTTCAGTTGTTCGGAAAACCGAAGCCGATGTTTGTCGCTTCTGCCGCGCTCGCACTGTTTGCAGTTGTCCCCGGACTTCCAACCATTCCCTTCTTGATTCTTGCTGCGCTCGCAGGCACGGTCGGGGTTGCAACGATGAAAGACGGGCAGGCGGCGGAGAAACGCAAAGTACAAGAACCTGCGGCAACGCCCGCAGCGCCCAAACCAGAGCAGATCGAGGATTACCTGCAAGTTGATCCGCTCGAGGTGGAAATCGGGTACGGCCTGATTTCGCTCGTGGATGAAGCACAAGGCGGCGATCTGTTTCAGCGCATCACGAATTTGCGCAAGCAACTTGCGATCGAGTTAGGTATCGTCATTCCCTCCGTGCGTGTGCGCGACAATCTTCAGCTTGATCCGAATCAGTACGTCATCAAGATTCGCGGGAATGTCGTCGTAACGAACACGCTGATGGTGGAACGGCTGCTTGCGATCAATCCCGGCGTAGCGGACGATAGCGTGAAAGGCATCGCTGCAAAAGAACCGGCATTCGGCTTACCCGCGCTTTGGATCACCGTCAACGATCGCGAGCGAGCCGAACTTGCGGGCTACACGGTGGTTGAGCCGGCTTCCGTTCTCTCGACACATTTGCAGGAAGTCCTGCGCCGCAATTGTGATAAAGTGTTAGGTAGGCAGGAAACGAAAAAGCTCATCGAGAATTTGAAGAAGGACTATCCCGCGGTGGTTGAAGAAATTTCTCCCGAAACGCTGCCGTTTGGTACGATTCAAAAGGTCCTGCAAAATTTGTTGAAGGAAGGTATCCCCATCCGCGACCTCGTTACGATTCTCGAAGCGCTCTCCGATTACGCGAAGGTGACGAAAAATGTTGACGTCCTGACGGAATATGTTCGGCATTCGCTTTCGGAGACAATTGCGCGGCTGTACAAAGATTCGCGTGGAGTGATTCAGGCGATCGCCATGGATCCTCGACTCGAACAGTTGATCACATCGGCATTACAGAACCAGCGCGAGAGCAGTCCGAGCCTCGGTTTGTCGCCGGAAACGATCGAGGCAATTCAGCGAAGCTTGACGGCGAACGTGGAGAGCGCGATGGCAAGCGGCCATCAGCCGGTGGTCTTATGTGTTGCGACGGTGCGCCCCTATTTCTACCGCATGATTCGCTCGTCGTTCCCCAGTGTAGCTGTGCTCTCATTTACCGAGCTTCCTGCAGATACGGAAATCGAATTCATTGGAAAATTGGAGATAGATCATGCGAATTAAAAAGTTCACGGGCGCAACGCTGAAAGAGGCAACAACCATGATGAAGGAAGAGCTTGGCGATGAGGCAGTCGTGCTCAACACGCGGAAAGTTCACAAAGGAGGCGTGCTGAATTTTCTCGGGAAAGAGGAGTACGAAATTACCGCGGCGATTGATGACGAGGCAGTGACAGCCAACCTCGGCAAGAAGTTCGCACATGCACTGGCACGCGCAGGCGGGGACCAGGGTAACCCTCCCGTACACAACGACACCGTTGTAGCGTTGCAGGATATTGCGAACAAATTCGGCAGCCGCAGAAAAGAAACCAGAACGCACGGGGCGCCTGCATCGTTGAGCGAGATCGCCGGCTATCAAGAGTTACGCGACGAAGTTGAGAGCATCAAGTCCCTCATGCAGGAAGTGGCAATGCACATCAAGTACAGCAAGATGCCGACGTTGCCCGAGCTGCTCAAGAGTGTCTATGCGACGCTCGTCAAGCAAGATGTTGACGAACCGCTCGCGGCTGAACTCGTCCAACGAGTGTATCGAACCCTGGGCGAAGATTTGCTCGAGAACAAACAGAAGGTAGAAGAGTGCCTGATGAAAGAAATAGCGTCTTGCTTTGTTTCGCTACCGCAAGATGTGCAAACGACGAAAGCGAAGGTGATTGCGCTCGTCGGTCCAACAGGTGTTGGCAAAACGACGACGATTGCTAAGCTTGCCGCGATTCACAAACTGGTTCATAAGCAACGTATAGGTCTGATTTCAGCGGACACGTATCGCATCGGTGCTATTGAGCAGCTTCGTACGTTCGCAGCGATTGCAGATATTCCGATGGAGGTTGTGTACAAGCCCGGTGAAATGAACGCAGCGATGGCGAAATTCAGCGACCGCGACGTAGTGTTCGTTGATACCGTGGGACGCAGCCCGCGCGTCAAGAAAGAAATCAGCGAGCTGGCGAAGTTTGCCGGCGCATCGAACCCGCACGAAGTGCATCTCGTTCTCAGTGCGACGACAAGTCGCCGAGCGCTCGATGAAATTCTTGAGAGTTTTCGTGTTGCGTCGCCGAATCGCATGATCATTTCGAAAGTGGATGAAGCGGCGACGTTTGGTCAGGTGTTGAATATTGCTCACTCAAGCCGCCTGCCCATTGCGTATTTGACCACCGGACAAAGCGTTCCGGACGATATTACAATGGCAAACAATGTGCAGTTAGCAAAGATGATATACACCGGAGAACTTCATGCGTGACCAAGCCGCGCGCTTGCGAGAAATAGCCGAGACGTATTGCGAACGCCCGCTGTCGCGCCCGTACACAATCACGGTGGCGAGCGGGAAAGGCGGCGTTGGGAAGAGCACCGTCGCGCTGAATCTTGCGGTCCGCTTTGCCCAGCTCGGCATCGCAACGGTCCTGCTGGACGCCGACGACAATCTCGGCACACTCGACGTGATGGCAGGAATCTCTCCAGTGCATCGCGTGGGCGATGTCCTGCGCGGTGATGTGGATATTGACGATGCGCTGGTCTCGCCGATGCGCAATCTCTTCATGCTTGCGGGAAACTCCGGTGACAGTGATGTTCCACGCTTGACTGTTACACACCAACAGTCGTTGCTCGATGCGATGTCCGACCTCGATACGCCGTGCGAGTTTCTCATTATTGACACTGCTGCGGGAATCGGAGACGATGTGATCGGCTTTGCGGTGCGCTCCCATGAAACCATCGTCGTGACGGCTCCCGAGCCGACGGCGGTGATGGATGCATACGCTATGATAAAAATGATGACGCGGGCAGACGCGACTGCGCCGATCACGATCATCGTCAACGCTGCACACTCTGCACCGGAGGCAGATGATACAGCCGCCAAACTCCAATTGGCAGTAAAGAAGTTTCTCAATCGTCACGTGCACTATCTCGGTTGGATCGGGCGCGACGCGCACGTGTCGCAGGCGATCAGGCGCCAATCACCATTGATCAAAGAGTTTCCTCTCTCCGGAGCATCGCTTGCCTTACAACTGATTGCAGAGCGCTTGCTCGGACAAACGGCGACAGCGCGCGGGCGGAGGTTCCAAACGGCATGAACAAGGTAATCTTTCAGATCGGTATTCTCGGCTTTTGCATCGCGGCGGTCGTGTACGGTGAAAGCGGCGGCTCGATACTGGACATTGTCTCACGCTCGTTCATAGTGTTCATCGGGATTGTGTTGGCGGCGATGGTGGTCGTTCTCGTCGGCGGTACCATGCTCGAGAAGAACAAGGCGCAGCGCACGGGGAACCAGGAACAGACTCCACAAACTCAATAGTAAGGCGAACTCATGGTAGAAACGGTTGATGACGTAGCAACGATGTGGGAAGAGTATTCACGGACGAAATCGCCTGAGTTGAAGCGGCAGCTCGCGATGGAATATGTCGGGATCGTCCGTTTCGTCGTCAGTAAATTTCGCAGCTACGCACGTCAGGCTTCATCGGTGATTGATGAAAACGACCTGATGCAGCTCGGCATGATCGGCTTGCTCGATTCCATTGAGCGGTTCGACCCGACGCGTGGCGTGAAGTTTGAAACCTATGCCATCACGCGCATTCGCGGGTCGGTCCAGGATGAATTGCGTAAGCTCGACTGGGTGCCGCGCTCGGTGCGCGAGAAGGTGCGAGCGTTGGATCGTGTGACACAAAAAATCGAATGCAACGACACGCTCTCGGGTTCCGCGAAAAACATCGCACGCGAGTTACACATGTCGCTCGACGAGTATCGCGCAATGCTGCTCGAAACACAGCTTGCAATGCCCGAACTCGTAACGCAAGGCGACAACGGGGAAGACATACTCGACAACATCGCGGACGAAAGTCAGACAGACGTGGGAGATCGTGTCGCCGACCAACAGGTGAAGAAGATGCTGACGCGCCTGATCGAGAATCTTCCGCATCAAGATCGGCTCGTCATTTCTTTGTACTACTATGAGGAGATGACGTTCAAAGAAATCGCAAGCGTCTTGCGGCTGTCGGAATCCAGAGTGTTTCAGAAGCATGCAGCAATTCTGGAACGCATTCGCGAGCAGGTCGGCTCGCTGGTAGGGAAATCGCAGAACGGGATGGAGGGGAAACATGAAAAACGCCGCAGAACATAAAGAATATGTCAATCCGATTCTTCTCATGCCGGAGCATGTTTGGCGTGAGTATATCGAGCCGAAGGCAAGCTTGCTTGACGTAATGGAGGTTCTTCCGGAAAACGAACGCCTCGTGCTCGCGTTGCACTACTACGAGGGCTTGACGTTTGCCGAGATCGGCAAGTTGCTCGACATGAAAGAATGGGACGCTATCGTGCTGCACGCGCAGGCACTCGCGAAATTGCACGAGAAGGCTGAAGAAGAAAAGTAAACGAGGAATTGATGCCGTCACCGGGTTTCATACGCGATAAAGTACAAACGATTTTGCAATTGCCGGCACTCCCGGCGATCGCCGAGGAAGTGGTCGAGATGGTCGAGAATCCTCGGACCTCTGCCGCGCAACTGGGCAGAGTCATCTCAGCCGATCAGGGACTGACGAGTAAGGTGCTGAAGATCGCCAATTCTGCGTTCTACGGATTTCCTAAGAAAATCTCGACTGTGGATTTTGCGATCATCGTGCTTGGCTTCGATGCGCTGCGCGAAATCGTCATCAGCATTTCTCTCGTGAGTGCGCTGCAAAAGAAGGACGATACGGACTTCGACACGCAGGGGTTCTGGGACCATGCGATCTATACGGGTGCCATCGCACGTCGGCTCGCTCGTGATCTCGGTTATCGCGTTACCGGCGAAGTGTTCGTCGGCGGCCTCTTGCACGACATGGGCATCTCGATCTTGCATCAGCATTTCAACAGTGAGTACGCAAAGATTGCCAAGCTGGTGGACGAGACGGAGATGACGTGGCTTGAAGCGGAAAAGAACGTGTTAGGGGTGTCTCACGCAGAGATGGGAGGTTGGCTTGCAGAACGTTGGAATTTCCCCAACGCACTGGTCGAAGCGATCACAAAGCACCACTCGCCGCTCGAGGCAAAGGAAAACCCGGAACTGGTCAGCATCATCCATTGTGCCGATGTGCTGGCAAACCGTTTGTGTGCCAAGCCCGTTGTGTACGACACGAGGCTTACCTTCCAGCCGGATGTGTTGCAGCGGCTTCGGTTGGACGACCCGATGGTGCTCGACGAGTACATGAACAGGTACGAAAAGAATATCCAAGCCGACATGGCGCAATTCGAAGGAATGCTACGCGGAGGACGTGACTGATGGAAGCAACACCTGAAAAGCCCCGGGTGCGGCGAAACAAATTGCAGCTACTCGATAGTGCTGCACCGCAGTTCGAATCGTTCATGGAGAGCCGCGAGCAGTATATCCGCGCACTAGAAGAAACGATTGACTTGTTGAAGCGCGATCAGGTTGCTGCGACGGAAGCGAATCTCGCCATTCGCAGCTCGATCAGCGAACTGATGGCGATGCAGCAATTGTCCAATGCGATCAGCACGGCGAACGATCCGGAGACGATTGTCGGCACGCTGATTCATTTGACGCGACAGGTGATTTCTGTCGTCGAGTCCAATGTGTTTTTGTTTGTCCGCCAGGACTCCTTCGGAGAAAGGAAAACAAACTCCCTGTTGCCGCTTTCAAAGAAGTCGTCCGAGAAGTTCAACGCGGAGGCGCTGCAGCATGTCGAGGCAGGCATCGTGGATTGGGTCATCGCCGAGCAGCGCACGGTCATCTTCCCCGATCTCGACGCGATCTCGGCAAAAGGGAAGAAGCAGATCATCGTCATCGTCCCGCTCGTGTTACGGAACGAAGCGCTCGGCATGTACATGCTCCGCTCCACGAAGTCGCACGAGGAAGTGTCGAACCACGATATTCAGCTTCTGACGGTGCTCGCGAATCAGGCGACGATCGGCATCGAGAATTGGCGCGCGTATGAACAGCTTGTTGCAGTCAACAAAGAATTGAAAGCATCCCAAGCGCAAATGACGCAAGCGGCGAAACTCGCGGCAATCGGCGAGTTAGCGGCAAGTATCGTCCACGAAATCAAAAATCCAGTGCAAGTGCTGATGATGCACATGGAAATGGTCCAGCGCGGGAAGTCGCTCCCGAATTGGATGGAGTTGCTTGGGCAGCAGGTCAAACGGCTATCGGAAATCACGCGCCGCTTGATGAGTTTCTCGCATAGTGTTGGCGACGATATACCCTTCGAGGAAGTGAATGTCCATCAGCCGATCAGCGATACCATCGCGATCGTGCGGCATGACTATCAGAATCATAACATCGAAATCATCTGTCACCTGCACAACGATCTACCGTTGATTTACGGCAACGTCAACGCGCTGCAGCAGGTCTTTCTCAATCTTCTCCTCAACGCACGCGATGCGATGCCGAACGGCGGCAGTATCACGATCACGACCGAATCCTCTGGATATTATGTTCTCGTGCGCTTCACGGATACCGGGGTTGGCATTGAGAAGGAACTGCTCGGAAAGATTTTCATGCCGTTCTTCACGACAAAAGCGGAAGGAACAGGCACCGGCTTGGGACTTTCGATTTGCCGAAAAATCATCAGCGAACACAAGGGTGAGATCAAAGTCGAGAGTGTTATAGGCAAAGGGACGACATTCAGCATTTTTCTCCCCATCCGCAGGAGGGTTCAATGAGGTTGGTGTTCGTCATTCTTGGGTTTATGTACTCCTCGGTCGGCAACGCGCAAGTGCCGTTGCGCGAGTTGCTCGATACGCGATATCGCGGCGATAATCAACTCAGCACGATGACGTTCGTCTTCAGTGACCCGGGGCGTTTCGTTCAGAAGAAAGTTGGGACGAACCAACTACGACTGACGTTTCCCAACACTACATCCATGAAATACGGGAATCGTGTTCCCATGATTTTCAAGTCAGGACACGCAAAGAGTGTGGCGTTCGATTTCAGCCGAGAGGATACGATGGCGGTGCTCATTACGATGTACCCGCATGTCGAGTATGATATCCGGCAGCCGCAAGGGAAGTCGCGGATTGTACTGGACATGTATTCGAAAGAGTTCATGGCAGTGCATGATCAAGCAGTTGACCTTGCAGCAATCGTCAAAAGGCAAATCGAAGAGGCCAACGAGGCGGCTGAACGGAAAAAGGCTGCGCCGCCTTCGACGAGTTTCTTCGACATTCAGTTCATTCCGTTCGTTGCAGCGCTTCTAATCTCGTTGCTCGGTACGGCGGGCTTGATGTTGTGGGTCGTGAAGCCTGTGCCGCCGACGCGGAGCGCTCCTGCGCGGGCGGCGCTACCCACACGCGCGAGTGAATCACCAACGGGAGTTGATGCGATACTCGACCAAGCGCGAATTATTTTGCAGGAGAAAGCCGCACAGGCAAAGTCGAACACCACTGTGACGAGCGGCGAGGATGCAGTAACAGCATTGGCTCGAACATTTGGAAGAGGACAAGGGGACGTGCAATTCGCCAGAACGATGGAAACGCGCAGCCGCGAATACTTGTGGGAGAAAAAACTTCACGGCGTGGACACGCACAAGCGCTCCTCGATTACGCGAGCAAAACAATTGGGCGTTGGGAGGGGCGAGCTTGCACTTGCCGCCTCGTTGCGTAAAATGCAGGATGAACAACTACGGAAGGAGCCGCTTACATGATCAAGGGGATGTATTCTTCAAGCAACGGTATGCCGCCGATGCTCGTTCGTATGGAGGTTATTGCAAATAATCTCGCGAACGCAAACACGACGGGCTTCAAAAAGGATAATATGTTCGTTGAGATGCTGAACGATCCCGGTGTTGCGCCGCATGTGCGTGCAGGCGAACTCACGGCCCGGCTGAATGTCGAGCGCGCAGTGAATTTCACTTCAGGAGCGCTCAACCAAACGAGCAACCCTCTCGATCTTGCGCTCGAGAGCGACGGGTGGTTTGTTGTGGAGACGAAAAGGGGCGAACGCTACACGCGCAACGGCAACTTCACACTTTCACTCGACGGAACGCTCACAACGCGTGAAGGGCTGCCCGTATTGGGTGCCGACGGGCCGATCAAATTCCCGGAGCCGCACAAAGCTGTGCTCGAAGGGATTTCCATCACCTCGTTGGGCGTGGTCAGCGTCGGTAACAAGGAAATCGGCAAACTGCGCGTCGTGTTGATCAGCGATGAACAACAACTGCGCAAAGCTGGCGACTCGCTGTTTCGCTTGCCAAACGATGCTGATGTGACGATCAACGATAATGAGCTTCCGGTTATTCGACAAGGTTTTCTCGAGGAGTCGAACGTTGACGGTATCGAAGAGATGATTCAAATGATCGAGATAACGCGCCACTTCGAATCGAATCAGAAAGCGATCGCCTCGCAAGATGCATCGTTGGACAAGTCGTTCGAAGTGGGGAGGTTTTGATACTATGCTCCTATTGGGAGCACGCTAACTATCGTAAATGACGAGAGGTTATAGGGAGATAACATGAACAGAGCGATGCGAACTGCCGCCGCCGGAATGCTGGCGCAGCAGTTGAACGTAGACACGATTGCACATAATCTCGCAAACGTGAACACGACCGGTTTCAAAAAGAGTCGAGCCGAGTTTCAAGACTTGATGTACCAAACGTTGAGAGCAAGCGGTGGCTCGGCGACAAACGGCTTGCGCGAGACAAATGAGATCCAAATCGGAACGGGGACTACACCTGCGGCAACGCAAAAAAGTTTCATCCAAGGCGACCTGCAGGTGACGAGCAATCCCCTCGACCTTGCGATTTCGGGAGAGGGATTCTTTCAGATTCGAAGACCCGATGGAACCATTGCGTATTCGCGCGATGGCTCATTCAAACTTTCAGCCGATGGCACCATCGTTACCTCGCAAGGGTATGTCGTGGAACCGGGGGTTTCGATTTCAAGCGACGCCAAAGATGTCGCGATCAGCCGCGATGGAGTGATTGAAGCTCGTGAAGGAACCGCCGACGCGCCGACCCGCATCGGGCAAATCGAACTGGCGCGGTTCGTCAATGTTGCGGGACTGAAAGCGATCGGCAACAATCTGTTCGTCGAAACGCCTGCGTCGGGACAGCCGATTGTCGGAACGGCGGCAACGGAAGGCTTCGGCGAAATCCAGCAGGGCTATCTCGAATCGTCCAACGTTGACGTTGTCGAAGAAATGGTAAGTATGATTGTCGCACAACGCGCCTACGAAATTAATTCAAAGACCATCAAGACTGTCGAGGACATGTTGCAGATGGCAAACAATCTCAAACGAGGATAGGAGGGATTATCCATGACGTTGCTTGTACAAGTACTGCTTGTCTGCGCGCTAACAATCGTCGGCAACGACACGCGCAGCGTGAAGGAAAGCGAGATCAAAGAGGTTATCAAGAAACTTGTGGCATCGCGCTTCGAGGACTCGGATACGCGCTATGCAATCGAGTTCCGCAACATGCCGACGAAACTGCTGAATGTTCCGCGCAGCGCAACGTTGCAGGTTGCCGGGGGGCTAGACGCAGAAATGCGCGGCGTCGTACTCGTTCCCATCGAGGTGTTCGCCAACGGACGCGTCGAGCATACCTTCCTCGTGACTATCAAAGTGCGCACGTTCGAGCAAGTGCTGATGGCTTCGGAAAAAATTGAGAAGCATGAGGACGCCGAGGACATTGCAGCGACCGAAGAGGTGATCGAAACCACCGGGCTTGCGGCAGAGCCGGTGAAGAGCTACGCTGCGTTGAGCGCCAAGCGAGCGAAGCATATTATTGCGAAAGGTGCCGTGCTGACTGAGAACATGTTCGAGAGAATTCCGCTCGTCAATCAAGGCAGCACGGTTACTCTGATCATGAGAGCGAACAATGTCGTCATCAAAGCCACGGGAATTGCACGTGAGGATGGCAGCACAGGCGATGTCGTTCTCGTGCAGAAAGAGGGTTCAGGCGATAAGCTCAAGGCGCGAGTCGTTGATGCCCATACCGTCGAAGTGCTTGCAAAAAATGAGTGAGAGA
>CAYUFU010000001.1:91172-108125 GCA_964444145.1 uncultured Chitinophagales bacterium
TTATGTGCCGCGCAAAGCTATGGGCAGGACATGCGTGACAACGCCGGCCGTTCGCTCTTCAGTGATGTGAAAGCGGCGCGCGTCGGCGATGCGGTAATGGTCCTTGTCGTGGAGAACACGAGCGCCATGAACGACGCTCGCACTGCGACCTCACGTGGAACCGATCTCGGGCTTGGTGCGAATCTGTCAACAGGTACCGGTTCGGGTACGGATATCAGCGCCGGCATCGGGACGGACAATCAATTCAAAGGGGAGGGGACGACGTCGAATAGAGGCTCTGTTCGTTCGAAAATTTCTGCTCGTGTTGATTCGGTTTTTGCAAACGGGAATCTCGTGATTAGCGGTTCTCGTTCGATCACGGTGAACGGCGAGGAACAAAAGCTTCTCATCTCCGGCATTGTCCGTCCTGCCGACGTTATGGCGGACAATTCCGTGTTCTCGTTCAACATCAGTGACGCGAAAATTGTGGTGCAGGGAGACGGCAGTGTGACGGAGGTGCAGGAGCCGGGGTTGATTACGAAGTTTCTTCGTCTTCTTTTTTAAGGCTGGAGCATGAATGTCTAACGCAATCTTCAAACGTGCTGCACTACGAGTGCTGGCTGCTGCTATAGTAGTATCGAGTGCGGCATTTGCAGCACGCATCAAAGATATCGCGTACCTTCAGGGCGTGCGGGGCAAACAACTCATCGGCTACGGCTTGGTCGTCGGGTTGAACGGCAGCGGCGATACGCAGCGCTCGACGTTTACGCTGCAGTCGGTGACGAGCATGTTGAAACGTTTCGGCATCACTGTGCCGCAGGCTGACTTGCGTCTTAGGAACGTCGCAGCGGTGATGGTAACCGCGAATGTATCGAGCTTTGCTAAGGAGGGAGGCGTTATTGATGTTACCGTTTCCTCGATGGGCGACGCAACAAACCTTGCAGGCGGAACGCTGTTGATAACACCGCTCTCGGGCATGGACGGTGAAGTGTACGCGACGGCGCAGGGTGCAGTCTCCATCGGCGGCATGAGTGTGCGTCAGAATGGAAATGAAGTGCGGCGCAACCATACTGCCGCGGGGAGAATTCCCGGCGGAGCGATTCTGGAAAAATCCATGAGCAGCGGTATCGGTCGCGACTCGACGATTGCGCTTGTGCTGACGCAAGCCGACTTTACGACCGCACAAAGGATTGCGGAATCGGTCAACACGAAATTCGGAAGCACCATTGCGACGCCACACGACGGCTCGACGGTTTCACTGAAGATTCCCAATGAGTACCGTAATGACGGCAGGCTTGTTGAGTTCATTTCCCAAGTCGAATTGCTCGAAGTGAATCCCGATGTTGCGGCGCGCGTTGTCATCAACGAAAAGACCGGCACCATCGTCGTCGGCGGCGCGGTGAGCTTGATGCCGGTCGCGATTTCGCACGGCGGTTTGAACATTGACATTCAGTCAACGCCGGTGATTTCTCAGCCGAACGCGTTCTCGCAAGGGCAAACTGTCGTCACACAACTGACGACTGTCTCGGCGCAGATTGATTCGTCGGTTGTTGTTCCGATCAATGGGGCGGCGACGGTGCAAGATGTGGCGAAGGCATTGAACTCGTTGCGAGTGTCGGCACGGGATATCATTGCGATCTTCCAGGCACTGAAAGAAGTGGGCGCACTAAAGGCGGAGTTAGTCATTATTTGACCGGCGTACGGATGTTGCGAAGTGCAGGAAATACTCTGTTGACGGGAGAAAACAGGTATCGTACCCAACAACGTTTTTCGATGCAATGAACGCAAGCGAATACATATCCTCACCCGTGACTGTGCTGAAGAGCAGCAAGCGCCTCGAGCCAAGTCAAAAACTCAAGCTGGAGAAAGCGGTGCGCGAGTTTGAATCCCTATTTGTCGGCTATGTGCTGAAGGGGATGAGGAATACGATCGAGAAAGCCGATAATACGAATGACGGCTTCGGGAGTGATTTGCTCGCGGGGATGTTCGATATGGAATTGGCGAAGCATGTGTCGCAGTCATCGAACATCGGTGTGGCGCGCATGCTGTACAAAACGATGACTGGTGAGGAGTTACCGCACCGCTCGCCACAGCCGGCGCATTCAGCGATACGGCACGAGAGTGCGCGAGAGCGCGATGGTGTGCGGGATGCCGCCAAGCCGAAGCGTGCGAGGGAGACGGCATCGGGCGCGGTGCGTGGTGATCTCTCATTCTTGAATCGTCAGTCGAGGCAGGAGCCCCTCGAGTTCCTCTTGCCGAAAGCCGCGGTGAGAGATGCGGTGGCGGTCGCAACAGCGAAGAACGTGAGCCGACAAGCGAGCATGCCGAAATCGCTCGCAGCGCGATTGAACAGCTACAGCAATTTCATTGCCGAAGCTGCGAATCGGCATGGTGTGAGTGAGAATCTGATACGTGCCGTCATTGCCACCGAGTCGCATGGAAACGAGAAGGCAAGGTCGCACAAGAACGCGAAAGGGTTGATGCAATTGATTGACTCGACTGCTGCCGCAATGGGTGTAAAGGATGTTTGGGACCCCCGCCAGAATATCATGGGCGGGACGAAGTACTTGGCGCAGCTTCTCGAGCAATTCGATGGCAATGAACGGCTTGCTCTTGCAGGCTACAACGCCGGGCCGGCAAATGTCGTGAAGCACGGCGGCGTACCACCGTTTCGAGAAACGAAACAGTATGTCGCACGGGTGATGAGTTTTGTACGACTGTTCGAACAAGGGGGACATGGCGATGAATAACATCAACTATCTTGCCGACGTGATGACGGCAGAAGCCGAACTCACGGAGCAGCTCGTCGAGGCGATGCGGCAGCAACAAGCGGCGCTCGTGAAGACCGATTCTGCGACCATCGAAACGATTACCGAGCGTCAGGAAGAACTACTGTTGCCCATCGAGGGCTTTGAGCGGGAACGGCTTCGATTGACACGGGAGGTATGGAGTGAAATTGCGGGAGAGAAAACAGACGACGCGGACGTCATTCACGTGTCGTCGCTGATCTTGTTGTTGCAGAACGAGGAAGCGGCGACGATTGCGAACGTCGCCAAACGACTGCACACAGCAGTGGAACAACTCGTGACGCTCAAGCAGGCGAATGACTACTTGATCGAACATTCGCGAAAATTCGTGCGTGAAACGTTCAAAATTGTTTCGAACGGGTATGCACGACAATTGGTGGATCAAAAAATCTAAAGGACACAGGGATGCCGGGCACGTTTGGAATTCTTGATGTAGGGCGTCGCGGGCTGATGGCAAATCGGCTTGCGATGAACGTTACGTCGCACAATATCGCGAACGCAACAACGCCGGGCTATTCGCGTCAGCGCGCGGAGCTTGCGGCAACGCTGCCGATAATGAACGCGCAGGGGTTGTTCATTGGTACAGGCGTGAGTGTCGAGCATGTCAACCGCTTGCGCGACAAATTCGCGGATGTGCAATTCCGTCAGGCGAGCGCCTCACTCGGGTCAGCAACGCTCCGACATGGGGCACTCAGCCGGATCGAAGCGGCGCTGAACGAACCAGGCGATAACGGCTTGCAAGCGGCGATGAACGCGTTCTTCAATAGCTTTCAGGAACTCGCGTCGCATCCCGAAGAGGCGGGACCGCGAAGCGCCGTGCTGCGACAAGGAGTGAGGCTGGCAGAAACATTCAATCGTCTCAGCACGGATTTCACGCAGCAGCGTACAAATCTTGCCGACGATGCAGCGAACAAAGTCACCTCTATCAACATGCTCACGCGGCAGATCGCAGATTTGAACCGGCAGATCACGCAAGCGCGTGGCGCCGGCAACGAGCCCGGTGATTTGATGGACCAGCGCGACGCGGCTATTGATCAACTGTCGCAGCTTGTGAATGTCTCCGCCGCGCAGGACAGCAACGGCTCGATGATCGTTTCGATCGGCGGAATGCAAGTTGTGGGTAACGGAAGTTCAGTGACGCTGCAAAGCTCGTTGGTCGGCGGCACGTTGCAAATCTCCACGACCGGTGGATTAGCTATTCAAGTGACGGGAGGCGAATTGGGGGGCATGCTCGAAATGCACAACACGACGATCCCCGGTTATCTGGCCCAGCTCGACTCCCTTGCGAGTGCTGTGATTGCGCGTGTGAACGCCGTGCACTCGGCCGGCTACGGCATCGGCACCCCGCCGCCGACGGGCATTGCGTTCTTCACCGGAACGGACGCGGCGACGATGCGTGTCAGTACTCCTATTTCATCGAACATCAACAACATTGCTGCGTCATCGAACGGACAGCCGGGCAACAATCAAAATGCGCTCGCGCTGTTTGGTATAGCCGAGGAGCGACTGATGAGCGGCAACACGTTGACGCTTGCACAGTACTATGGGCGGTTCGTCAGTGATATCGGCTCGGCAGTCACGACCGCAAGTGGGTCGGTGACGGGTGCGGAACTCGTCCTTGCGCAGCTCGATGGGCAGCGGCAAGCTGTCAGCGGCGTTTCGCTCGATGAAGAGATGACAAATATGATCAGGTTTCAGCGCTCCTATGAAGCCGCTGCGCGTGTTATTCGCACGGCAGATGAGATGTTCGAAACAATCCTCAGCATGGTGTAACAGTATGAGAGTCACGGAAAACACATTCACACAAAACTTTCTGTTGAACGTCAATCGCTCGCGCGTTCGCATGAGCAAGTTGCAAGATCAACTCTCGACGGGCAAACGCGTGGTGAACCCATCGGACGATCCGGAAGCAGCACATCGGATTTTGCGTTTGAAAAAATCCATCGAGCAGAACGCGCAATACACTGCCAACGTTGGCAACGGCTACGCGATGATGACCGCAACCGAGCATGCACTGAACAAATTCGGCGATTTGATGGTCGAAGCGAAAGAGATTCTCAGCAAAGCGCGCAGCGGCAGCCGCACGCCGGATCTCGGAACCTTCGCCAACCAGATTGATCAATTGCTTACCGACGCAGTCCAGACGGCGAACACGAAATTCAACGGCAAGTATTTGTTTGGCGGCACGCAGACGACCGACGCGCCGTTCATTCTCGCCGCAGACCGCTCTGCGGTGACGATCAATCCGAACGGCATCACGGGCGACATTCAAGTGTTTGTAAACGACGGGACACTGCAAACCATCAACATTGACGGCCAGCAAGCGTTTCAGGGCGTGACGATATTTACGACGTTGATTCAAATACGCGACACGATGCGCGCAGGCAATGTGCCGACGGATACCCAGTTCGACACGGTGAGCGCGCAGCTCGACCACGTGGCTGCGCAAGGCGGACGAGCCGGTTTGATCCTGCAAGCGCTACAGATGGACGAAGAATTCTTGCTTGAACGGAGCAACCATTTGGAAAGCCTGCTCTCCGTGGATCAAGACACGGATTTTGCGGAAGCCTCACTGCTCTTGAAGAAAGAAGAACTGATGCTCGATGCTGCGTTGAGCACCGGCGCGCGGCTGATTCCGAAAACGTTGATGGACTTTCTGAGATAAATGGAAACACGGTGGGATGCGGGAACGATACTCGGACTTGTACTCGGCTTTGCAGTCATCTTCGGCTCATTTATGCTGGAGGGAGGGAAAGTTGGAGCGCTGATCCTGCTTCCCGCAATGCTTATCGTGTTTGGAGGAACAATTGCGGCAGCATTGATCGGAACGTCGATGGGGAGTGTGAGAAACATTTTTACCCTGATGATGCTTGCTGTGCGTCCGCCGAAGCAGGAGGTGCATAAGACGATTGATGCACTCGTCTATTTTGCAACGATTGCGCGACGGGAAGGATTGTTCGCAATCGAAAAGCACGTAGACAACGCGCCGCATTCGTTCTTGCAAAAAACCCTGCGCCTTGTCATTGACGGCATAGATGCGCATAGTTTGCGAGGATTGGGAGAAACGGAGATTCATTACGTGAGCGAGCGACATGACAAGAACGCTTCTATCTTTCATAAGATGGGCGGCTACTCGCCAACGATGGGCATCATCGGAACGGTAATGGGTTTGATTGCAACGCTCGCCGCAGCGGGCGATGATCCGAACACGTTGATTCACCACATCGCGAGCGCCTTCATCGCCACGCTGTGGGGCGTGTTCATGGCAAACATCGTCTGGCTGCCGATCTACGACAAGCTGAAACGTATTCACGACGAAGAGCATCTGCATCTCGACGTGATTCTTGAAGGGGTGCTCGGCATTCAGGCGGGGGAAGTGCCGAACGTGATTCAGGCGAAGCTCGAAGCGATGCTACCGGTGAGCGAACGGGAGATGGCGGCGACATGAGGCGCACACGACAACGAATGAAACCCAACAGCCACGAAAACACCGAGCGATGGCTCTTGACCTACGCGGATTTGATCACCCTCCTCCTCGGTCTGTTCGTGATCCTGTACGCGATGTCGAAAGTTGATAGCGAACAATACTCGAAAGTCATGCAGGCGCTCGGCGGAGTGTTTGGCGCGCCCGCAGGGATGGATGGGAATCAATCGGTCTTACCCGGGCAGGGCGCGCTCACGGAGCAAGAGGACATCGCAAACAAAGTACGCAGCGCGATGTATGAAGATTTGAAATCGAATCTCATCACGGTGTCGCACGACTCGCGTGGTGTCGTGGTCCATCTCGCGGAAGAGCTGCTCTTCGCGTCGGGCAAAGCCGACTTGAAAAGCACGTCAACGAGCAGCCTCGATTTGCTTGCGGGGGTATTGAAAACGCTGCCGAACGACATTCGCGTCGAAGGGCACACGGACAACGTGCCGATTCACACGGCAGCGTTTCCATCGAATTGGCATTTGTCGGTTGCACGGGCGATGACTACGGCAGACTATCTGATGACGAAGCGCGGGTTGGAAGCGTCAAAATTCAGCGTGGTCGGCTACTCGGAATACAAGCCGCTCGTGCCAAACACCACCGTGGAAGGGCGCGCCAAAAATCGGCGCGTGGATATAGTCATACTCTCAACAGAATCGAGACAACAAGCTCAACAATAAAAGGATGCAGGGGATGAAATGCTTTAACGCGCAAATAGGGGAAATCGAATATGCAAGCGAGCATATCTTCACATTTTCTGAAGGGCTGATCGGTTTCGAACAGCTTCGATCGTTCGTCGTGGTCAACGACGCGGAGACGGAACCGTTTCGCTGGCTGGTTTCGATCGAAGACGAGGACGTGTGTTTACCGATTCTCGATCCTCAGCTCGTCGTCACGAACTATCAGTCGCTCAATGCGTTTCCGGCGGGAGCGACGGTCGCCGTGATCGCCTCGCTCAAGGACCCGATCGAGGAGTCAACCGTCAACTTGCGTAGCCCAATTCTATTCGACGCCGCGACGCGTACGGCAAAGCAAATCATCCTGCCCGATGAGCGGTTCGCTATTCAACACCGATTCATCGGCGCGCGCGCGCTGGTGGCGGCGTAGCAAAGGGGAAAGCACGGATGCTGATACTAACACGGAAGTTGAACGAGGCTATACAGATCGGCGATAACATTCGCCTGAAAATCTTGCACATTAGTGAAGGGCAGGTGAAGATCGGTCTTGAGGCGCCGCAAGATGTGCGGATCTATCGCGCAGAAATCTATGCAGAGATCGAGAAACAAAACCAACTCGCGGCGGCGGTGAAAAAGAGCGACGCAGTGAAAGCAGCAAGTTTGTTGGGAAAGACACAACAGCCTGAGAAAGATTAACGTTCAAGGAACCCCCCATGTTTGTGATTATTGGAATTGTAGTTGTCTTTGGTTGCGTGTTAGGCGGCTATATGAGCCATGGTGGACCGCTCGGGGTGCTTGTCCAGCCGTCAGAGTTCATCATCATCGGCGGTGCGGCAATTGGTTCGTTGCTCGTGCAGACACCGCTCGGCGTGTTGAAAGGACTCACGGGAAAGATCGTTACGTTGTTCAAAGGGGACCCATTCCAGAAAAATGAGTATCTGAATTTGTTGAAGACGATGTTCGAGTTGTTCAACGCCGCGACGCGTGATGGACTGATTGCCATCGAGCAGCATATCGAGAAGCCTGAGTCGAGTGCGATTTTTTCCAAAAACAAATTCCTGATGCACCACAAGCACGCGCTCTATTATCTTGCCGACACGATGAAGTTACTCATGGGCGGCGGTGTGCCGCCGCATGATTTGGAAGCGATGCTCGAAGCAGATATTGACACGCACCACGCCGAGGCGCATACGGCAAGCAGCATGGTGCAAAAGGTTGCCGATGCCTTGCCGGGCCTTGGTATCGTCGCCGCCGTGCTTGGCATCGTCATTACGATGCAAGCGATCGAAGGCCCGCCCGCGGAAATCGGTATGAAAGTCGCCGCGGCGCTCGTCGGAACGTTTCTTGGCATTCTGCTGTCGTACGGTTTGATGGGTCCGATCTCAACGCACATGGACCTGTTGAGCGCCTCCGAAGCGCGTTACTTTGAGTGTATCAAGGCAGGAATCGTTGCTTACGCAAAAGGGAACGCGCCGATGGTCGTTGTCGAGTTCGCGCGGCGTGTCATCACAAGCGACGTGCGCCCGTCGTTCCAGGAAGTTGAGCAAGCGGTCAAAGCATTGAAGAGCGCGTAACAGGCATGAGCAAGCACGCGGACATACCGATCATCGTCAAGAAGAAAAAGAAAGGCGGCCACGGCGGTCACCACGGCGGCGCGTGGAAAGTTGCGTACGCGGACTTCGTCACTGCAATGATGTCGTTGTTCATCGTGCTGTGGATCGTTGGACAAAGCAAGCAAGTCAAGCAATACGTTGCCAACTATTTCAAAGACCCCGGTGCGTTTTTCGAGAACACGAAAGGGGGCGGGATGTTCGCTGGCACGAGTTTGATGACAACGAATCAGGTGGTGGAGGAGAACTTGCAGCGCGAAACGAAACGCCTCCAGGAGACCGCGCAAAAAATCATCAGCGATATTCAGCGCGATACGACGCTGAAAGGCTTGCTAAAACAGATGTCCGTTGAAATGACCGACGAAGGATTGCGAATTCAATTGTACGAATCGGTAACGAACGCGTATTTCGACATCGGGACTGCGCGCTTGAAGCCGGAAGCGGTCGGCGTGATCGCCGCTATCGGAAAAGAGGTCGGCGCCCTGCCGAATAAAGTCGTGCTTGAAGGGCATACCGATGCACGACCGTACTCGACGATTGCCGGCTACACGAACTACGAATTGAGTGCCGATCGTGCGAATGCAGCGCGACGAGTGTTGATGACCAACGGACTAAGCGCCCAACAGATTTCGGAGATCCGGGGCTACGCTGATACGAAGCTTCGCGATCGCAATCGCCCGTTCGATGAGTCGAACCGGCGCATCAGCATTTTGATCAAATTCGAAAGCCCGAAACCTCATGAACAAACCGCCGAAGATTCTTCTCGTTGATGACGACGAGGTCCAGTTGCAGGTGATCGGTCACGCGATTCAATCCATGGCGGATTATCTCGTACTGACCACGACGAACGCTCTGACTGCCTATACCATGGCAGAGAAACATCAGCCAGAGGTGATCCTCAGCGATTATTATATGCCGGAGCAAGACGGCTTCACATTTTGCAAACGGATCAAGGCCCATCCGCAGTTGCGGCGTTCCTCGTTCATTCTGCTGACTTCGGCGACAACGATTGAGCAACGCGTGCGGGGACTCGATCTCGGTGCAGACGATTATATCACGAAGCCGTTTCACACCGAAGAACTGATGTCGCGCATTCGGGCTGCCCTCCGCATTCAGGAGCTGAACGATGAAGTAGAGGCGGAAAAGAAAGAGCTGGCGCGGTTGAATAAGGAATTGGAAGTCGGCTTCATGGGCATCATCTCCCTGCTCACGCATCTGATCGGGCACCGTGTGCCGAACGCCTCGCTGCGCGGCGAGCGCGCTGCCGCGATGAGCACATGGGTCGGTGAGCGATTAGAAATGAAAGACGATGACCTTAAGCTCATGCAAATAGCCGCGCGCTTGCATGAGATCGGCAAAGTCAGTTTTCCCGATGACTTGGTGAAGAAACCGTACGTGCAATTGAACGAGCACGAGCGGAGCGCTGTCTCGCATTTCCCGATTATGGGACAACTCATTCTTGCGGGAATTCCAAGCTTGAAAGAGGTCGGCAGGTTTCTTCGCCATCAAATGGAAAATTACGACGGGAGCGGCTATCCGGATAAGCTCACCCGGGATCAGATTCCTCTGCACTCGAAAATCCTCCGCGCCATTAACTTGATCGAACTGGAAACGATGTTGAGAAACCCCTCTGTCGAGCAACTCGTCGGAACGCTCAACAGGAACAAAGGAACAGTGCTCGACGTGCACATCGTCCAACTCGTGAGTGAATATCTTGAAGTGATCGAGAACCCGACCTGGCGCGAGGGAAAGCGGCAAGTCTCAGTCCAAGAGCTGAAAGTAGGGATGACCATCGCGCACGACCTGACGACGGGCAGCGGAACGAAACTGCTTTCCGACAAATCGAAAATCTCCGTTTCGATTCTTGAGCGGATCATCGCGCATCATACGTACGATCCGATCATCAACAATATTTATGTGTACGATCCGTAGCAGCGTTCGCGTGCTCACTCGGAGAACTCTTGTTGGAGCTGGTGAGTGAGGAAGGCAACGGCAGGGTACTCGTTTCGCCACTTCACCCCAAGGCAGGTCTTCCTGGCGACACAAACCGATTGTCCTTTATACAAAACCTCCACTTATGCTCTGTGCCGTTGGTGACTCCAACGCGCGATGTTCGTAGAATGCGATAGCGCTCATCTGCTCCGCGCCTTTCCGCCAGCCAAATGTTGTTGCCGCATAAGTCGGTTCCGTTTTCGTTTCTTCCGATTGCAAAGGCTTCACACAGTTTTGCCGGCCCACTGCACAAATTCCACATGTCTTTTTCAGAATTCAACGCAATGCCTCGATTACGCGCCATCGTTTCCAATCCGGCAATCGGTTCGACTGCGCGCAGCAAAACCGCGCCGCTGATGCCCTCCCGCCCAGTTACAACGTTACAGCAAAAGTGCATGCCATAGATGAAATAAACGTAGAGATGTCCGCCGTTCCAGAACATCACATCGTTGCGCTGCGTTCGTCCGCGATAAGCGTGGCTGGCCGGATCGTTTTCGCCGAGGTAGGCTTCGACCTCGACGATTTTGCCGATGAGGATCTCGTTCTTGAGTTTTCTCATGAGGAATGCGCCGAGAAGTTCTTTCGCGATGTGTAATGTGGGACGAAGATAGAACGAGCGAGGGAGTTTTGCGAATCGCGATTTCATCATCAGAACTGATTTGTCCAAAACAGCAAGGACGGGGCTTGCCCCGTCCCTACGGAAATCGGATGTGAAGATGTTCTAAAACAAATTGTACACGAACCCAAGCGACAGCCCTTCCTTAACCTGTGTGCGTGGAAATGGGGCGACGTTGAGTAGTTGCAGAATGAGTTGGGTCGTGATGTATTTGTTCACTTGCATGACGAGTTTGTTCTCGTTTCGCAGATCCACGCGATCAATCGTCTTGAACGGAGCGAAGGCTTCGAGCTTGGATGTGAAGAGGATATTCTCGGCAAGCTTCCAATCAACATCGGTCACCGATTCCAAACCGCCTTCGACCTTCGACGATTCATAGCCTGCCGTCTTCGCATCGTCGGCAAAACCGAACTTGTCGGAGAGTGTTTCGCGCAAGCCAAAGCCGAGCCGCGTCTTTACTTCTTTGTTCACCCACCAGCCTGCACCGACACTTTGGGTAAGATATGCGGGGTCGAAGAACTGCGACACTTTCACGTCGCTGCCTGCGGGTCCGGCTTTGTACTTGTAGCCCGGTGCAAACTGCGATTTGAATGTTACCGCCGCGTAAGGATTGACGTATTGGCTCAACTTGTACGTGAGAACGGATTCAAGTTCAATCTTGTCGTCCGTTTTGCGCAAGCCCGCGTCGCTGATGCGTGCTTGCCCGAACGCAAACTTGTAGCTGTTCGCCCAGTTTGTTTGCTCCTGGTCGTTCACGGATTTGCCATCGAGGCCGAGCGTCCAGGAGAGCGCATTGTCGCCGCCGGCCGTCCAATTGGTAAAGGCGATCTGCGCAAGATTCAAACCCGTCGTCGCCGAGTGTTTCCAGCCCCATTCCGGCGGCTTGGTCGTGTCGGTTTGCGCAAGGGTCGTAGTTGAGATGAGAAAGCCAAGCATCATTGCTTTCATGATGTGAGTTCCTTTCTTGTTGATGAATGTCTGAACAGTACAAAGAAAGCCTGACGTCGTCGCCGTCAGGCTTTCGCAGAGATACTTCATCACGTTCGGCACCGCCCTGTCAGTGGAACTTCAGAAGTGCGTAGAGTTACGGATTCGGCAATTTGATTTTCTGTCCAACCTTGATGAGGTCGGGATTCTTCAACACGTCTTTGTTGATGTCGAAGATTTTCATGTACGCATTCGCGTTGCCGAGCAAGCCCTTCGCTATTTTTGAAAGCGTATCGCCCGCTTGCACGGTGTACACGCCAAAGATGTCGGTCTTCTCGACGCGAATGTCGGCGGCTATTTCGTTCTCCCATCCGCTGATGGTTTTGATCTTGTCCCACACTAATTCTTTATCGAGCTGATAGGGCGCCATGCCTTTCATTTTCAATTTGCCCCCTTCTTCGACCACACTATCCAAGCGGACGCCCAACTTGGACGCCTCGGACAGCACAGATGCATATTTTTCTTTCAGCATGATAGTTCTCCTTGGTTTATTGGTTGATGCATTCTTTGTTCTCGAATGTGACTCCCGCTGAATCGAGATTATCGCTTTGCCAAGAGGTTACGGATTTCTTCCAAGAGCACTTCACTCCTCGGCGGGGGTGGTGGAGGAGCAACAGCTTCGGCTTTCTTCAACTTGTTTGCTGCACGCACGAGCATAAAGAGCACCCATGCAATCATGAGGAACGAGATAATTGATTGGATGAATTTCCCGTACGCAATGTTTGCTGCACCGACTGTTGCGGCAAGGCCTGAGAAATCTACTCCGCCTGTAATGACCCCCAGGATCGGCGTAATAATATCGGCGACCAATGAATTCACGATCGCGCCGAACGCGCCACCGATGATCACGCCCACTGCCAAATCCAGCACGTTCCCCTTCATCGCGAAGGATTTGAATTCCGACATCATAGACATGGTACTCCCTTTCGTTACTGTTGGATGGAGATTGTTGCGCGCGACGAATACTCCGGTTGGAGGAGTGTCTCTCGATCTGCCACTGTTGGTTGGTTGAACAGTGTGAGAAAAGCGGATGCAGACCGATCGTGTTGTGAAAACAGGAACGTGTGCCTCCCCGTAAAGGCGGAGGCACACGTGAAGTTCAGAACCTACCTTGTTCGGAAAAACTCGATACGGCGGTTCTTCTGACGTCCCTCTGCAGTCTTGTTGCTTGCGACTGGATTATCAGGACCGTAACCCTTCGCACCGATGCGATCGCCGGAGATGCCTTTCTTCACAAGCCACGCCTTCACGGCATCCGCGCGACGCTGCGACAGACGCAAATTGGATTTGCGGTTGCCGACGTTGTCGGTGTAACCGCGAATTTCAACCTGGAGGTCTTTGTTTTCGCTCAGCGTGTTGAAGGCTTTCATCAAGATTTCTTCCGATGACGGCTCGATTACCGCGCTGCCCGTTTTGAAGACAACGCCTTCGAGCACGATCGCCTTGCCGACTTCAACTTCGAGCGCCGGCTTCTTGACATCATCGCTGCCGTCGAGAGGATTGGTGTTATTTGCGACTTCGGTTCCGTCGTTCACTGAGCCGTCGTCGGTGTCGGCTTTGTTTGGGTTGGTCTTGTGTGTATTGACTTCCGCACCGTCACTCAAGCCATCACCATCCGTATCGGCTTTGTTCGGATCGGTCTTCGACGTGTTCACTTCCATGCCGTCGTTGAGACCGTCGCCATCGGTGTCAGCCTTCAACGGATTGGTATTGGTCTTGCCGACTTCTTGTCCATCGTTCAAACCGTCGCCGTCGGTATCGGCTTTGTTGGGATCGGTTTTGTAGTTGTTCACTTCTTCGCCGTCCTTTAAGCCGTCGCCGTCGGTGTCAGCTTTCGTCGGATTGGTCTTGTGCGTGAGCACTTCCGCTCCGTCGCTCAAGCCGTCGCCGTCGGTATCTGCGATCCTGCCGTTGGTGCCGAGTTGTTTCTCTTCCTTGTTGGAGAGCCCGTCACCGTCAGGGTCGCAGCTTCCGCATTCACTAGCGACGGTTAAACCCGCGAGTGCGTTCCAGTATGCGTCCTTTTTCTTGCCGTTGGCTTGCGAGTTAACCGTGATCTTGTTGATCTTGTCGTCGAAGACGTAGTTATATCCGCCGCTCAACTCGAGTGCGGTATGGTCGTCAAGTCGAAATTGAAAACCAATCCCACCGGGGGCGTAGCCACTCCAGCCTTTGTCCTTGACTGCCGGATCTGAGTTGCCCGGAACTTCTTCGAGGTCATATCGAATGACGCCGCCGCCGACATAGATAAACGGATTCCAGCTCTCGAACGAGAATGGGCTGAGCATCAGACGCAGATCCAGGGGAACGAGCTGGCTCAATGCTGTCGAACCATCGCCATTACCTTTCGATGCGCCTGCAGAGTTGATGCCGTGAAGCCTGCCGAGCCCCGCGCCCAATTCCACCTGCACGCCGTTGACGATCGGCGCGCGCAAGAACGCACGTGCCAAGAAACGGCCCTGTTTGTTTGCGAGGTCGTCTGTTGCGCCGAGAACCCCTCCGAACGCAACGCCGCCGCCAAGTCCAATGTCGCGGAACTGCGCTCGAGCAGGGATAGCAAGTGCACACACAAGCAACAGCGTGCACAAAGCGGAGCATTGTTTCATCTTGTGTTCCTTTCTTTTGGTGATTGTGGATGATGTTAGAAGTGTTACTTTTGATAGACAACAACCCAAGTACCACTGGTCTCGGAACCCCGCTACAGCGGGGTCACTTCGAGTTTCGTTCAATCTGATTTCGTGATGTTGTTGAGATGTAAAGAACTTGCGAAAGCCTGATATTGGAGCAAGTTGACCGATTGTTCGGATTGATAGGCTTTGTAAATGTAGAGAATTCCGATCAATAGCGCAAATTATTTTTTTGTAAGAACGAAATCCCCAAACGGCGCATTATTCTGAGAATCGCTCCACTCGACGGATGCCAAGCTTCTTCATGCGGCTCCGCAGCGTCGAGGGATTGATCCCCAGGCGCACCGCTGCGCCCTTTGGTCCTTCGATGATGCCTCCGACGTCTCCAAGCACAGCAAGGATATGCCGCCGTTCCACTGCCTCTAACGTAAGGGACGTGTGTTTCGCGATCCTGCTCGCACCCGGCGAGGCGATATTCACTTCCTTCAACGTTTCTCCTTTGCACAAAATCACTGCCCGCTCGATGATTGCCGCCAGCTCGCGAACGTTTCCCGGATAGTCATACTTGATAAGCGTGTCCATAGCCTTCTTGTCAACGCTGACGATTCTCTTCTTCATTCGCTCCGCAAATTTTTTGACGAAGTGCTGAACAAGCAGCGGCACGTCTTCGCGATGTTCGCGCAAAGGCGGAACGTGAATCGGAAAGACATTGATACGATAATAAAGATCGTCGCGGAAGCGTCCCTTATGGACCGCGTCTTCCAGCGTTCGATTAGTTGCGGCTATCACTCGTACGTCCGCGTGAAGGTGCTGATTTCCTCCTACGCGCTCGAACTCTTTCTCTTGCAAGACACGAAGAAGTTTCGCCTGCGCCGCCAGCGGGAGGTCGCCGATTTCATCTAAAAGAATCGTCCCACCGTCGGCGTGCTCGAAGCGTCCGATCCGGCGTGCGTCCGCGCCAGTGAATGCGCCTTTCTCATGACCGAACAACTCGCTCTCGACAAGATTTTCCGGCAGCGCCGCGCAGTTGACTTTGACGAGAATCTTCTCTTTCCGTGGGCTGAGCCGATGAAGTGCCCGAGCAATCAACTCCTTGCCCGTTCCCGTTTCACCAAGCAGCAGTATCGTCGAATCGGTGGGAGCAGCTTGCTCGATCTGCTTGAAGATTTTTTTCATCGCCGCCGATGTGCCGATCAGTTCGAAAAAATTCCCCGTCGAGGCAACTTCCTCATTCAAGTAGAGGTTCTCCGCATGCAGCTTGCTGATTTCGGCTTCGGCATGTTTCTTCTCGCGTAAATCCCGCGCGAGCACGACGATATGTTCTCGCTCTCCGTTTTCAATGATGGAAGAAGAGACTGCAACAGGAATCTCGCCCCCCTCATGTGAGAGAGCGAGGCATTCAACATTCTGCGGAAGAGTAGTGCGCGAAACAGGGCAGTCGGGTCCAAAGAGCTTCGGCAAGGCTGCTCCTACCAACTCACCTTTGTGCACGCCGAACAAGCGCGTTGCCGCAGCGTTCGTCATGTGCACAATGCCATCGGGTGAGCAGACGAGCAGTGCGTCCGATATTCCTTCGAATATGCGTTGGTAATAGTTTTTTGTAGCCGCGACAGTATTCAGGAGGAGTTTCGTTTCGTTCGAGTGTTGGAGAAGCTTCTGCTCGATTGCGGCGCGCTCGGTGACATCCTCGATGATCAACGCAAGCCTCTCGTGCGAGTAACTGATGGTCGGGACTATCGTGAGGTCGAGCGTCACGTTCCTCTCGACGTGCGCGCGTGAAACGTTGCGCACGTTCCATTCGCCGAGTTTCGAATCGGCGATGATGGTGAGTGCGTGCTCAGCACCCACGATCTCGGGAAACGCCTCGCGAACATCCCCGCCGACGACTACCGCATGCGGAGTTTCTGCAAATTGTGCGGCATCCTTCGACATTCGCAGAATGCGCAGCTTGGCGTCCAGCACGACATACTCAAGACGACACTCGCCAAGGAGTTCCCTGACAAATGAATCCCTCATCGTCATCCGATCATTCTCCGTCCGAGCGATGTAAAGAGGTGCTCGATTCCGTCGCCGCTCTTCGCCGATGTACACACTGTGCCGATGACGCGGTCGTGCCCTTCAAAGCGCGGCAGCGCCGCCTGCTCCTTTCCCTCCAACAAATCCTTCTTGTTGTATGCCGTGATGAT
>CAYUFU010000001.1:108225-110618 GCA_964444145.1 uncultured Chitinophagales bacterium
GCGCCGCCTGCTCCTTTCCCTCCAACAAATCCTTCTTGTTGTATGCCGTGATGATGCTGCTTTGTGGATTGATTGCGAGGAACGCTTTGATATGATTAGCGATGTTCGCGAGTGTATCGGGTCGCGTGAGGTCGCCCACAATGATTGCGCCGCTGGCGCCTTGCAGGTACGCGCCCGCTGTTTCGGCAAAATCACTTTTCCCTTCGAGGTCCCAAATTACAAGTTGCAGCGCTACGCACTCACCGGCGTTATTCGGTAACTCGAACAGCTTGCGCGAAATCTTTACCCCGATCGTCGTCAGATACTTATCGCTGAATTGATTGTCAACGTAGCGGCGCACGAGACTTGTCTTGCCGACGGCGAAATCTCCCAACAGGCAGACTTTCTTATAGATTGTTGGCGTCACTGCATCGTGGGGGATCGTGATTCAATAGTCTGGAATCGGACGCAACGATTTTCGGGGCTCGCCGGATCGAGTCCCGGCACGGGTCTACCCTCACCTTCTACGAGGAGGCGATTCTCGGCAACGCCAAGTTGGACAAGCGCGTCGCGGACGGCAACTGCTCGTGCGAGAGTCAGTGGCAGGTTCCGCGCAAGCGTGCCGAGTTCATCGCTATGGCCGATGATGCGAAGATTCACCGTCGGATATTGTTCGAGGAGATTTCGTATCTCTCGCAACTTCTGGGTCGCGTCCTCGGTAAATTCTGTCGAGCGGAGAAAGTAAATCTTTGCGTCAATCGTCGGCTTTCGATTCCTGAACGAGTGGGAAAGCGACGCGATGCCCGGGAGCCGCTCAATTTCTGCAACGATGTGCTCGCCAAGCACTCTATCACTGACCGTACCGGAGAGGGTTGCGTGGCCCTCTTTGAAGGATGAAGTGATGCCGACGCCGTCAATTTTATTGAATGCTGCCGTTACCATCTCAACGTGCGCCGCAACGACCGATGGATGCGGCGGAGGCATACTTGCGGTTATCGAGCTTGAGACACGGGATGCTGGTGACTCAGTTTGAGCGGTGCGGATGGCGGTTTCGAGAGCTCGCTTGGCGAGCAGCGAGTTCGGCAAGATGCCGCTAATGGCGACGTCGTCGCCAGAGACGTTCACGTCGAGTGAAGTCGGATGGAATCCGATTGCGCGCTCGATCGCCGAGCGAATCGTTAGCTCCATGGTCTCGTTCTGCTGCTGTCGGTAATAATGCCAGCCGAGCGGCGCACCGATGAGCAGCGCGAGAATCGCCGCAAGCGGCAGAAGCGTTCGAGCGAGCGACCGTCGAGTCCTCTTTCCGGAGAGCGGTCTAAGATTTTCGTCAAGTAGCGATCGCACCATCTCATGCACCGACGTCGGAACGAACGAGACCTCGCCTCGGAACGCTGCAATCTCGCGATCCGATTCTTCCACGATCTGCGCCAACGTAGCGCGCACGCGGCGGACGAATTCCGGTCGCGGTTCACCTTCCACGACGATTGCGAGGTAACAGTGCCCTGCGACTTCGAGGATGATCTTCGAGCGTCCGTACTGGATTGCGTCTATTTCTGAAACGTCACCAGCCCGCGCAATCCAATTATTCACGAAGCTGCGAATCGCCGTCAGCATCCCTGCGACCAGATCGGAGTCGAGCTGAATTCCGATCGCACGCGCTTCGGAAATGATGATGCCGGAGGTTTTGTGAATCAAAAATGCTGCCTCGACCGTGAACGGCAACGATTCGCCGAGAATCAATTCCGCTTCGGAAACGCCCATGGCTTTCGCCTTCACTTTGCGCGCGAGTCCGCTCAAGGAGAACGCGCTCTCGACTTTTCGATTGATGTTTTCTGCGAGCTGCCGTAACGACTCCGCCATGTATTTTGCAATCGTCGAGCCGATGATAGGATAAAGGGCGTCTACCATTGCATCGCGTTGTTCACGCACTTGCTCGCGAATTGCGTCTCCCATCAGCGGCGCGAGGTCTTCAGCCACTTCGCTCGGAACTTTGTCGTACTGTTCGCGTAAGGCTTTGGCAACCGTTGGCGCAAGCGCGTTCGCCATTGCCGCCCTGTCCTGGTGCGTGCGCTCCGAAAACAATTTGTCAATCAGAGGGGAGAGAGTTGCGATCACGTGCTGCTCGTTTGCGGCGATCCGTTTTTGCAGCACCTCGTTGATGATGGGGACAAGAAGCTTCGTCAACTCGTCGGGCGTATAGACATCCGCGTGTAGCTTGCGGACATGGCGCACCAATTCATCCACGATGCGCTGCGTCGGTGCGTTGATAAGCCTGCGGAGCGCGCGCAGCTCCGTCATCCGTTCGTCAACCGTGTCGGCGAGATTCAATGTTGCCATCGGTTATGACTTGGTTGTTTTCGATTGGGTGACGAGCTTCAGTCGCTCTTCACCTTTGATGCGTTTTGCGAGTTCCA
>CAYUFU010000002.1:0-24289 GCA_964444145.1 uncultured Chitinophagales bacterium
TTCGGGTTGTGAGAATTGATCTGTATTTGCACCCACTGCATTTCATGCGGTGTTACTCACGTTGAAGCCCTTCGGGCTTTGCTAACGAATGCTGCGGTTGATTGTTGACAGCAAGTGCACCGAGTGAATCCCGAAGGGATTCAAGGTGAATAACCGCAGACGAAGTCTGTGGCAAAAACGAACATAGGGAGATGAACCACGAAGTGGTTCAACACAGGGATGAACAACCCTCAACAAGATGCACCGCATAACACACGATTTTGACTATACAACTCCAACTTCAACAAACTCTATATCAATCACATGAAACGCATTGCGATTCTCGGCGCGATTCACATCGCGCTCTGCTCGTCTCTCTTCGCACAGCCGGCGCAGTATCGCTGGACCATTGATGAGGTGTTCAGGCTCGGCGCCGCATTCAAATCGTTCCAGAACATCCAATGGGTGGACGGTGGAAAGAAATTCTCTTACTTCGATACCGACACCACCACGAAACAGCGCAACTTGTACTTGCAAGATGTCTGGAGTGGAAAGAAAGAACTCGTGATGGATGTTTCCGCCTTGAAAGAGAAAGCCGATGACAAGCCCATACGTGTCGGCTCATACGAATGGTCCGCGGACGGAGCAAATATTCTGGTGACGGGAACGCTCACTGCACGAGCAACCAAAACCGGCGGCAGTTTCGGCATCTACAATCGCCTGTCGAAATCGTTTCGCATGGTGAGCGACGCGAAAGAAGAACAAGCAATTATCAAGCTCTCTCCCGATGGCAAGAAAGTTGGCTTTGTGCGCGGAAATAATTTATTCGTCATGGACGTCGCCTCGCGCAAAGAAGTACAACTGACGTTCGACGGCTCAGAAACCATTCTCAACGGAAAATTCGACTGGGTGTATGAGGAGGAGTTTTCCATTATTGACGGTTGGTACTGGTCGCCCGATAGCAAGCGGATTGCCTTCTGGCGATTAGACCAAACGCACGTCCCGACTTTTCCCCTCGTGAGCTATTCGATGGAGGACGCACACGCCTCCGTCGAGACGATGCGCTACCCCAAAGCGGGGGACAAGAATTCTCTTGTTCAGATCGGCGTTGCCAATGTCGAAGACAAATCCGTCCGATGGCTTGACCTTGGAACGAATCCCGACATTTACATCCCTCGTGTGAAATGGACGAACAACCCTAATATTCTCTCTGTTCAACGACTAAATCGCGGACAAGATACACTACAACTGATGCTCGCCAACGTCACAACAGGCGCAATGAAAACAATCCTGACGGAGACAGATTCGGCGTGGCTCGAAGTGGAGCGCGATGACGCGATGTTCTTGAACGACGGCAAGCGTTTCGTTTGGGTGGCATGGCGTGACGGCTTCACCCACATATATCTTTACACGCTCGATGGTAAGTTAGAAAGGCAGGTGACCAAGGGACCTTGGGACGTGAGCGACGTTGTGGGAGTAGATGAACAACAACAGCTGATCTATTTTATCGCAGGGAAAGAGTCGCCCCTCGAACGACATCTCTATTCGATCAGGTTCGATGGTTCCGGTATGAAAAAGCTCACGAGCGAAGCCGGTTGGCACTCGGCACGATTCTCGCCTGACATGAAATGCTTCATTCACACGTTCTCGAGCGCGCAGCGTCCGTCTCAGGTCTGGATGAAAAGAGCGAACGGCACTCTCGTCCGACCGCTCGTTGAGAATACACTCGATGCATGGAAAGGCATGCCCGTCACCGAACATTCATTTTTTACCTTCACAACGCCCGATGGAGTCGAGCTGAACGGTTATATGCTCAAGCCTGCGAAGTTCGATGCGTCAAAAAAATATCCTGTGCTGATGTATGTCTATGGTGCCGGTCCGCAAACCGTCACCAATCGGTGGGGTGGAAGAAATTACTTATGGTATCAGCTCCTTGCCGAGCGTGGCTACATTATTGCAAGTATAGACCCGCGGGGAACCGACGCGCGAGGGAAGAGTTTTCGTCAGACTACCAACCGTGAACTCGGCTACAAGAATACGCTTGACATTATCGAAGCGGCAAAATATTTAGGTACTCTTCCCTACGTTGACCCGTCGCGCATCGGCATTTGGGGCTGGAGCGGCGGCGGCTATCATACACTTATGGCGATGACGATGGGCGCCGACTACTTCAAGGCAGGCATCGCCGGCGCGGCAGTGTCAGACTTCCGCTTCTACGACACGATTTGGACCGAGCGCTACATGGACATGCCGCAACAAAATCCTGAAGGGTATAAGAAGACCTCGGTGATGACATACGCCGACAAGTTCAAAGGAAAGTTGCTCATCGTTCACGGCACAACGGACGATAA
Source organism: uncultured Chitinophagales bacterium (assembly GCA_964444145.1). Lineage (GTDB taxonomy): Bacteria > Bacteroidota > Ignavibacteria > UBA10030 > UBA6906 > CAADGV01. The sequence goes on from CAYUFU010000002.1 coordinate 2,331, forward strand.
TGTGCATTGGCAAAACGTGATCGTGTTGATGAACGAATTCATCCGGCTCGGAAAACAATTCGATACGATGTTATATCCCGACCGCAGGCACGGCATCTCAGACCCCGTCGCGCAAAGGCATCTGTTCACGTTGATGACGAATTTCATTCTGGAGAAACTGTGAGATGCATCCTCACGGTGAAGGTTGTGAACAGCCTAAGAGGTTTTTGAAAACCTTGGCAGAGAATTCACTTGGTTGGACACGCCAGTGGCGTGTCCCTACACAAAGAAATCCTTTTGCAGGGACGGGGCACTGCCCCGTCCTAACGAAGCTGCGGCTGATTTCTTCAGCGTTTCGGAAAGTGACGGCATTCGTCACTTTGGCGTTTGCCTTTACAGCTATGGCGTTCTCGCAAACGCCTCGCGTCAAGCTTGGCGTTGAGGTGTTGCGAGAGAGTAATTTCACGGAACTACAAGGCAAGAGGGTTGGTCTCATCACTAACCCCACAGGCGTTGACTCGAAACTCAAATCCACAATTGACATTCTCTTCGAAGCAAAGGAGGTAACCCTTGTCGCGCTGTTCGGTCCCGAACACGGCGTGCGCGGTAACTTCACAGCGGGCGACAAAATCGAAAACGCGATTGACTCTGCGACAAACCTCCCAATGTTTTCCCTCTACGGTAAAACGCGCAAGCCGACTACCGACATGTTGAAAGGCATTGACGCCCTTGTCTACGACATCCAGGACATCGGCGTTCGTTCATATACATACATCAGCACGATGGGTCTCGCGATGGAAGCTGCAGCAGAACACCATATCGAGTTCTTCGTGCTCGACCGACCAAACCCCCTCGGCGGAATCAAAATCGAGGGCAACATCGTCGAACAGGGGTTCGAATCGTTCGTCAGTCAATATCCGATTCCGTACGTGTATGGCTTGACGTGCGGCGAGTTAGCGAAGATGTTGAATGACGAACACATGCTCAAAACACGATGCAAGCTTACCGTCATCCCGATGAAAGGATGGAAGCGCTCTATGACGTGGAAAGACACAGGCTTGCAATGGGTCCCAACTTCGCCGCACATTCCAGAAGCGACGTCGGCCTTCTACTACGTGAGCACGGGAATGTTGGGCGAACTCGGCGTCACCTCGGAAGGAGTCGGCTACACCATTCCGTTTCAAACGTTCGCCACCGAATGGATCGACCCGAAACTCTTTACCGACAAACTCAACGCCTTGAAACTCGAGGGGATCCTCTTCCGGCCAATCACCTTCAAGCCCTACTACGGTAAACACAAAGACAAAAACCTTCACGGCGCGCACGTCTACATCACCGATTACGCAAAAGCGCAGTTGATGAGCGTGCAATTCTATTGCCTGCAAGTCCATGCCGAATTGTATCCCGACAAAAATCCCTTCGCACTCGCCGACAGCAGCCGGTTGAAGATGTTCGACAAGATTTGTGGGTCGAGCCAAGTGCGAAAACTGTTTACGCAGCGAATGCAGTTCGCAGACCTGAAACACTTTTTATCGAAGGACGTTGCGGCCTTTCGGGCGACAGCGAAAAAGTATCTGATGTATTAGGTTTGGGGCTGCAGACGGACTGCATCGTGGTCAGTGTCGTCTGTGCCGCGAAGCCAAATGCGCTGCATCGTCAAAAGTTCAGTCGCATCCCCCCCGCTGCCCCTAAGCCAGCCGAACCCGAGCTCAGCCATCAAGCGGATTGCATCTGACGGCGTATTCCTCATCGGCAGTGTTCCTTACGTCAAGATGATCGCACATGGTTCTGCGCAACGGGGCTGGTCGAGAGTCCGATTCAACAACTACAACCATATTCGCAAAATCATTGCAGTAATAGAAACTTTTCTGTTGTGCCAATTAACTTGAGGTTGTATATTATCATCAGCAAGTCAACAGTGTAGCCCTCCGGACTTGCAGCCCAATCTTCCCCAAGTAATTTCAACAACCGGTGAGTAGAGTTATGGATACAAAGCTCGTCACGAAATCCACTCCCGAAGAGCGCATCCCAATTGTTGTTCGCATCGAGCGCGACCCATCGCCGACAAAGCGTTATGAATTCACAGCCGACTTCAAAATCGGTCGTGGTACGGAATGCGAGATCGTGCTGCAAGATGCCGCGGTCAGTCGTGTCCACGCCAAAGTCGAGTTCAGTGATGGGCGCTGGTGGTACGAGGATCTGAAGAGCAGCAACGGTACGTTCAAAGACGGTGTGAGAATCGAGCGTATTCCCCTCACGCGCTCGACGCGTCTCGGCATTGGTGCCAATGGTCCCCTCTTGATTTTGGAGATTGAAGGCGGCGCCGCGCTCGATGCAACCACGGCACAAAAGCAGCAGGATATGTCCTTATCGAGCGTCGAGCGGCACTACTTTGAAGACACCGGTGGTCCGGCAGGCGAGCGGACGCAAATGGTTCGCAAGGCGTTCAAGAAACGGAAGAAGAAGTACACCAACCTCATTATTGCCGCTACTGCGCTCGCAGTTCTTGCAGGGGCGTACGCGATATGGAAACATCTGCATGAGGAGAAGTTGCGGGGACTTGCCGAGGAAATCTTCTACCAAATGAAGCAGATGGATTTGGACTATGCCTCGCTCGTCCAGAAGCTGACACAATCGAACGACCCCCGGCTCAAAGAAGAAGCGTCGAAGTATATTGCGCGTCGCCGTGAACTGCAAGATAAGTATGATGAATTCGTCAAAGAGCTTGGCGTGTACGATGTGAAAGACGAGGTGGACAAATCCATTCTCCACATCGCACGTGTCTTTGGCGAGTGCGAAGTGAACATGCCGAAAGAGTTCGTGGAGCAAGTGAAATTCTATATCAGCGAATGGAAAAAATCCCCGCGACTGCGCCAAGCGGTTGCGCGTGCGGAGGAGAACGGTTACTCACCGAAAATCGCCGAAGCAATGATGGCGCAAAATCTGCCGCCGCATTTCTTCTTTCTGGGTTTACAGGAGAGCGACTTCAAGAAAGAGGAAGTCGGACCGCAGACACGGTTCGGTGTCGCAAAGGGCATGTGGCAATTCATCGCAACGACGGCGCAGCAGTACGGATTGAAGACGGGACCCCTCGCCGCCATGCCGAAATACGATCCCGCCGACGAGCGTCACGACCCGGACAAATCCACGAAAGCCGCAGCCATGTATCTTGCGGACATCTATAACGGCGAAGCGCAAGCCTCAGGCTTACTTGTCATGGCGTCGTACAATTGGGGACACAACGTTGTGAAAGGGTTGATTCGTAAGATGCCGCAGAATCCGCGCGATCGAAATTTTTGGACATTCTTCAATCAGTACCGCGACAAAGTGCCGAAGGAGACGGAGAAGTATGTCTTCCACATCGTCTCGGCGGCAGTGATCTGCGAGAACCCCGAGCTCTTTGGCTTCAAATTCAAGAGTCCGCTCGGGCAGGTTGGGGCAAAGTACGGAACCTGATCCCTCAGTCCTGAGCGGCGCGAGGGTTGAGGGTTACGGTTCGAGGTTTGAGGTTGCGAGCTTCTCGCCAAGTCGGTTGGCGAGCACGGCAAACATGTCGCGTGCCATGCTCACCTCGTCGAACATCTGCACAAGATGTTCCTTCGTGACGGCGCGAAAATCCTTTTCGACAGGCGTAATGATCACGCCACCAAAATCTACGGCTGCAGGGCTGATGAGCATCTTCTTTTCTCCAGGCTCGAAGAAGAACGACGGACGGTGCTTCGCCCGCGGAAAGATTATTACTCGCCATTCGCCCTCCTGAAATGAGCACACGATGTTCATCATCGGTTCCTCATCACTTGCGATGATTTCCTGAAACGTGCGATAGAAGAAGCCGAATGCTTGTTGCAGCAGTGGTGCGTTATCCGATTCGAGGGAAACAAAGCGCCGTAAGAAATTCGCAACCCCGAAAACAAGCATGCCATCGATGTCTGCGATTTTTTCACCCTCGCTCGTAATCAAATCCTCGTACTCATCTTCGATCGGCAGGAAGCCCTTCTCGCCTGCCTGAAAATGCAAATGGTCTGGTGCGGACGCGCCGCACTTCGGCCCATTGTACAGCACGACGTAGCGTTCCGACAAGTCCTGTGCAAGTCTCAGCATCATCGGAAACGAGTTACCGATTTGCTGCGGTACATGCTCACGATGCGGAATCGTGAAATGCTCTTGAAAAATGGGAAATGGGTTACAGAGGACGATGAAGTCGTTGGTGTATTTCAAGCCGCGCTGAGGTGCGGGGAGGTTTGCCGAGCACAGAAAACATGCGCGTTGGCGAATCGCCTGCTCATCAACATTCGCCGCTGTGGAGGTGATTCTCCCCGGATTGAACTGAACACGATAGGTCGAGCCGTCAATCGAAAGGTCTCTCGATTTGACTTTCGAAAGCTCACGATAGTTACGTGCAAGCACGTCCCATGTCTCCTCCTGTTGAGCGAGAAGCGCGTATGCCTTGTCAGCCCAGTCGGCGCTGTCGGTGAAACGATGGAGCTCGTTGTCGGAGAGAATGAAGGGTGACGACATGGCGTTTCTACTTGCGACGAGCTGGTTGATGCTTTTTCTTCCTGACGCGGGATTGTGCTTGTGCGAGAGCGTTCTTCCTCTGCCGCGCAAAAATCTCGAATGTCCGCAGCGTGTCTTTGTAGAAGTTGAATGTGTTCAGCTTGGTCACGTCGAGATCGGCATCGGTGTTGCCCTCCCAACGTCGGCACAAATAAATCGGCTCGTAGATTCTTCCGATCTGATAGTCCCGCGAGATCGCGAGTCCCATTGCATAATCTTCGCCATAGCTGACGTTTGGGATTTTCAATCGGCGTAGCAGCGGAGTAAAGAATGCACGGGGCGCGCCAAGCCCATTGATGCGCAACGCGTTGTTGCGCCCGTTGTCGGGTGTCCATTCTTTGTGGTCTATGACGCCCGGCGGGATTTCTTCTAACTTGAAATTCGTCATCTGGTAGGAGCCGACGACCATTGCACATCGCTCCTGATGAAACACGTCCACGATCCGTTGCAACGTAGTCGCGTCTTTGTACAAGTCATCGCTGTCGAGTTGGACGGCGAATCGTCCGCACTGCGGGTGATGGACGGCTTCATTCCAACACCCACCGATCCCCAAGTCATCGCGCAGGGGAATGAGATGCACCACGCGGCTGTCGCGTGCGGTGAACTGCTTCAGTACGTCAGTCGTCCCGTCCACCGAATGATTATCAACGACGATGAGATTGAACTTGAACCGTGTGTGTTGTTTCAGCACGGACTCGACGGCGTCGCCGATGGTTTTCACGCGATTCTTGACCGGGATGATAACCGAGGCTTCGTATTCGAACCTTCCTTCCTTCACGTTGACTTCCTGAAAGTGCGGCTTCAGATATGCACCGATCTTTTTCAAGTGTTCCGTAGCGACAACTTCCATTTCAAGTTGCACTTGACGATTCTTCGGATCAACGTAGTCGAACTGCCGCTCACCCGACTTGCGTAGATCGCGTTCGATCGTGCTGTACAGGAACTCTCCGATACGTGTGACGCGACTGTGGCGTGCGATCGCGAGCCGCAGCGCGTACCATCCTGCAAATGTCAATTCCGTATCGGCGATTGCTGCGGCGGCATCTTTGAGGATTACGCTGTTCATGCAGATCACCGAACCGAAATTGAAATCGTCGCGAATACTTCCGTCTTGATATTCGATAACGGGGCAGGGAGTGCGAACACCCAACTTGATGTTGTAATAGTCCGCATAGACGATCCCCGAAACGGTATGCTCGGCGACGGAGAGAAATCGTTCGAGCGCGAACTGACCAAAGGCAATCGCCGTGTCATGCAAGATGAGCAACGTGAAGTGTGTCTTTGCACGCTTCGCGATCTGTTGGATCGTCCTACTCGAGGTGATCGAGTCCACCGGCAGAAAGTCGCAGCCGTCTATGCTCATGCCCGGTGTTCCGGTTGTGAGAAGGACGATGTTCTCGACAAGACCGGTAGCATGAAGCTGCTCAACCGTTTCATTGGTGATTGGATTGCCGCTGTAAGGTATAAAGACGGTGAAAGGTTTTGCCATTCTCATTCTTTCGAGTTTAGGATTTTGTTTTGATGCCGAACGCCGGATCAATCTTGACGATCGCCGCGACGATAAAACTTGGAATCGTCGAGATCATCACCCACCAGAAAAAGAGCTTATACCCCAACTGCTCTTGCAGCCATCCGCTGAACATCCCCGGTAGCATCATTCCCAATGCCATGAAGCCGGTACAGATGGCGTAGTGCGACGTCTTGTGCTCACCTTCGGAGATCATCATCATGTACACGAGAAACGCGCTGAAGCCGAATCCGTAGCCGAGTTGCTCGATAGCGACGCCGATGTTGATCAAGAGAATGTTTTGTGTTTGGAAATGGGAGAAGAGGACATAAATGATGTCGGGTATGTTGATAGCAAGCACCATGGGCCAGAGCCAGAACTTCAGGCCGCGTTGTGCGATTGCAATCCCTCCGAGGATTCCGCCGAGTGTTAGCGCCGCGATCCCCACCGTCCCATACACGAACCCCAGTTGGCTTGTCGTCAATCCCAATCCTCCTTTTTCTGTCGCATCGAGAAGGAACGGCGAGGCTAATTTCACCAATTGTGATTCGGCAAAACGATAGAGCGAGAGAAAGAGCAGAGTGCGAATGATAAACGGCTTTTTGAAGAAAAGGGAAAACGTCGTGAGGAATTCGGAGAGCGGGCTGGCATTGTTATCTCGCAGTGTGGCAACGTCGGCGGAAGGGTAGGGGAGTATGAACTTGTGATATACGAAGAACACTATGAAGAGCGCGGCAAGCACGCCAAAGGTGATAGACCACGCATAGGCGATATCGCCCGTGAGGGTTTCCATCTCTCCTGCGAGAATGACAAGCAATCCTTGTCCCGAAATCATCGCCAAGCGGTAGAATGTGCTTCGCACTCCGACGAACGCCGCTTGCTGATGCTGGTCGAGACCGAGCAGGTAAAAGCCATCGGCTGCGATGTCATGCGTTGCTGAACTGAATGCCATGAGCCAGAGTATCGCGAGCGTGTACTGAAAAAAATTCGGCAGCGGGATCGTCAGCGCAACTAATGCTAATCCCGCGCCAACGAGAAGTTGCATGGTCACAGTCCAGAATCGCTTCGTCCTGAACATGTCCACGATCGGACTCCAAAGCGGTTTGATAACCCACGGCAAATAGAGCCAGCTCGTGTACAACGCGATGTCCGTGTTGGAGACTCCTAGGCGTTTGTACATGATGACCGACACCGTCATAACGACGACGTATGGAATGCCTTGCGCAAGGTAGAGAGTTGGAATCCATGTCCAGGGATTTCTCCCGCTGGAGATTACGGACTGCTGATGGGGAAGTGCGGAGTCGGTATGCATGCGGATGTTATTTTCGAGGAGAGAGTTTCCTGAAACCGATCAAGTGATTCACTAGTGTTGTGCCCATTGCGAATGGCGCCTCGTGGACAAATTGGAATCCCAACTTCTTGTACCATGCGAGTGCAGGAACATTCTGTTCCATCACACCGAGCCAGACTTCATCCTTGCCCAGCGAGCGTGCGTACTCTTCGCTCGCTTCCATGAGCCTGCCGCCGATTCCCTTCCCTTGGTATTGTGGAATCACATACAGCGACGCGATGTAAAATTTATCATCGTTTTCATTCAGATAGGCTTTCGCATAGCCAACCGCTGCCGAGCCTCGAGCGGCGATGAAGGTGACTGCGTTTCGGGTGTTGAAAAACCTCATCAACATCTCGTCGGAGTAGAATTCATCGAGGAACCATCGCAAATCCGATTCCGGAACAAAACTCGAGTACGATGCAAGCCATGTCGTCCAGGCAATGTCGCGTATGGCTTGGAAATCTGTTTGCCGCCAGCGGCGGATCGCGATGTCACTCGCCGCACCAATCAAGCCACTCCTCAATTCCGTCAACGATTCGTTCGGCAAGCTCACCTCGGAACTCATCCTCCAGCAACTTCATCTCATCTTCAGGATTAGAAATGAACGCCGTTTCCACAAGCACGCTAGGAAGCTCGGTCGGTCCGTTCAGCGAAAAATTGAAACTGCCGACATTGCCCATATTCTCCAGCCCTGTCTTCACAACTTCTTCCAAAATGTGTTGAGAGAGAGGACGGAATCCGATGTGCTTGTAAAACGTCCCCGCGCCTTTTGTGTCCGCCGGATCGCTCGCAAGCCCAATCGAATTCGCATGGATGCTGATCAGAATGTCGGCGCCGCCGCGATACGCGGTGTAAAATCTCTCTGTCATGCTCACGTTCGCATCGCCTGTACGCGTGAGAATGACTTTTGTTCCTTTGTCGTCAAGCAACCGCTTGAGATGCTTGACGATCGCCAGGGTCACATCCTTTTCGAACGCGCCGGTGGAACCGAGCGCCCCCTTATTGTCGCCGCCGTGCCCTGCATCGAGAGCGATTGTTAGCGCGTTGAGTTTCAGTCGCTCCGGCTGCGGTCGTACCTTGATCTTCAGCGTGTTGCCCTCGTAGCCGATTTCGTGCCCCCAAAACTGTTTGTGCTTCAACTCGATGGTAATGCGGAAAACTTCCTTTTCGACCTGCGTGTAGTAAACGTTCGTGATCTCGCGCGTCGGCTTCTGAGTGATCCAATTGGTATTTGACGTAGCGCCATACACATCAACGATGATGCGCGACGGGTTCAACGCGTGATATGTAGAGTACGGGAGCTTGTCGAACAGTGTCAGCGAGACTACATCCGCGCTGCCGTCGCTCCCAACCGTCATACTTCCCGTCAGCGAACTGGGAAAGAACGTTCCCACCGGTTGCAGATCAACATAATCGTCTTCGATCCACGCCTCGTGATTCTTCGTCAGCGCGACGCGATACATGTCGTGCACTTTTCCCGTGATCCTCAAGCGAATGTTCGGATTGATGATGGAGAACTTATGCCCTCCGAGCCGGTCCTCGCCGAGGCCCGTGTTGAGGTACGGGCGCTCCCCCTTCGTAATGCCGACGATGGGAAGAACAGAAGGTTTGAATGACACTTTCGCGTAGCTTGCTTTCGTTATGCTCCTGCCGGACGAGTCTCTCAGGTGGAAAACAATACGTTGGCTCACCAGTGTGTCGGACTCTTTCACCTTGTACGTTCCACGATAAATCCCTCCGATGCCGCGCCCATTGGTGAGCGGTCGCTCTCTCATCGGAATGACGTTCGCCGTGTCGCCAAACGTGAAACTTGCCTTACAGCCGGGCGTGCCTTTACATTGCACTTGCAACAGATCTCCGGCATCGAGCCATAGGTCCTGTGTCGGGGACATCATGATGTCCTCTATCATGAGCGTGTCGGCACGCGTCGTTTCGATGGGCTTCGGGCGGTTGATGACGAAGGTCTTCGTCGCAACTTCTCCCGTCGGACTCACGGCGTTGATCACAAAAACATTCTCTCCTACATTCAGATCGAGCTTCCCGCAAAACGCACCTGAAGGATACACCTTGAGCACCTTCCCATTAACCTCCACCTTGTTACCGGGATTTGTGCTCGCCGAGAGTCTGTACGTCGCCGTCGGCGATTCGACTGTATCGGCTTCAGGCACAACCAGCAAGATGAAATGCTTTGTCTTGTCAATCGTCGAAGATGGCTGCGCCTGCAAGCGAGAGCAAAAAGCAAAGAGGACAAAGCACACAGCGGCGAGCGAAAGGTCGGACGCACAACGTGAGGAGAGGAGTTTTCTGAAATGATGGGGCTGCTGACAGACTACAACGTCCGCAGTGCACTCTGCGCCGCACATCAGCGGGCTGCTTCGTGGTAACAGCAGCGGCATCCCCGCACAAGCCGCCCAACGCGACAAGCACCTACAGCCGCGTGCAAACAACCACCGTGTCGTAAGCAAGAGCCTTTCGATATCGTTTGCCATGAACCTTTGCACCTTCGTCTCTCCATAGTTCACCCAACAGCCCATGCCAACCATCAGTCAATACAATCTCGTGATTTCCGTATGTGGAAAATAATGTGCAAGAATCGTCTCGTACGCATACCCCCGCTCGCCCATTACCGCTGCGCCGACTTGGCACAGCCCCACGCCGTGTCCCCATCCCGCGCCGTGAAGAATGAACCTCGATGGGATCCCATTCATCTCTCCCACTGTCTCACAAACGATCGCGGAGCTGTACAAGTGTGAGGGGGCAAGCGTTCGACGGATTTCCAATTCCTTGCCGATGACCATCGTTCGTTTGGTACCGACAATCCGCAGTTTGATGAGACGAGCCGAGGCACCGCGCTCGACCGGCTTCAAATCCACAATCGCGCCGAAATCCACTCCGCTCTTACGATGGATGATGTCAGCAATCTCTTCTTGAGAATACTCAACTCGCCATCGAAAGAAATCCGCAGTCTCTTGGTCGAAGCTCGGAAGAATTTTCTTGAGAAGTGCCGCGTCCTGTGTGTTGCAGAACGCTTCGGGGCTGCTGCGAATCCAGCGCTCCGCATTCGCTTCGTCACGAAATTCTATACTGAAGCTCGTTCGCTCCGATTCCGTATCAACCACTGAAGCAAGATACGGATGCGAGACCGGCTCCCACGTGTTCTCAAACAATTCCATGACGCCGCCGCACGCCTTCGAAAAGCGCGCATCGCAAATCACTCCGTGGTGGCACAGCACGTCGCCGCAGGTGTCGTCAACAGCTTGCTTCACCCGCTGTGTGTAGGCTTTCGTAACGCCCTGGTAGCGCTGGCAATGGTCGTCGGCGCAGACGTCGTACAACGCATGGTCTTCTCTGTCGTACCAACGAATGCGCTCGGTTTCGGACTCAAAGGTCGTCTGGTAGGCGTGCCCGCCGGACTTCAGTGAGCGAGATTTGTCGAGTTGGGCAAGAAGCCAGCTACGTGCAGTAATCGTATGTGCCTTCAACAAGTCGAGCGAACACTCGGCGCTCATCTCCGACGAAATAACGCTTGTCAAATAATTCTCAATATCAACGACATTGATAGCGGCAACCTTGTCGTTATCCCGCACAAGTTTCAACCCACCGACAAATCTCTGATCTTCTCTTCGTTCCCAATGAAACTGCACGCCGATCGTCACACCCTTCAACACGAAGGAACTCCTGACATCCATAGGTTGGAGTAGTATCTCGCGTTGGCCCCCCAGCAACACACCGTCGCATTCGATAACGATGATATTGCCGGAAAGATGCGCGACGCATGTGCCGCTAATGGTTCCTTCTATTTCAGCAGAGTGAAACCTACCGTTGAGAACAAAATGAATTTCAGTCCGAGTGAGTACGCCGACGTTGATGACGGGAATGTTGCGCTCGATACTCAAAGAGTGATGAAGATTTGTGCCGTTCAAATATAGAAAGTTTGTGCCGAGAATAAAATGAAAAACCCGCTGCAAGAGCGGGCTGTTCCGATGTGGACGAGATGCCGAACATTACGCGTTCTCAGGCTGAAACCTGTGCACCTCCTCCACAATCACATCAACAATTTCCGACTCCTTTACTCTGCGCACCACTTCGCCTTTGCGATAGAGAATGCCGACTCCTTGTCCGGCGGCAATGCCGATGTCCGCTTCGCTCGCTTCGCCCGGACCGTTCACGACGCAGCCAAGCACGGCAATCTTGACGGGTTTCTTCACTCCTTCAAGGCGCTGTTCGAGCTGCGCCATGATGCCGAACAAATCTACCTCCAGTCTGCCGCACGTCGGGCAGGCAATCAACTCAACGTTGCGCGACGCGAGCCCGAGGGAGCGAAGAATCTCTTTCCCGACTTCCACTTCCTTCACCGGCTCATCGGTGAGTGAGACGCGAATGGTATCACCGATGCCTTCGGCGAGTAGCGTGCCGATGCCCACCGCAGATTTTATCGTCCCGATTTTCGTCGTGCCGGCTTCGGTGACTCCGAGATGGAGCGGAATGTCCGTCCGTTCGGCGACGAGCCGATACGCTTCGATCATCAAACGAACGTCGGTTGATTTCACGGAAATAATAACATCCTTGAAGCCAAACTCATCGCAAATCTCGACATGCCGCATTGCGCTTTCGAACAACGCCTCGGCAGTCGGGTACCCGTGTTTCGTAAGAATGTCCTCTTCAAGCGAGCCTGAATTGACGCCGATGCGAATCGGAATGCCTTTGCTCTTTGCCGCCGTCAGCACCTCGTAGATGCGGCTCTTGTTACCGATGTTCCCGGGATTGAGACGAACCTTTGCGACGTTTGCTTCGATCGCCTTGAGCGCGAAGATATGGTTGAAATGAATATCCGCCACAACGGGAATCGGAGATTGACGGACAATTTCCTTCATCGCCTCGGCAGCTTCTTTATCGTTGACCGTGACGCGCACGATGTCACAGCCGGCTTCTGTTGCATCTACGATCTGCTTCACCGTGCCGGCGATGTCGCTGGTTTTCGTCTTTGTCATCGTCTGCACGCTGATCGGTGCGCCGCCGCCGACTTTGATGCTACCGATAGTGACTTGTCGCGTAGGTCTACGCACGCCGACTTTATATGTCGGGTGCGGCATTACAGGTGGTTGTTCAGTTAAGTTAAGAACGGGGATTTCCATGTTTTACTTTAGTACGTATCATATGCAGAGAGGAAGGCTCCAGCATCCATCTCACAATCCATCAGCGCAGCAGAGAGGAGCTTCATGAGGACCTGAGAATGCAGAAGTGCTTTGGCGTTTGGAGAAGGATACTGGAATTCCTCCTAATTAATTTTCTTGCTGGCTTCGTTCAGAATTCTCTTCTCATCCGCCGAAAGGCTCTGGTATCCGCTGCGATTGATTTTGTCGAGGATGCTGTCAACGACTTCCTGACTCAACTCACTGTCAGGCTCGATGGATGTGCCGGATTTGATATCGAAAAATCGCGCATCGAACACTTCTTCGTGTACAGGTTTGCGCGTTCGTCGCGGCTCGTATGACATCTTAGGTTCGCCGATGAATTTGTTCCAGAGACCTTCGAACGACCACCCGCGCGAGATGCCGAACATCATGAGGAAGCCGACGAACGCGCCGCCGAGATGCGCAAAGTGCGCAACCCCCGACGGTGTGCCGCTGACTCCGTAAATCAATTCGAGAATGATGTAACCTGCGACAAAAAATTTTGCCCGGACAGGAAGAAGGAAGTAGACATAAATCGGCCGCTCAGGAAACAACATCCCGAAGGCAGTCAACACACCGAACACTGCGCCCGAGGCGCCCAGTGTCGGAACACCGGGCGAGATGAGGGGTGCGATAAACAAATTCGCAATGCCGGCGCCAAAACCGCAAATGAGATAGAACGCGAGAAAACGTTTGGAGCCCCAGAGGTTTTCCATCTCCATTCCGAACATCCAAAGCGCGAGCATGTTGAAGAAGAGATGCCCAAAGCTGCCGTGCAGAAACATGTAGGTGATGAGCTGCCAAAGCCAGAAATTGCCTCCCAGCGGCGAAAGCGCGAACCACTTGATGATGGTTTCGCCCGCGGCAGAGTTGCCAAGGAACAAATCAGTGATCAGCCACAGAGCGGTGTTGCTGATGAGCAGTACTTTGATGACGGGAGGGAAGAAAGAAAAGCCGCCGAAGAAATTCGGACGCCAATAGTTACCTCCCATTGTTGAACGATACGATGACATCAAATAGTCCTTACTCGCTACTTTCTACAACACCGATTGCCTGCGAACGGTTCGCTGCTACAGCGTGTCGAGTGCCGCAACGCCCGGCAGAATTTTGCCTTCCAAGAATTCAAGCGATGCTCCGCCGCCTGTCGAGACGTGCGAGATGGACGAGTCGAATCCCATCGCTGCAACCGCCGCCGCTGAGTCGCCGCCGCCAACGATTGTTGTCGCCCCGTTTTTCGTCGCTTCAGCCATCAGTTTTGCGACTTCGAGCGTGCCCGCTGCAAAGTTCGACAGTTCAAATACGCCCATCGGTCCGTTCCACACGATCGTTTTGGCGTTACGCAATTCCAGCTTGATAAGTCGGATAGTTTCGGGTCCGATGTCCAGTCCTCGCCAGCCCGAAGGGATGTTCTGTACCGAAACCGTCTTGCGCTGCGCGTTATTATCGAACTTGTCAGCGATTACGCAATCCACGGGGAGAATGACGCGCCGGTTTTTCCTTTTGATATCGTCGAGCACCTGTTTCGCAAGCGGGATCTTTTCCTGCTCAACGAGGGAATCGCCGACCTCCATCTCCTGCGCGCGGAAAAACGTAAACGCCATACCGCCGCCAATTACGAGCACATCAACCTTGTCCAGCAGATTCTGAATCACGTCAATCTTGCCGGAGATTTTTGCGCCGCCCAGAATAGCAACGTATGGGCGTCTCGGGTTGCCGACAGCTTGAGTAAGATACTCAATTTCCTTCTTCATCAAGTAACCCGCGACACACGGTTTGACGAACTTCGTGATACCCTCGGTCGAAGCGTGTGCCCGATGTGCTGTGCCGAACGCGTCATTCACGTACACGTCACCGAAACTCGCAAGTTCTTTTGCAAAATCGGGATTATTCTTCTCTTCTTCAGGATGAAAGCGGAGATTCTCCAGCATCAGCACGTTGCCGACCTTGAGCGATGCGACCGCGTTCTTTGCCGCACTTCCGACGCAGTCATCGGCGAATGGTACGTCGGTGTTCAGCAATGCGCTGAGATGGTTTGCAACAGGCCGCAAGGAGAATTCTGGAGATGGTTTGCCTTTCGGTCGCCCCAAGTGGCTCATCAAGATCGGCATGCCGCCGCGATCAAGCACCCGTCGGATGGTTGGCAGTGCCTCGACGATACGCTTGTCATCGGCGATTGTTCCGTCGTCCGTCATCGGCACGTTGAAGTCCACACGGATGAGGACCCTCTTGCCCTTAAGCTCGATGTCGTCGATTGTTTTTGTATTCATAGTTCTCCAGTGCAGGAGGCTCCTGCTCCGTTGTCGTCTATGCAATTTTCTTGAGCAAATCCACGACGCGGCAGGAGAAGCCCCACTCATTGTCATACCAGCCAAATACCTTCACCGTCGTGCCCATGCACATCGTCAGCTTCGAGTCCACGATGCAGGAATGCGAATTGCCGATGATGTCCGCCGAAACGAGTTCATCTTCGGAGTATTCCATGATGCCCTTCAAGTACGTTTCGGATGCATTCTTCAACGCTGCATTGACTTCATCTTTTGTTACGGCGCGCTTCACCGTGCAAACGAAATCGGTAATCGAAGCATCCGGTGTCGGCACGCGAAGCGAGTGGCCGTCCAACTTGCCGTTGAGTTCAGGAATCACCTTACCGACCGTTCGCGCGGCTCCGGTTGTCGTGGGAATAATCGAAAGCGCTGCCGCACGGGCACGCCGCAGATCCTTGTGCGGCAAATCCAGGAGTTGCTGGTCGTTGGTGTACGAGTGAATCGTCGTCATATAGCCGCTCTCGACGCCGAACGATTTGTTCAACACGTGCACCATCGGTGCAAGGCAGTTGGTTGTGCAGGATGCATTCGAGACGAATTTTTCATTTCCCGTCAGGACGTGCTCATTCACGCCGAGCACAACAGTTGCGTCAATCTCATCTTTTGCGGGAGCGGTGAGCAGCACTTTCTTTGCACCAGCATTGAGGTGCAGTTGCAGCTTGTCGCGGCTCGTAAACACGCCCGTGCCTTCAACGACGATATCTGCGCCGAGAGCGCCCCAATTCAACTTCGCAGGATCCTTCTCCGCCGTTACCTTGAATTTATCTGTGCCGACCATGATGGAATCGCCGTCCACCTTCACCGTCCCTTCGTACTTGCCGTGTACCGAATCGTACTTCAGCAAATATGCAAGCGTTTTTGCGTCCGTCAAATCATTGATCGCGACGACGTTGAAACCGCCGACTTGCTTCATGCGTCGAAACACAAGTCTGCCGATCCGACCGAATCCGTTGATAGCAACATTGATAGCCATGAAAAAATCTCCGAGTTAACTGGTGATATGGTATGAGTGGTTTCGAGGGGGAAGTACAAAGAAACTGAATTTCAATTGCGGAATAATGTAGAGAGAAACGCTCTGAAATTCAACGTCGAAAAAAAGTTTATGGGGAATGAGTTATTGTTATGAAGTGCACATGGTGAACCGGCTTTGGGAGCGAACACGCGCACCCGCTCTGCGACTGCTTTTACGGTAAATGCGCATGGTCGGGCACCGCAACCGAAGCCGCAAGCACTCTCGCAGCACCGTTTTCCTTCAAGACTCTTGCACACTCGTCAATCGTTGCGCCGGTCGTGATAATGTCGTCAACGATCAGAAACGTTGCGCCATTGACCAGGCGTGCATAACGCGAGTCCAGAGCGAATGCATCGGCGACATTCTCTTTCCGCTCCTGCGCGTTCAACCTCGTTTGTGTTTGTGTATGGCGCGTGCGCCGTAGAACGTGCGAGAACACCTTCAGTCCAGTCACTTTGGAAATCCCTTTGCAGATGAACTCGCTTTGATTGTAGCCCCGTTCCCGCTCCTTCGCAGGATGAAGCGGAACAGGGACAAGACCGCCGATTGCTGCATCACTAAGCATCGAGCGAAGCGTCGTTCCGACGAACATCCCTAACTCGACGCCGATTCCCGGCATATCGTCATACTTCAGGTGATGAATGAGCGTTTGGAGGGTGCCATCCCTCTCGAAATGAAACGCTGATGCAAGGCCAGAAACATTTCCGCGTGACCTCAACTCTGAAAGTTTCTCGCGATACAACCCATCTTCGGGAGTGATCGGTCGGATACTCGCGAGGCATGTGCTGCAAATGTTGTTCTTCTCACGGTTGAGGTAGTGTTCGCAGGCGAAACACGTGGGAGGGTAGATGAATTCGTACATCGGGCGGAGGAAGGATATCCAGTGGGAGAGCACGCTTGCCGTCATAGGGATAGGGGAATGGGCACGTGAACTACATGAGTTACGGAGAGTGTTGCATCAACGGTTTGCTTCGTCGGCAACAAAAGAATGCGCGCGGAACCAGCAATCGCTGGTTACACTCTTTTTGCTTTGCCCTGCTTGACCATCTCCAGCTTTGCAATCTCGTCACGCAGCTGCGCCGCGCGCTCGAATTCCAAATCCTTCGACGCCTTCATCATCTCGAGGCGCAATTCTTCGATCAAATCTTTCCGTTGGTCGGCAGTGAGGTATCGGACGACATGCTCTGCGACGATCGGCATCTTTTGTCGCTCGCGGCGCGCGTCGCGCTCGGCTTTCACATCGGCAACGGCGGTGGCGGATAGAATTTCACCAACGGTTTTGTACACCGTCTTTGCCGTGATGCCGTGCTCTTGGTTGTACTGCAACTGCTTTTCGCGGCGGCGTTTCGTTTCCCTCATCATGCGCTCCATCGAACCGGTAATAGTGTCGGCATACAAAATTACCCGACCGTTCAGATTGCGCGCTGTTCTGCCCGCCGTTTGAATGAGGGATTTCTCCGAGCGAAGAAATCCTTCCTTGTCAGCGTCCAAAATGGCGACCAGCGACACTTCCGGGAGATCCAATCCTTCGCGTAGCAAATTGACGCCGACCAGTACATCAAAATCTCCGAGCCGCAAATCGCGCAGAGTTTCCACTCGCGCAAGAGCATCAACCTCCGAATGGATGTACCGAACCTTGACCTGTATTTCCGCAAGATAGTCCGTCAAGTCTTCCGCCATCCGTTTCGTCAGCGTCGTGACGAGCACCCGTTCCTTGCGTGCCGCTCTGGTGCGAATCTCCGCAAGCAAGTCATCAATCTGGTTCTTCACAGGACGGATCTCGACCTCGGGGTCGACAAGTCCCGTCGGACGAATCACCTGCTCGACAACGATGCCTGTTGCTTTCTGTAATTCGTAATCGCCGGGGGTTGCGCTCACATAAATGACTTGTTCGACCATCTGCTCCCATTCATCGAACGTCAGCGGACGGTTGTCGAGTGCTGACGGCAACCGAAAACCGTATTCGACGAGCGTCAACTTGCGCGAGCGATCGCCATGATACATCCCACCGATTTGTGGAACAGTCACATGCGATTCGTCAATGACCAACAAGTAATCGTCGGGGAAATAATCGAAGAGGCATGAGGGACGGGAGCCGGGTGGACGCCCTGCGATGTGCCGCGAATAGTTTTCGATGCCCGAGCAGTACCCGACCTCCCGCATCATCTCTAAATCGAAACGCGTGCGCTGTTCGAGCCGTTGGGCTTCGACCAACTTGTTCGCCTTGCGAAGCTCGGCCAGGCGTTCCTCCAACTCGATTTCAATTCCCTTATACGCTCTCTCCAAACTTTCTTTCGAGGTGACGAATTGCTTCGCGGGATAAATCACTTCGTAGTCTGTTTCTGCCAGGATTTTGCCGTCCGTCTTGTTAATGTAGGAGATGCGTTCGATGATATCGCCGAAGAACTCGATACGCACAGCCTCTTCGTTTTCGTACGCGGGAATCACCTCGACGACATCACCTCGGACGCGCATGGTGCCGCGTTGAAATTCGAAATCGTTCCGAACGTAAAAAATATTCAGCAGTTTACGGAGCAGATCGTTCCGCTCCAGTCTCTCGCCCTTGCGAATCACCACAATCTGACTTGCCCATTCATCGGGCGCCCCGATACCGTAAATGCAGCTCACGCTCGCGACGACGATGACGTTCTTATCGCCGCTCAGCAACGCGCTCGTTGCGCGCAAGCGCAAGCGGTCAATCTCATCGTTGATAGAAGCGTCCTTTGCAATGTACGTGTCCGACGCCGGAACGTATGCTTCAGGCTGGTAGTAATCATAGTAGGAAATAAAAAACTCGACGCGGTCTTTCGGGAAGAAACTTTTGAACTCGCCGTACAACTGCGCCGCAAGCGTTTTGTTGTGGCTCATGACGAGCACAGGCTTGTTCACGTTCGCGATGACATTGGAAATCGTAAATGTCTTTCCGCTGCCTGTTACTCCGAGCAGCACCTGGTGCTTGTCGCCGCGCAGCACGCCCTCGGTGAGTTGCTCGATTGCTTCAGGCTGGTCGCCGCTCGGCTTGTAGTCGGATGTGAGGGTGAAAATGCTCATCGCTGTCGCGGTCAAATAACTCTCTTTGATAATCTCCATTGGACTGGTTGAGCGAATCCGCTTACAGATTGCAACCGCATTCTACATAGACTCCATAATTGAAGTTACGCACACAGTGTTATTGAACCCTTTCAGGGTTCATATTCACGTTTGAGTTTTGGGTCGGGGCTTCGCCCCGATCTATTCACAGTTGACGCCTTCGGCGTCGGTTTTGCATTCGTCAAGAGGTTGTGCATACCTGAATTCCGATATTGAATCTCACGCCGTGCCTGCGGCAGGCAGGCAAAGACGCTGAGGCGAGAAAAATGAAAGAACAAAAGAAAATGTTGCTGCCGGAGTCCTTAAGAGAATCCAGCAATCCGGTGAACGCTTCTTTGCCCGAATTTCTCAAAACTATTTTGCGGCTTTACAGCTTTGCGCGAGGCTAAATCGGATTTCAGGTAATAATAACGCCAACATATAGCCGTCCCTGAAAGGGACGAATCTGAATAGCCGAGGGCAACGCCCTCGGTGTTGGAAACAAATTGTTTAGTTTGAACCCTGAGGGGGTTCAACGATCTTTTCGTCGAGCGTCGCTCTGTTCGCTTTGCACTCCAGTTCATCTCATTCGTACCTCAGCGCCTCAATCGGACTCAAGCCCGATGCTTTCTTTGCGGGATAAAACCCGAAGAAAATTCCCACAGATGCCGAGACGAGAAACGCCAAAGCGACCGCAAGCGGTGAAATGATCACAGGCCAGCCCGCAAACTTCGCAAACATCGTCGAGACGCCGAAGCCAAGCCCGATACCGACAATGCCGCCGAGCAGACTCAGCATGATTGCTTCGAGCAAGAATTGTTGCAGGATATCGAACCGCCGCGCGCCGATGGACATGCGTATGCCGATCTCTCTCGTTCGTTCCGTTACGGAGACGAGCATGATGTTCATGATGCCGATGCCGCCGACAATGAGCGAGACCAACGCGACACCGATCAGCAGCATCTGCATGATGTTGGTAGTCGAAGTCGCGGCGGTTGCTATATCCGATTGATTGCGGATAGTGAAGTCGTTATCCTGCCAATCGGCAAGACGATGGCGGATGCGCAGCAGCTCGGTGACTTGCTGTTGTGCATCGGGGATCTGTTGCTTCGAGACTGCCGAGAGAAGAATGGCGCCGACGAAATCCACACCAAGCACTTTCCGCTGCACCGTCGCGAACGGCGCGATGATGATGTCGTCCTGATCTTGTCCCATCGCATTCTGTCCTTTCGGCGCAAGCGTCCCAATCACTTTGAACGGCAGTTTCGCGATGCGAATTGTTTTGCCGATAGGATCTTCGTCGGGGAAGAGATTCTTCGTTACCGTATAGCCGATGACGCAAACTTTCGTCGCACCGCGCACATCTTGCTCGGTGAACGTTTCACCGCTCTCGATGCGCCAATCGCGAATGGTGAAGAACTCCGTATTGCCTCCCTGAATCGTCGTGCTCCAATTGAGATTTCCTGCAACGACTTGGCGAACCGTTCGCACCGTCGGACTCACAGCGGCGACGGCGGGACATTGCTCGCGAATAGCGTCAATATCTCCCTCGGTCAATGTTTGTGCGGCACCTGCGCCCGAACTGACCCCGCCTTGCGTTGTTGCACCCGGAAACACGATGAGAAAATTCGAGCCGAGGCTTGCAATCTGCGCCTCGACTGCCGACTGCGCGCCTTGTCCCACTGCGACCATTGCAATCACCGCCCCAACGCCGATGATGATGCCCAGCATCGTCAGCAGCGCGCGCGTCTTGTGGCGCAGCAACGAATCAACGGAGATTCTTATGATTTCGAGAAAACGCATGGTTGGATTTCCAATTTTTCGCGTGCGAAGTGCCGCACCGTTACATTCCGCCTCGTCGGCTGCCGCCGCCCGGCAGGCGCGGCGCGAACGGATTGCTCGTCCCCACCTGGGGTTGACCTTGTGGACTGTTCGTCCCCACAATCACCTCGTCGCCTTCTTTCAAAGCGCCAGCGATAACTTCCAGGTACCGCGTGTTCTGAATTCCCTTTTCAACCAACAACGGCTTTGGTTTCCCATCATCGAGAATCCACAGCCGCGCGCGTTCTCCGGGCTTGCGTTGTTCGTTCATCGTGGGTGGCCCATTTGTACCGCCGCGCTGTTCGCTCGGATTTCCACGCATCGGAGAGTGGTCGGATTGCTCACCCCCGTCCTCCACCGGCGGCGTAAACCGCGCCGCTTGCACGGGCACGCGCAGCACATTCCGCTTGTGCGTCACTTCGATCGAGACGGTCGCCGTCATGCCCGGCATCAAGCGCTGGTCAGGATTATCAACATCAATAATAACGTTGTAGGTGACAACGTTCTGCGTGATGACAGGGGCAAGACGAATTTGGCTCACGACCCCGCGAAATGTTTCGTCGGGATACGAGTCAACACGAAACGTTGCTTGCTGATTCACTTTCACGCCGCCGATATCCGCTTCGTCAATGCTTGCCTGCACTTGCATCTTGCGCAGGTCTTGCGCAATAGTGAACAACGTCGGCGCCTGCAAGCTTGCCGCGACTGTTTGCCCCACATCAACATTGCGCGAGATAACCACGCCGCTGATCGGAGCTTTGATCGTCGCGTAGCGTAGATTCACGGTTGCGCGTTCAAGAGCGGCACGGGCTTGCGCAAGGCTCGCCTTCGATGCTTCCAGAGTGGTTTTTGCCGCGTCCATGTCTGCCTGCGACACAAGCGATTTCGCGAACAAATCCGTCGTGCGCTTGAAAGTCCGCTCCGCCTCGCTCACTTGCGCCTGCGCGCGGTCCACATTCGCCCGCTGCTCGTTCACCGTCGCTTGCAAAAACGTCGGGTCGAGCTGTGCAAGCAGTTGCCCTTGCACGACCTTCGTGTTGAAATCCGCGTACAGCTTCGCAATCGTGCCCGATACCTGCGAACCGACCTGCACGGTCGTTACCGCATTCAGCGTCCCTGTCGCGCTGATGATCACTTGAATATCGCCGCGGTCAACTTTCGCCGTGCGATAGGTGAGTTCGTC
>CAYUFU010000002.1:24389-26208 GCA_964444145.1 uncultured Chitinophagales bacterium
GCGAAGCCCGCTTCGATCGTATGCCAGAAGCCGATATCGTTCTCGCCCACCATCCAACACAAATAAACCTCTTCGCCGTTCCCGCGAATGTGCGGAAAATCTATCAACCCCTGCTCGATGCCTTTCACGATGATGCCGCGCTGCTCCAGGCCCTTGACGATTTCGACGACAGTCTCCAACTCCTTCGGAAACAGGCCGCTCCCGTTCGGTCCCATGCCCCCGAAATACTCGTGCCGATAAATATCCCACCCCTTCGCATCGAGTTGGCGCTTCAGCTCAACGAGTTTACTCGCCAGCGCGTGAACGCTCGTCAACTCTTGGCGCGCCTCCTCCAGCGTGAAATGTTTCGTGTGTTGGTACTTTGGCATTTCTCGATTCTCAGTGCATCCCGCCCCGCAGCGTTCCGCCCATCGTTGATTCACCCGATGGAACAGATGCCGTGCGCGTTCAGCACGCGTGACGTGTAGTAAAAGATACCGCTTTTGAACCTGTGTGTAAAGACGAAGATGTTCAGTGCAAAGCATGATTGTTGTATGGGGCTGCAGACCGACTACATCGTCCGAAGAGTTTACTGCGCCGCGGGAAGCAGGCTGCGTCGTGGTGAGTCTTGGCGCATCGGCGCACATGCCGCCTGCGCGCGCGCAGCGCGTATTCCATGAAGAGGGAAACAGATGGAAAAGGTAAAGCGATTCTCCCGAAGCGCACGCGCGTAAGCGGCACGCGCGGGGACGCCGCACTCCTCTCCACGACGCAGCCCGCTCTTGTTGCGGCATGGGACACCCTTCGGACGATGTAGTCGGTCTGAAGCCCCACGTCAAGAAGCTCGCGAGCTACTGCAATCGAGCAAGCCATCGCGACGAACAGCAGATACAGCAGCGTGGAAAAATCCGTTTCGATTTCGGACTCAAACTTTCTATATTGAAGCGGACCACACCACGCTTCTTTCAAATTACAGATGGCGCAAATTAGAAATGGCGAACACTCTCAATCTGTTTTTTGTCGGCGATATCGTCGGCAAACCCGGACTCGACCTTGTATTGAATCTCGTGCCGGGTTTCGTCAAGAAATATCATATAGACTGTTTGATTATCAACGGCGAGAACACGACCGAAGGGAAAGGTATCGCGGAGGAACATGCCAAACTGCTCTTCGACCTCGGCGCACATGTGATTACGACCGGCAATCATGTGTGGGACAGATGGGATAGCAGAAAAGTACTCGGCGCCGAAAAGAGAATTCTGCGTCCGCTGAACTACCCGCGCGAAAACGGCGGCAGCGGCTACATCGTTGTTGATCTCGGCGAGAAAGGAAAAGTCGGCGTGCTCGATTTGCAGGGGCGCATTTATATGCAGCCGATTGACGACCCGTTCCGGGCGGCGGATTGGGCGCTCAGCAAAATTCACGAGCAGACGAAAGTGGTCTTTGTAGATTTCCATGCAGACGCCACAGCAGAGAAGATGGCGATGGGGTGGTATCTCGACGGGAAAGCGACGGCCTGCATCGGCACGCACACGCACACGCCGACCGCGGACGGAAGGATTCTCCCGCGCGGCACGGCGTTTCTCAGCGATGTCGGCATGACGGGTCCGTATGATTCCGTGCTGGGGATGAAAAAAGAATTGGCGCTCAAGCGCATGACCTTGCACACGCCGCATAAGTATGAAGTCGCGTCGCACGACGTTCGCCTGTGCGCAGTGTTCGTCGAAGCGGATGGCGAGACGGGACGCGCACTGAAGATGGAGCATGTGATTTTTCCCTCTTTCTAACTCTCTCGAAGTCTGGTCGAAAAGTCCGCCAGCAAGATAACCACAGAGATCGC
>CAYUFU010000002.1:26308-106671 GCA_964444145.1 uncultured Chitinophagales bacterium
TTCAAGATTTCCTTTCTCTCAGTTTCTCTGCTAACTCTGTGTTCTCTGTGGTAAAATTTTTCTTGGGGTTTTCGACCGAGCATCTCGAAGTCTGGTCGAAAAGCCCGCCAGCAAGATAACCACAGAGATCGCGGAGAACACAGAGAGGAAGGAAAAGTTTTTAGTAGATTTTTCAAGATTTCCTTTCTCTCAGTTTCTCTGCTAACTCTGTGTTCTCTGTGGTAAAATTTTTCTTGGGGTTTTCGACTGAGCATCTAGAGTCGGCAGGCGAGGGCACCTTCGATGGTAGATAGGATTACAGCATTTCTCGACTCGCACGGCGTTGCCTACCGCTGCGTTCACCACGAACCAACGCGCACATCGGAAGAATCCGCCAAGGCTCGCGGCGAACCGTTGGAAGTAGGAGGCAAGGCGATCGTGATGAAAGTCGGTGAGGAGTTCATGCTCTTTGTCTTCAGCGCGGCGAGAAGAATTGATTCACAAAAAATCAAAGCGCATTTCGGTGTGAAGAAGATTCGGTTTGCGTCGGCGGAAGAGCTTCATCAACTCACGGGACTTGTGCCCGGCTCCGTTCCGCCGTTTGGCAAACCCATTTTGCCCTTTGCTCTCTTCGTTGATACCTCCATCGAACGCAACACGACGATTGCCTTCAACGCCGGCTCGCTGACCGATTCCATCATCATGGCGACGAAGGATTATCTGCACGTTGCGAACCCAGAGCTCTTCGAGTTTACGGCGTGAACTGTGGAATGCTCTTTGGAAATCCTTCTCATAGTATCCCTACGATTTTGCGTCGGGCTTTATCGGGTTTCGGATTGCGCCTGAGAAGAACATGTTGTTGCAGAAGTTCTCAAAACATTTCACCGATTCGGTGAATTCTCCTGTACAGAAATTTCTCAAAACGACTTTGCGACGTTGCGTGAGGCTAAATCGGATTTCAGGTTGCGGCGGAAACTTGATTATGAATTTTTTTTCTACGATATATCGTGTGGTCGTTTGATCGAATCAATCCGGGGGGGTGCGCCTGAAACCTTCTCGAAAGGCTTCCCAAAAAAATCTAGACGCAGTCTCACTGCAGTAACACAAACAAACCAAAATCCCCATTCACAACCATAGGAGGCATGATAATGGCAAGAACCATTATACTGCTTGAAACACTGCGCAGAGGGATGCTCTGCATCTCGCTTGCGCTGCTGATTCCCGGCGCGAATCTTCTCGCGCAGGGCGTCACGACTGCTGCGTTGAGCGGCGTCGTTACTTCCGACAAAGGTGAAGCGCTTGCGGGCGCGAACGTCGTTGTCGTGCACGAGCCGACAGGGACGCGATACGGCGCCTCAGTGCGCCCAACGGGTCAATACAATATTCCGAACATGAAAATCGGCGGACCGTACACCGTAACTGCATCGCTCGTCGGGTACAAGGGCGAAAGCAAACGCGATGTGTACTTGAACCTGGGTCAAGACGTGCGAGTTGATTTTCGACTCGTCGAGGAAGCGATTGAAGGAAAGGAAGTCGTGGTGACTGCCCAAGTTGATCCCGTGCTGAACAGCGGACGGACGGGTGCGGCGACGTTCGTTGACCGCGATGCGGTGAAGGAGCTTCCATCGGTGAAACGCAGCACGCGCGATCTCACGCGTCTCGATCCGCGTAGCGACGGCAACTTCAGTTTCGGCGGACGAAACTGGTTATTCAACAACATCTCGCTCGACGGTTCGTATTTCAACAACCCGTTCGGTCTCGACGACCCGGCGCCCGGCGGACAGACGGGCGCGGAGCCTGTGCCATTCGACGCCGTTGACCAGGTACAGGTTTCTGTCGCACCATTCGATGTCCGCGAAGGCGGCTTCACAGGCGCTGGCATCAACACCGTCACGAAGAGTGGAACGAATCAATACAAAGCGTCCGTCTATAGTTTCCTGCGGAATGAAAGTTTGTTGGGCAACAAAGTGCGCGGCACGGAAGTGGTTGCGAGGCCCGATCTTTCGTTCAATCAATCAGGCGTCTCGGTCGGCGGTCCGCTTGTTGAAAACACACTCTTCTTTTTCCTCAATGCGGAATTGGAGCGGCGCGACGATCCAGGTTCGAATTTTGTCGCGAATCGTGGGCAAGCGGGCTCGGGTATCTCCCGAGTGCGCGCTTCAGCGATGGATTCGATTCGCAATCGGATGATTCAAGTCTATGGGTATGATCCTGGTCCGTACGAAGGCTACGTCAACGAAACGAACAATGAGAAGCTCTTGCTCAAACTCGACTGGAACGCGCACGAGGATCATAACGTGACGTTCCGCTACAATCAGCTGAATGCGCGGCGCGAGCTGCCGCCGCACCCGTTTGTGTTGAGTCCGAACAACACAGGGCGAGGACCCAATGCCAACAGCTTGCCGTTCGAAAACTCGGGCTACAAAATCAACAACGTGCTGAATTCGTTCGCGCTGGAAGTGAACAGCTCGTTCGAAGGCCTCTCCAACCGTTTCTTCGCGAGCTACAACCGATTCCGCGATAACCGCGATCCGAAGAGCGGTCCATTTCCTACGATTGATATTGCCGAGGGAGGCGTTACGTACACGACACTCGGTCATGAGCCGTTTTCCATTCACAATATTTTGGATCAGGATGTTCTGCAGTTCACGAACAACGTGAGTTTCTATCAAGGAAATCACGTCATCACCGCCGGCGCAACATATGAATTGTTCAAGTTCTTCAACTCGTTCAATATCTTTCGGCATGGCGTCTTCTTCCTTCCGTATGGATTGTTCCCCGGCACGGCAACGTTCTTTTCTCTGAATGATTTCTTCCGGGCAACGCACCCCGACAGCGCCAACAGGGCGGACTTCCGCTCATTCATTGGGACGGGACCGTTCAAGGGCGAGAAGATCAGCGTGAGTCAGCTTGCATTCTACGCGCAGGATCAATTTCAGGCGTCAGATCTCTTTACCATCTTATTCGGGTTGCGCGTAGACCTGCCAATTTACAATACTGAACCTGTTGCGAATCCATTTTCGACAGGATTGCGGGCACTCGACGAGAATGGAAACCCGGAGAAAGTTGACCAAGCGAAACTTGCGGGAACAAAAGTGTTGTTCTCACCGCGTGTCGGTTTCAACTGGGATGCAACAGGCGATCGTTCGACGCAAGTACGCGGCGGCACGGGAATCTTCACGGGGCGCGTTCCGTTCGTGTGGGTGGGCAACGTCATTTCCAATCCGGGTGCGAATCCCAATTTGTACTCACCATTTAACCCCACGGGCCAGCGCATCGCGACTTCGGATGACGCAGTTCTTCAGCAGTCGTTCGACCTGAACGCCATGGACCCCGACTTCAAATGGCCTCAGGTGTGGAGGACGAATCTTGCCATTGATCATAAACTGCCGGGCGACATACTCGGCACGCTGGAGATACTGTACGGGAAAGATATCAACGCCGTTGTTGTTCGCAATGCGGATCTGCGAACACCGGTTCGAACCCTACCGCAAGATCGGAGGCCGTACTACAGCACGGTTGCGCTCGACACGACCGATGGCTTGTTCAAAGCCGTCGGCGGGTCCAACGAGCTTAATCCCGATGGCGGCGCGGGCATCTACGTTATTGACAACACCAGCGAAGGATACGATTTGAGTATTACGGTGCAATTCCGAAAGGAGTTTGACTTCGGGTTGAATGCGGGCATTGGCTACGCGTATTCGATTGCAAAGAACAACATGCAATCCACTGAAATTGCAAGCGTGTTGTGGCAGGGAAATCCTGTGCAAGGGAACCCCAACAAGCCCGAGCTTGGCTTTTCGCAGTTCGGCATACGCAACAGAATCATCGCAAATGCGACGTACCGAATTCCATGGTCCGATCAATGGGCGACGACCATTGGGTTGTTCTTGGAAGTTGCTGAAGGCAATAGGTTCGCGGGCGCCGGAGGCAACCGATATTCGTACACCTACGCAGGCGATGTGAACGGAGACGGAAGCGGTGGAAACGACCTGATTTACGTTCCGAAAAATCAGAACGAGATCATCTTCGCGCAGAACGGAAGTGTCACGCCAGAACAGCAGTGGACGGCGTTCAATGCATTCATCGAGCAAGATGATTATTTGAAGTCACGACGCGGCACCATCGTCGAACGCAATGGCGGAATCAATCCGTGGTTCAGTTCTGTAGATTTGAAGCTGCTGCAAGACTTCAGTGTTCCGCTCGGTGGTCAATCGCATACGTTCCAACTGAGCGTTGATATTCTCAACTTTTTGAACTTGCTCAATTCCGATTGGGGCGTGCGCAGCGTCGCGAGTCCACTCGCAACATCACCGCTGCAGTTCAAGGGATTCAACGCAGCAGGCGCTCCTGTCTTCAACTTCGACACGAGGATCAACAAGACATTCATTGACGATCCCGGTCTCGAGTCTCGCTGGCAGATGCAAATCGGGCTGCGGTATTTGTTGAACTAATGTGTACGTAGCTTTCTCAAAAAAAAGCGACGCGGGCAACCGCGTCGCTTCGTTTATTTATGATGGCGAAGCTCGTTGATTCGCGCGAGCAATTTCACTATTTTGGGAGTGCAATTCTTTTGTTGGACGCTTAGCTCAGCTGGTCCAGAGCACCTGCCTTACAAGCAGGGGGTCAGTGGTTCAAATCCACTAGCGTCCACTTCGTTCCTTCCTCGTCTTTTCCAACATGATCCGAGCAATCATCTTCGATTACGGCAATGTCATCGCCCGCTTCGACCACACGATTTTCTTCAATCGCATTAGCGCGTTCTCTTCGCTCTCGCACGCTGAGCTGTCCGATGCCGTACGTGCAGAGCCGAACCTCATCGTCGAGTATGAAAGCGGTCGGCTGAGATCGGAGGATTTTTTCGCGAATGCTTGTGAACGACTTCGACTTTCGATTTCCGAGAGCACGTTCCGAGAAATTTTTGTCAACATCTTCGAGCGCATTCCTGCAACGATTCAACTCATCCACCAGCTCAAACCGCGCTACAAACTCGGGCTGCTCTCGAACACCAACGAATGGCACTATCAAGGGGAGATGGCAACCCTGGACATTTTTCCGCTCTTCGACTCAGTCTCGCTGTCGTTTGCCGTGGGTGCAATGAAACCGTCCGAGCGTATTTATCACGACGCGTTAGCACAGCTCCAGTGCGAGCCGCGTGACTGCGTGTACATTGACGACATCGCCGAGTATGTCGAGAAAGCGAAAGGGCTGGGCATGAACAGCATCCGCTATGATTCTCACGAGGCGTTACTATCCTCACTGCGCGAGTTCAATATCGTGTTGCAGGAATGAGGTCCTGACGAACTCACGGGACACACGAAGGGAGTTGCCGACAGATCGAGGGCTTTGCCTCGGCAGACACTCGAAACCAAGAGCGCGCACTGTCTGCTGTAAGCACCTTTTTTGATTGCGAGCACAGGAGCATACGCCGTGTACCTTCCGAACCGGTAGGTGGAGCATTGGACAAGGGCAATTTTTTTTCTATGTTTGTCACACACTAACGCGGTGGTTCCATGAGCGGTATTATCTCTCAAGTACAGAACCATGTTGCAGCGCTTCTCAACGGCTCGCTTCCAACGTGGGCGGTGTACCACAACTTTTCGCATACGGAGGAGATCGTTCGTGCGGCGAACGAAATAGCCGAAAAGTCCAAGCTGAACGAGACGGATGCCGAGATTGTCGAGATAGCGGCATGGTTTCACGACGTGGGCTACCTGTACACAGTTGCAGGGCATGAGGAGCGAGGTGCTCAGCTCGCCGCGGAGTTTCTCAAAGCCAACAACTACCCGCAAGAGAAGATTGACAAGGTGGTTGGCTGCATTCTCGCAACCAAGATTCCTCAGCAGCCGAAGAACCTACTCGAGTCGGTAGTGTGCGACGCCGATTTGATTCATCTCGGCAAGAAGCGCTTTTTCGACCGAAGCAATCTGCTCAGGATGGAAATCGAAATGCGAACAGGCAAGCCCTTTTCCGATATTGAGTGGCTGCAAAAGAATATCCAGTTTGCTTCGCAAGGTACATTTCACACTCCCTACGCGAAAGAGGAATTCACTCCGCGCCGTATCAAGAACCTTGCGACGCTGCAAGAACAGCTGCGCAACGCCATTGCCAAGAGCGAAAAAGTGAGTCAGAAAGAACAGTCGAACAACGAAAAGGGTAGCGCAAAAGCCGAGAAAGAAAAAAAGCCCGAGCGCGGCATCGAAACCATGTTCCGCGTTGCACCGAAAAACCATCTCGACCTCAGTGCGCTTGCTGACCAGAAGGCGAGCATCCTCATCAGCACAAGCTCCATCATTCTCTCGATCATCTTCGGTTTGTTGGTGACGAAGATTGATACGCATCCGTTCATTCTCTTCCCGACGACCATTCTGACGCTTGTCTGCCTTACGACGATGGTGTATGCAATTCTTGCAACACGACCGAACGTGACCACGGGGACCTTCACGCGTGAAGACGTCAAGCAACGGAGAGCCAATCTTCTCTTCTTCGGCAATTTCCATAGTTCCTCACTCGAAGATTTCGACTGGGGAATGCGCGAGATGATGAAGGACGCCGACTACTTGTACGGTAGCATGATCAAAGATTTGTATTTTCTCGGCAAAGTGTTGGGTGTGAAGTACAAATATCTGAGAATCGCCTACACGATTTTTATGTGGGGATTGATTGTCTCCGTGATTGCCTTCGGTATTGCGATCGCCACTGCGCCGCCGTCGGTCCCTCTTCCCGCCGAGTAGAAGTTCGGACGCGTGAACATCTCGCTTATCACCCTTATCGTGGTGTTCGTTCTCATCGCCGTTCGGCAAGTTGGGAATATTCGATTGCAAATCTGGCACGTGATGTCGCTCGGTGCTCTTGCCGTCCTTCTCACAGGGCAAATCTCTCCCACTGCTGCTCTCGCTTCCATCAATGTTGATGTGATGCTGTTTCTCTTCGGCATGTTTGTCGTCGGGCAGGCACTGGAGATGAGTGGGTACCTGTCGCACCTCTCGTACAAGTATTTCAAGCGGGCGAAGTCGCGCGATAGTCTACTGCTGATGATTCTGTTCGGGGCTGGCATCGCGTCGGCGTTTCTGATGAATGACACGCTTGCCATCATCGGTACGCCTGTTGTGCTGCTGCTTGCGCGCAAGCATGCGATGTCACCGAAATTATTCTTGCTGGCGCTTGCGTTTGGCATTACGATCGGCAGCGTGATGAGTCCGATCGGGAACCCGCAAAACTTGCTCATTGCGTTGAACGGCGGAATCGAGAATCCGTTCGGCACGTTCCTCCGCTTTCTCTTTCTCCCAACCATCGTCAATCTGTATTTAGCGTTCCTACTGCTGCAGCGATTGTACCCGAACGATTTCCACGATGCAGAGCTGTCACATTCACAGGAGCCCATTCGCAATCATGAGCTTGCGCTACTCTCAAAAATCTCCCTCGGCGTTGTCCTCATCCTGGTCGGTGTGAAAGTTCTTAGCGCAATCATCCTCACACCGATTACTCTTCCGCTTACCCATATTGCACTTGCCGGCTGTTTACCGATTCTTGTCGGCAGTAACACTCGCTGGCGTATCATCAAGCATATTGATTGGCACACGCTGGTATTCTTTGGGGGAATGTTCGTGTTGATGGAAAGCGTTTGGCAAAGCGGCTTCTTTCAATCCGTGATTCGTGAGATGCACATCAACATTGCGTCGAGCGAAATGATTCTTGCCATCAGTATCGTGCTGAGTCAATTCATTTCGAACGTTCCGCTGGTTGCCTTGTACCAACCGATGTTGATGCACGCAACCGTTACGCACACGGAATTGATGGCGCTTGCCGCGGGGAGTACCATTGCCGGCAACGTGTTCATCCTCGGTGCTGCGAGCAATGTTATCATTATTCAAAACGCGGAGCGGAGAGCGAAACAGACGATGTCCTTTTGGGAGTTTGCGCGCGCCGGAATTCCACTCACGGCTTTGAATGTCGTGGTGTTCTGGCTCTTTCTGCGATTTGTGTAGGACAAGCTTGCGTGTACGCCTCGGCAGCGATGAGCACAGGGAAGCCTGCTTGATTGCCTCGTCAAGTTTTTGTACTCTCTAACCGACTCTCTTGCCCTCAGAACCATCATTCCTCATAGGAGCTTACAGTGAACAACATCGTCCAACGATCATCGCTCAATCGAAGAGCATTCCTGAGGCGCTTCGGCGTCGCGTCCCTCGGCATTCTCTCCGTCGAAAAACTGCTTGCTGATCCGTACGCGTTTAGTATGCCGCCGCTCGTTCGAAGTGCGAATCAAATCAGAATCAAGGGTGTAGTCAAAGCCGGTAAGAAGGGAATCAAAGGGGTTGCGGTTTCCGACGGCGTTTCGGTTGTCGCAACGAATAGAGATGGGACGTTCGAACTTGTATCGAGTGGGCACCAACCCTATGTGTTCATTTCTTTGCCGTCGGGCTACGAGATTCCAATCAACGCAACGGGAACCGCACGCTTTTATCATACCATCCCACACGACGATGCAACGGTGAACGTTCAGTGGGACTTAGTGCGATCGGCATCATCTGATGCCGAGCACGGCTTTTTGCTCCTTGCCGACCCACAGACATTGGACACCGACGATATGAAACGCTTGCACGCCGAAACCGTTCCCGATATTCAGGGGGTGGTGCGGGCAAACGGCGATACGAAACTGTTTGCAATCGGCTGCGGCGATTTGATGTTCAACGACTTGACTATGTTCCCGCAATACGAGGAGGCGATTCGCAAGATGGGTACGCCGGGGTTTCAGGTGCTCGGCAATCACGACATTGCGTTCGCTGCGACGACGGATGAAGAGTCGGCGCGCGAGTTTCTCCGTACCTTTGGGCCGTCATATTATTCATTCAACAGAGGGGAGATTCACTACGTTGTGCTCGACGACGTCTTCTGGCACGGAAACGACTACATCGGCTACATCGAGCAAACGCAATTGGATTGGCTGAAGGCTGACTTGGCGTTTGTGGAACGAGGAGCGACGGTAGTCGTGTTTACGCACATTCCGTCGTACAACAAGCAGCATGTGCGGCAGGGGAAAGCGAAACCCGGCAACAGAGAAGTCGTCATCAATCGCGAAATGCTGTATCGTCTGCTCGAGCCGTACACCACACACATCATCGTCGGACACATGCACGAGACGGAGCATCTCGTTGACCACGGCGCTCGCATTCATGTCTGCGGCGCGGTCTGCGGCGCGTGGTGGACAGGCGACATTTGTTTCGATGGTACGCCGAACGGTTACGGGGTGTACGACGTGAAAGGAAGTGAATTGCGCTGGCGCTACAAGTCAACGGGACATCCGTTCGACCATCAAATGCGTTTGTACGCGAAAGGCAGCGACCCGAAACGTCCCGATGAAATCCTCGCGAACGTTTGGGACGCAACGGACGATTGGAAAATTGTCTGGTACGAAGACGGCGAGCGCAAAGGCGCGATGGCGAAGGGACGAGGGCTTGACCCGCTTTCAGTCAAACTGCACTCAGGCGACGAGCTTCCCGTCAAACACAAATGGGTCGAGCCTACGCCAACCGACCATTTGTACTACGCAAAAGTTTCTTCGACTGTGAAGGAAGTTTTGGTTGAAGCGACGGATAAGTGGGGCAGGGTGTATAAAGCAACATTGTAGTACGAAGCGGTGCTCCGTTCTACGTGAGGTTGTAACGTTTTAGAATCGCAGTGTAAAATTCTTCGAGGTCTGGAAGATTTGTCTTGAGGATTGACTTCAGAATCGCTGGGTCAATGCTCTCGTAGTCGTGAATCGCGATATTGCGGAAGCCGACCATTGAGTTCATTTTGTTCGCGAGAAACTCAGAGATGATCCCCGCTCGCTGAAGCAAGAGGAAATGTTCCTTCATGGTCGCGGGTAGCCCCAACCCCTCCGATGCGATGACATGAGCTGCCAAGTCAATTGTTGACTGTACGGCGCGCTGCAAGTTCAGAACAAAGATATCCTGAACATCGAGACTTGCGAGTGATTGTGTGTCCAACTGTGTTACGTCACGAATCCGCTTGAGGCAACGTTGAATGTTGCTGACTTTTCCGAGAACTACATCCTGGTCAGGCATACGCACGTCCGTTGTAGATACTTTCCTCGATGGGTTTTCGCGCGCGTTTCAAATCATCATATTCATTGATTGTTCGAACGAAGAATGCATGGACTCTCGCCTCGTTCCGTGTGAACACTCTTTTTCCGTTACGTAAAACTTGCATGCGGAGAATCGGCGATGCGGCATTGAGGTTCACAACATCTGCTTGGATGCCGAGCGCATCCGTCAACTCTTCTTGCAGTTGAAGCAGTGCAATCGGAGAGGGTTCGTGCTCGTTCGCACGGACTTTCGACGAACCGCCTGCGGCGAGCCTCGCTTGTGGCGCGTCGGGTCTTCGACCTTCGGTGAAGAGGATGCCTATATCAACGTCGCTGGTATCTGTAAGGCGATTCGCTGCAGCGGAGCCAAAGAGATAGACGGCTTCTATCTGTGGCTTTGCCTTCGCACGTGTCACAATCGCGCGGGAGAGCGCATCCAACGAATGCGTCCGCACTCCCGAGTGATACATGCGTTTTCCCGTTCGAAGGATTTCTTGAACGAACGGGTCGTCTTGCGTAAAGTCGTCAGTCTTGAAGGGATGAAACTCTATGTCCGCGTAACGTCGGAGGAGATTCTCTTTGATGATTTGATGAATGGTGTTTCTGTCGCAATAACGAATCCCCACGAACTCATCCGCCACGACTGCAACATCAACATCGCTCTCTTCCGTTTGGCGTCCCGTCGCATACGAGCCGAAGAGAATGATTTCTTTGACCGAAAGCGAACGGACTAACTCCTCACGCAGAGCAGAAAGCATCGTTTTCAGATTCTCTGTCGAATGCATTCGTAAGTATCCTTGATCTGGTGAAGTTTCTTCTCGGTGAATTCTCGTGTGGCGAGTTTGTAGAACGTAAATTTCTGCTCTGGATATCGAGCCTCGATGTTAAACGTCGTCACCTCTCCAAGGAAAACGGCTTCATCGGCGGATACGTCAAGCCGCGCCCTTTGGGCGAGTGTTACGAGATTGTGAATTCTTGGCGGGATGTTCGATTCATTGTTCTTTACCCATAGCGCCTTCAACATTTTTTCAAGGGCGAGATGAGCGACGAACAATGCCCAATCATAGCGTCCAACGTTGAAAATATCAAACGCCGATTCGAGGTCGTGGTCAGCGGTCGTCAGCCAATAGTTGATGTGCTCATGTTTGGTCATCATCGTAGGAGCAATCTAACGAATCGGCAATGTATATCCAACTGAGCGCTGCTCCCCTCGTTGCGCTCCGCTCTGTCAATGCGTTGAATCCTCCTGCTGAATCAAATACCGCTTTATTTTTTGCGTCGTCGTCTTTTCGAACTCTTTCTCGCGGATGTTGACTTTCTTGATTTGTTGATGGCCCAGCAGTTGCGTGTTGAGCGTGCGAATTTCGTCGTTGAGGATTTTTTCGATGAGTTCGGTCGTGACTTCGACGTTGTTCGCTTGCGCGTATTCGATGAACTTCTCCGCGTTCGGTACAATCATGACGCAAATCTCTTCGTCGTTCTTCGCGTCCTTTCGCCCGTAAATCACCGACTCGAGGACGAAGGGAATCTTGTTCACCTTGTCTTCAAGCTCTTCGGGATACACATTCTCGCCGTTGCGCGCAACGATGACGTTTTTCTTTCTGCCATTGATGTGAAGGAAGCCATCGTTATCAAACGAGCCAACGTCGCCTGTATAGAACCAACCGTCGTAGAGTACTTCTTTTGTCGCAGCTTCGTTCTTGTAGTAGCCCATCATGATGGACGGACCTTTTGCGACGATTTCGCCGTGGCCAAGTGCGTCGGGGCTCTCGATGCGGAGTTGCACGCTGGGCAAGGGCAACCCCGCGGCTTCATCTTTGAAATTGAATTCGCGATTCACCGTGAGTATGGGCGAGGTTTCCGTGAGGCCGTAGCCTTGAAGGATTTTGAAGCCGAACGCGCGGAGGCCCCTCGAGACTTGCGGGTCGGGTGCAGCGCCACCGGCAATGAACAGCCGTATGGAGCCTCCAAAGGTATCGTGGATTTTGGAGAAGAGCATCCTCCGTACACCTTCAGCCCCGAATACCTCCAACCATGCCGCCAACGTTTTCATCGGCGGGATCAACGCTTTGGAAATTTTTCTCTCCGCAATAGCGGCATTGATGCGGCGATACATCTTGTCGTACATCAGCGGCACGCCGAGAAACACCGTGGGGTGAGTCTGCTGCATATCTTCGACGATTGTTTTCAGGTTGCGCGCATAATACACGGAAGCACCTGCATACAACGGACAGAGAAACCCGCATGTTCCCTCGTACGTGTGGTGCATCGGGAGAACGGAGAGGAAGCGATCCTCATGGGTCAGTTTGATCATTCGCCGCATGTCCATGAGGTTGGTGCAGAGATTCGTTTGCGACATCATCACGCCTTTTGCGCGTCCCATCGAACCCGATGTGAAGACGATGACAGCGACGCCAGAGGGATTGGTTGTTGCGAACGATGCCTTGCGCGCGTCGTGTTTCGCTCGCTCCATCAACTCGGTCATCGAATAGACGCCGTTTTCCTGCTTGCTCAAATCCATGTCAACCAGCGTCTTGAGCGCCTTCACGGAGTGCCTGAATTCGATGAACATGTCGCGGTACGGTTCCGAAAACACTGCCGCTTTCGAATCCGACACGTGAAGGATGTTGATGATGTCGTTCTCTTTCAGGTTCTTGTCAATCGGCACGGCGACGAAGTTGAACGTCACGCATGCGAGATGCGTAATAGCCCACTGCACGCGATTCTCGGCGATGAATGCGATGTGGTCGCGCTCTCTCAATCCTAATTTCCTCAGTGCGGTTCCGAATGTGAGAACGTGGTCGTAAAGTTCACGATAGGTGACGCGTGGGATGGGTGTCTGGTTCAAATCCTGTAACGCGAGGCGATTGGCGTATTTGTTGACTGAGATGGTGAGCATCTCGGCGATCGTTGCGATCGGGTCAACGTCGTAGTAGGGGTATTGTTGGTTGAGAGTTTTCATAGCTTGAGTGTGAAGGAGTGTGGACCGTGGCGCTCAACGCGGCTTGTGCGTTGGCATGCGACTACACTGATGACGATGTAGCCCGTTGGGCTTCGCGGCGCAGACGACACCGACCACGACGCAGCCCGTCTGAAGCCCCAAAAGAAAAAGCACTGCACACCACGACACCGTGTGGTGCTCAGGGACGATTGTTCGCTTTCCAAAAATAATATATCGGCACACCCAAAGCAAGAAAGCCAAGCCCGGCTATTGCCTGGTCGGGTCGCTCGATCAAGGTGTTCAAAACAAACCACGCGGCGATCGCAATGAACACTATCGGCGTGAAGGGGTAGCCGAATGTTTTGTATGGACGCTCGGCGTTTGGTTTCTTCTTTCGGAAGACAAAAATACTTGCCGCAGTCAATCCGAAGAAAATCCAATCGGTGAAGACGACATATGAGATGAGTTTGTCGAACGTTTCCCAAAACATCAGAAGCACAATTGCCCAGACCGTTTGCGCGATGATGGCGACAGCCGGCGTGTTATAGGTCGGATGAATGTCGGCGACGTTCTTGAAGAAGACGCCGTCGTTTGCCATGGCGAAGTAAATTCTCGGTGCAGTGAGTGTGTAAATGCCCGCCGTGCCAAAGGTCGAAATGAAAATCGCGAGTGCGATGATGCTTGCGCCCATCGGTCCCATGACGACGCTGATTGCATCCGCCGCAATGCGTTGCGACGCGCCGATTGTCGAGGGCGGAAGAAGGAACAGGTACGCGACATTTGTGAGAAGATACAGTGCCGTGACGACGAGCGTGCCGAGAACCATGGCGAACGGTACGGTGCGCGTTGGGTCTTTTGCTTCCGCTGCGGCGAACGATGCGTGCTGCCACCCGCCGTATGACCACAGTACGCCGACCATTGCGACGGCAAGCGCGCTTCCGAGTCCGCTTGCGTACGTGCCGAGCGGCGCGGAGAAATGTGTCGTAGATGTCCCCCATCCCAAGCCAACGACAATCAACAACCCAATGCCGAGAAGTTTCAGCACGGTGAACACATCGGCGAAGAGTCCGCCGACTTTCACTCCTACGACATTGATGATGGTGAGAAACGTGAGTCCGCCGATTGCGAAGAGTTTCTCCTGCGTTTGGTCGAGAGTGACAATAGTGCCGAAATATTTTGTGAACGCAACGCTCAGCGCAGCCAGCCCACCGGTATTGATAACGAGGAGATATGCCCAGCCGTAGAGGAATCCGAACAAGCCGCCGTAGGCTTCGGAAAGATACACGTACACGCCGCCTGCGCCGGGCATCATGCCGCCGAGTTCGGCAAAGGTGAGCGCGCCGGCAATCGCCGTTACGCCGCCCAGAATCCAAACAGCGAGTATCAGCCAGGGCGTTTGCAGCTCAGATGCGATGGATGCAGGTGTCAGGAAAATGCCCGAGCCTATTGTTGAGCCGATGGCAATCATGGTGAGGTCGAATTTGGTGAGGGCTTGTTTAAGAGGCATTCTATTGCTTGCGGGCTTCGGAGTTTGAGATTGCGGAGTGAAAAGGAAAATGAAAAAGGAAAAAAGCAAAAGGGAAAAATGAGACTACGGATTGAGGGGGTCGAAGCTCGAAACTCTTCTCAAAAAGTTTCTCAACTCCTTATCCCAAAAGATCCATGTATGGCCGCCGGGAGTTTCGTGGTATTCGTACAGCGCGCCGCGCTGTTGAAGTTTTTCGACGAGCGTGCGGTTGTTCTCGACGATGCGGGCGAGCGCGTCGTCTTTTCCTGTCGCGATGTAAAGATAGGGAAGGGTTTTCACCGACGCGATGCTGTCGAGAATCATGAAAGGGTCGTTCCGAGTCCATTGAGCGGTTCGTGTCTGGCCAAAAGTTGCTTTCAGGCTTTCAGAGATTTCTTTGTTGTCCGGTCGTGAGCCAAGGGGCACGTACAACGCTCCGCTGAACGATCCGGCGAGAATGAAGCGCGCCGGATATTTTAGCGCAAGCTTTATCGAGCCATAGCCTCCCATCGAGAGGCCCGCGATGAATCGGCCATGCCGTGTAGCAAGCGTTCGGTATTTACGGTCAACGAACGGTATCAGTTCATCTATTATGTAGGTCTCGTAGTTTTGCTTACCGTCGAGCGAATTGGTGTACCAGCTATTGTCGGCATCGGGGGTTACGATGAGGAAGTTGTGCTCCTGTGCATAGCGCACCAATCCTGTTCGCTTCACCCAATCTGTGTGGTCGCCGCCGAAGCCGTGCAAGAGATAGATTGTGGAGTAATGTTCACTGCTGTTGTGGTAGGTGGGTGGGAGGACGACGAAAAAGTACATTTTCTTTCCCACGTTTGCGGAGCTGACGCTATCAAGGGCAACGAGACCCTGTGCGAATGCGATCTTCGCCCAAAGAAGGAAGGTAAGGCATCCAACGATTCTCATGGTACGGCTGATGCTATCAATCGTGCTCGTCGCGATGCTCGGCAGGCTGCATGTTCTCTGCGCCTGCAAGTTTGCCGACAAGCATCTGTGGGTTGTGGATGAGTACGGGAAGATGTTGCGGGCAGATGGAAAAAGTGGCGTTCTGGTACGTCAATGTAATGAGGGGAATTTCTTCTTGCGTGCGTGCGCAGGCGATGCAGGATGAAGTCATTGGTGGATTGGACATGAAGAAATTCCTTTCGTGGTGAGAAGACGACGGTGAGGAGAGACACTATCAACGAACACTCGTCATTGGCAATTCCTTAGAGCGGGAGACGGGACTCGAACCCGCGACGTCCAGCTTGGGAAGCTGGCATTCTACCACTGAATTACTCCCGCAGCTATGTTGCGCACATCAGCAAATCACTCAGACGCCGAAAAAATATACGTACACCTTCTACGACATGCAAATACCGCCGCGAGGTACGAGGTTTGGCGTACAACATGCCGCCTTCGGACGAACCACGTTGCCGAGTATTCCAACCCACGAAATGAACAAAGCGATTTGGGCGAACTGTGTCCTTGACAACGTATGTTACTTTATTTACTATTAGGCGAGAGGATGGCTGGAGAAGAAAACGCTCTTATACTTCGTTCGTGAGCCATCTGTTCGGTGTCGTGCGTCCATGTGCGGAGCCGCTCGACTATGACAGGGCCATACATTCACAACAACGTTCATTGCAATGATTCACTCCCTTCTCCCACCTCCCCGCAGTGCCGATTACCGCATCGCAGTGGTAATCGCTGTATTTACCATCTCATGTACCTTCTTTATTTTCTCTTGCGACGACATTGACCCGCTGCCCCCTGCAGTTTCGACGGCGACCGCTCGGCTGACGGTCGAAGAAGTGCAAGTTCTCATCGCGCACGCAGTCGAACAAGCGCAGCGCGTGAATCAAAAGGTGATTGTCGCAGTGTCCGATCGCGAGGGGAATATTCTCGGCGCCTTTCGTATGACCGGTGCGCGGTTGGATTCGAGTGATCTGAATTTCAACGGCGGCACCGTGAAAGTCACCACACTCGATACAACAATCCGCAAAGCGCGCACGGCAGCATTCCTGAGCAGTAACCAACATGCCTTCTCGACCGCAACGGCATGCTTCATTACGCGTTCACATTTTCCTCCGGGTATCTCGAATACGCCCGCAGGTCCGCTATTTGGAGTCGGACTGTCGAGCTTGCCGGGCAGTGACATTATGCCGAACGGCAACGCGCTGAGCGATTTGCCCGGCGGCGTCCCAATTTACAAAGGTGGCGTGCTCGCGGGGGGCATCGGCGTACATGGCGCAGCGTCGCAATTCAATTCCACCTTGTGTACGGGACAGAGTTTTGACGAAACGATAGCGCTCGGCGCGTTGGGTGAGTTCGTTCTTCCGCCAAACGTGCGCGGCGATGGAATTTTTATAGACGGTATTCGCTTCTTATTCGCGAACGGAGCCGCGCCGGCGGGGAATTTCACGCTCACGTTCGCGAATCTCTCGTCGCTTGGAGCGGTCCTCATGCCGGTGCTTGGTGCGCCGATTCAGAAATTTCCTTCGGTGGCAGGTTACGTGAACCTCGATGCTACCCATGATTTCAATCCGCGTGCTGGGTCAATCCTCACGGTAGCAGATGTCGAGCGAATCATCAGTCAAGCCGCGGCGCAAGCGGCGAAAACGCGTGCAGCGATCCGCCGTCCCGTTGGTGTATCCGCCCAAGTGTTCATCTCCGTTGTTGACTTGAACGGTTCCGTGCTCGGCATTTGGCGCACACCCGATGCAACGATTTTCAGCTACGACGTGAGTGCCCAGAAGGCGCGCACTGCACTCGCATTTAGCGATCCGAACAACACGAACTTTGGACGACGCATCCGTTCGATCCTTGGCATCGCGCCGACTGCTCCACTTTCAATGACCACGCGCGCAGTCGGTTTCCTTGCGCAAGATTTTTATCCGCCCGGTATTGACCGCGATTCGCTCGGTCAACCTATGGCACCGGGACCGTTGTTTGAAGGGGAGAATTTCAGATATCAATTCCGTTTGCTCGGCGAGGCGGGATTGCCCGCGTACGGCAACGGCATCACGATTTTTCCTGGGGGCATTGCACTGTACAAGAACGGCCAGCTTGCAGGTGCCATCGGCATCAGCGGCGATGGTGTTGATCAGGATGATATTATCGCGGCGGCGGGAACGGCAGGCTTCGAGCCTCCTGCAAATGTTCGCTGCGATCAGTATTCATTTCGCGGCGTGCGCTTGCCGTATGTCAAGTTTCCGCGGCAGCCGGAGATTCGATAAGGGTCGGATCACAAGGGCACCACCCTCGATATTAGAAACACATTCTTGGTTTGAACCCCGAAGGGGGGCAATGATCTTTTTTGTCGAGTCTTGGTTTGTTCGCTTTGCGTAACTTCATTCAAACACTACCTCTCCGTCTCTTACGTATTGTCGTTTGTTGAATATGATGATCGGCTTTGAAAAATTCTCGGACAAAGGTTCAGCGATGACACATTTGTCACGACGCCTCATTTTTTTTGCACTCGCACTCCCCTATGTGCTCTCAGCATTCCCGCTTTGGTCACAAACACAACGCGACACGCTTGCCGCGCCGAAGGACACGCTGAAAACCAAACAGCAAGAGCTGAAAGACTTTGAAGTGATGGACCATCGCTGGGATATCAAGCAGCCGCCGTCGGAGCTGACGGTTGAAGGCAGCACGCTCGATCCGTACAACCAGAACATCCTCAAGGGCGATTACCCGATCATCGGACAGAACACGTTTCTGATTTTGACTGCAATTGCGGAGAATACCTTCGAGCTTGTGAAAAACCCGACGCCAAGCGGTGTGAGTACGCGCGAGCCGCTGAGCGATCCGTTCTTCGGCAAAGGCGAGCGGCTGCTCAACAACGTGAACGCAAAACTTTCTGTTGAATTGTACGGCGGGCAGACGGCGTTCCGTCCCCGCGATTGGGAATTGAAAGCAACTGCGGTGTTCAATTTGAATTACACGAAGCTGAAAGAATTCAACGGGGTGAACATCAACGTGCGCAAAGGCGACACGCGGACGGAGAACCATTTGGGTTTTCAGGAATTGTTTTTTGAAAAACATCTCTTCAACGTGAGCGACCGCTTCGATTTCATTTCGTTCAAAGCGGGTATTCAAAAATTCTCGAGCGACTTTCGCGGGTTCATCTTCAATGACTTCAATTTGGGCGCTCGGCTCTTCGGCAATCTCGATAACAACAAGATCCAATGGAATCTCATCTACTTGCCGATGTTGGAAAAAG
The DNA here is from genome assembly GCA_964444145.1 of uncultured Chitinophagales bacterium. Lineage (GTDB taxonomy): Bacteria > Bacteroidota > Ignavibacteria > UBA10030 > UBA6906 > CAADGV01. The sequence goes on from CAYUFU010000002.1 coordinate 45,045, forward strand.
AAACCAACAGCGAGCTGAACACCGTCTTCGATGATCGTGAGCAGGACGTCGCTATTGCGAACGTGTACATTCAAGATTGGTGGGCGCTTGGCTACACGACGCAATTCAGTTTCCATTTCAATCACGACAAGCCGACGACACATTTCGATGAGAACGGATTCCCGGTGCGTCCTGCCATTGCGGGCAACACGAAACCGCACGACATCAAAGCATACTACGCCGGCTGGACGGGCGACGGGCACATCGGCTGGCTGAACATTACGCACGCGTTGTATCAAGTGTTCGGCAAGGACGACTTCAATTCGTTCGCGGGAAAAGCGATTGACATCAACGCGCAAATGGCGGCGCTCGAGCTTTCCGTTGACGACGATTGGCAGCGATTCAGAATTTCCGGCTTCTACGCGTCGGGCGACGACGACATTGCCGACGACAAGGGGAAAGGCTTTGACGCTATCCTCGACGCGCCTATGTTTGCCGGCGGCGGATTCAGTTGGTTCAACTCGCAGCGAGTCGGATTGCAGGGCGTGGGGCTTGTGCAGAAGCTGAGTCTCCTGCCGACGTTGCGGAGTAGCAAGTTAGAAGGACAAGCGAATTTCGTCAACCCCGGACTTCTGCTCGCAAACATTGGCTACGACGCGGACATCACGCCGAAGCTCAAAGCGATTTTCAACGTGAACTATCTTCGCTTCGTCAACACTGCAGTCCTGCAAAACTTTACGAACCAAAACAGGATTCATAAACAGATCGGCATTGATTTCAGTCTCGGCATCATCTATCGTCCGTTCCTGAACAACAACGCGGTGTTCACGTTTTCGTTTGCGGGATTGTCGCCGTTGCAGGGTTTTAAGGATTTGTTTGAGACTTCGGCGATACAGTACGCGGGCGTTGCATCGCTGGCGTTTACGTATTGAATTCTACATAACCGTAGGTACCCCGTCCCTACAAAGAAACAATCTCTGGTTCAAGTATGAATAGTTTCTTGTTGCGCGCAATTATCACTTGTGTAATCATTGAATGTCTCAGGGACACAATGATCGGCCAAGACTCCTTCATCAACCAAACCCAAGCCGACGCCGATCGCAAGAGCAAAGGCTGCATCACGTGCCACGGCGGTATCGAGCCGATGCACAAGAGCAGCGCAGTAAAGTTAGGTTGCATTGATTGTCATGGCGGCAATCCGAACGCGACGATTGCCGACCTCGCGCATGTGCAGCCGCGATTTCCCGACCGGTGGAAAACATCGGCGAATCCCCCGCGGACCTACACGCTGCTGAACGAAGAGTATCCCGAATTCGTTCAGTTCGTGAACCCGGGGGATTTGCGTGTTGCCGATAAAGCGTGCGGACCCTGCCACAATACGACAAGCGATCCAATCGTGCGCAACGTGCAAAAAAGTTTGATGACGACCAGCGCGCTGCTCTGGGGAGGCGCGGCGTACAACAACGGCATCGTCTCAACGAAAAATTACATTCTCGGTGAAAGTTACAGTTGGGACGGCAAGCCGCAGAAGATCAACACGGTTCCGGTGCCGAGCGCAGAGGACATGAAGAACAAAGGCGTGCTTCCGTTCGTCGTGCCGCTGCCGCGCTGGGAGATTACGCAGCCGCCGGATAATTTCCGCAGCTTCGAGCGCGGCGGCAAAGTTCCGCGCATCAATCCGTCGGAGATTGGTATTCCGAACCCATTTGAAGAGCCGGGCAGACCCGACAATAAGTTGAGCGATCGCGGAACGGGAACGCAACTGCGCATCAGCTCGCCGGTGTTGAACATCCACAAGACGCGTTTGAACGACCCTCATCTGTCGTTCATGGGAACGAACGACAATCCGGGTGACTATCGTTCGAGTGGATGCACAGGCTGCCATGTCGTGTACGCAAACGATCGCTCGAATTTCAACGCGGGTCCGTACGCGGTGTTTGGCAATCGTGGACAAAGCAAAACCGCCGACACGACGATTTCGAAAAGAGAGTCAGGGCATCCTATCAAACATCAATTCACACGGGCGATTCCCTCGTCGCAATGCATGAGCTGCCACATGCACCAGCCGAACGCGTTCGTCAACACGTATCTCGGCTACCAAATGTGGGACTACGAAACGGATGCAGAGTTGATGTATCCGAAGCAGCAGAAGTATCCGTCGAATGCGGAAGCCTTTGCGATGCTTGCGAGGAATCCGGAGGAGGCAGTGCTGCGCGGCAACTGGAGTGACCAGGAGTTTCTTGCTAATGTTTCCTCGCTCAACCCGCAGCTTGCGCACTCGCAGTTCTCTGATTACCATGGACACGGCTGGGTGTTTCGCGCCGTCTTCAAACGAGATCGGAAAGGAAATCTGCTCGACAAGGACGGCAAAGTCATTCCCGACAACGCGCCGTTCAAGTTCGACGGCGTCGTGCCTATCGAAGGCGTCACGCCGAAGACAATGAGCGCCGCAAGTCAGAGCGCGCAGAAAGCCGTGCATTTGAAAGACATTCATCTGGAAAAAGGAATGCACTGCGTTGATTGTCATTTCAAACAGGACGCGCACGGCGATGGAAAGTTGAAAGGCGAGTTCCACAACGCGGTCGAAATTCAATGCGTTGATTGTCACGGAACCATGAGTGCGAGGGCAACGCTGAAAACCTCTGGAGTTGCCGCGCCGGCGGGCGGCACGGACTTGACGCAAACATTCACACCATTTGGCGAACGGCGTTTTCGAAAAACCGCGACGAGTATCAGACAGCGGTCGACTCTCGTGGACACCTTGAGTTGGGAAATTCTCCAGACAGTGGACTCGCACACATCGGGCGCAGCGGGATACAATAAGAAAGCTGAAGCCGCCCATCTGATGTTGAAGGACGGTACGATTGGCAAGCCGAATTCGCCTGAGGAGATGTTCGCCCATTCATACAAAAAAATGGAATGCCAAGCTTGCCACACCTCTTGGATTACGAATTGCTTCGGCTGTCATCTCCCGCAGCAAGCGAATTGGAAGAAACAGATGAACCACTACGAAGGCGAGCTCTCGCGCAACTGGACGACATACAATCCACAAGTGCTGCGCGACGATGCGTATATGCTCTGCCTGACGGGCACAACGAAAGGAAGCAAGATCACGACGGCACGTTCATCGAGTGCGCTCGTCCTCAGTTCGGTGAACGCGAATCGCGAACAGATTTACATTCAGCAAGCGCCGATCTCATCACCGGGGCACAGCAGTCAGGCGTTCAATCCGCATTTCTCGCATGCCGTCCGAGCAACCGAGACGAAGCAATGCACCGATTGCCACGTCTCGTCGAAGAACGACAATAACGCGTGGATGGCGCAGTTGCTTTTGCAAGGAACGAACTTCGTCAACTTCATCGGGAAGTATGCGTACGTTGCTGCGGGCGACGGCGGACTCGAAGCGGTGCAAGTGACCGAGCAAGACGAGCCGCAAGCGGTGATCGGAAGTTATCTGCACAGCATTGCGTATCCGGATTATTACAAGGCGCATCTCGACAATCGGAAGCAACTCCGAACTTCCTATCATCACAGCGGCAGCGCCTTGAGCGTGCAGTTGCGCGGCGAGTATCTGTACGCGGCGTGCGGCGAAGACGGGTTCCGCGTGTATGATGTCGCAAACGTGGATAACAAAGGGTTCTCCGAACGCATCGTCACGTCACCGGTATCGCCCTTCGGGCAGGACACGCACGTGAAGACCCGTTTCGCAACCGCGGTCGCGCTCCCGACCAACATGCCGATTGACACGCGGCGAAGGTATCGTCCGGAAAACCAAGAGCAGGCGGTCGAGTATAACGGGAAACAACTCAATCTTCATCCGTCCTATAGCTACGCCTATATCACCGACAGATATGAGGGGTTGATTCTTGTTGATGTGATGAACCTCGTGGACGGAGACCCCCGAAATAATTTCTTGGAGCGTGCGCTCACGTTCAATCCCAATGGGATCTTGAATGGTGCAGTGAATCTTGCGGTTGCGGGGAATTACGTTTATGTTTGCTGCGACCGCGGCGTCGTCATCGTCAGCATCGCAGATCCGATGAAGCCACGCGTTGCCGCCGAGATTCCGGCGCCTGCAATCACGAAGCCGAAAGCGATTGCCATTCAATTCCGCTACGCGTTCGTCGTTGATGACCAAGGTGTGAAGGTGATTGACTTGACGTGGATGGATCAGCCGAAGCTCGTGAAGAGCGCCGTGGTTCCGCTGCAAGATGCGAATGATGTTTACGTTGCGCGAACGTACGCGTACGTTGCAGCCGGCGCTCAAGGGCTGGCGATTATTGACGTTGAAAATCCAGAAGCGCCGAGGCTTGAAAAGTTGTTCACAGCGGACGGCGCTATCACTGATGCGCAAGGAGTGAAAGTCGCCTCGACCAACGCGAGCCTGTTCGCGTACGTTGCCGATGGGAAAAATGGTTTGCGTGTCATTCAGCTCACGTCGCCGAAAACGCCCGGCTATTTAGGCTTCAGTCCGAAGCCCGTGCCGCAATTGATCGCGACGATGCCGATGCGCGGCAGAGCGCTTGCTGTCTCGAAAGGGATGGATCGCGACCGCGCGGTGGACGAAAGCGGCAATCAGGTCAGCGTGTTCGGCAGGCTCGGCTCGCGCCCGTTCACGCACGATGAAATGCGGCAGATGTATTTGAAAGAGGGAAAGTTGTGGACTGTGACGGATGATGGGAGTGTTTCTCTCAAGAAATGAAAAGCAATATCGAATATCGAACAAGGAATGTTGAATAACGAAGTGAGAGCGCAACGGCTGTGCTTGTTAGTTCATGACCTCCTTATCCAAAGCTCTGTAAGGAGATGAAAAACAATATCGAATATTGAACAAGGAATGTCGGATTTTTCAAATGAGGACGGTGATGGATTCGAGACAGAAGCGACAGTTTGATCTCGAAGAGCGGCTCATTGATTTTTCCTGCATGATCATTGACATCGTCGAGGCGCTCCCCGATACGAAAGTAGGCAATCATGTAGCGGGACAGATTCTGCGGTCTGGAACTTCACCTGCGCCGAATTATGCCGAAGCGACGAGCGCGGAATCGCGACAGGACTTCATTCACAAGATGAAAGTTTCGCTCAAGGAGTTTCGTGAGACGAACGTGTGGCTCAAAGTCATAAAGCGAAGAGCCCTTATCAAGCCTTTGGAAAAAATGGAGATTGCGCTGACCGAATGCCGCGAACTCATTTCGATTTTCGTAACGAGCATCGCGACAGCGAAACGAAATCTGAGGACAATCCCGAGGGCAAGTTCCAAATGAAGTTCACCGGCACTTCGATATTCAATATTCGTCATTCCTTGTTCGATATTGCTCTTATCCTTTTTGCGTTGTGGGGCGATGCTTTTGCACAAGGAAAATACCAAACGCTTGGTCCTTCCGGCTGCGGCATCGGTCAGGACAAGTGCCACGCGACCGAAAACGGACAGATGATCAAGCAGCACAAGAACTCCGCAACAAGTATTGCCGATGGAGAAAATTCACAAAAGTACGCGGACGCGCTCGGCGTGAAAGAGTTTCTCCAAAGCCCCCAGTGCATGAATTGCCATGGAACGATTATTTCCGGCAAAGAAGGGAAGGAAGTCGAAGAAGGGGTGAGTTGCGAGAGTTGTCATGGCGCGGGAAGCGGCTACAAAGATCCGCACTCCGAAGGCCCGAAAGGTAGTGAAGGACAGCCTCGTCCTGGCTACACAAAAAGCCTCGCGCTGGGACTTGCCGATTTGAAGAAGCCGGAAGAGATAGCAAAAGCATGCGTGCGTTGTCACTACACGACGGATCAAAGACTTATCAGCGCAGGCCATCCCGATGGTGCCAAGTTTGCCTACAAGTCGAAAATGAAGGATGTAGCGGAGCACTGGAGGTACCGCGACAAAAAGAATGTTCCCGAAGGAGCGGTATTCAAAGCAGCGATGGATCGTCGGGCGCCGGGCGCGAAATTCTCTCAGACGCCCAAGCCGGTTGCCCAGCAGGCTCCTGCGCAGCCACCGGTAAAAAGTCCAGCGCCGACTCCCCAAAAGCCGACTCCGCAAAGTGTTGACGTCACTGCGCCGCCGTTGCAGAAGCAGAACATCGGCGATCAGCCCGCGCCAACGCCGCGCGTGCGTAAGCCACCACCACCGCCTACACCTGTTGCCGCCGATCGCGACGCTGATCCCCCGCCGACTCCGGCCGAACTGAAAGATCTGCCGCCGTTTCCGGCGATCACCGAGAGCACGCGCGTTGATCGCATGCTGTTGTTGCTGAAAAAAAGGTTGGAGCTACTCTACACGAAGACAAAAAACTGAGAACCACGGATTACACGGATTTACACCGATTAGGTTTATGGAAGAAGAAAAGCAAGAGTCGAAATTGCTTTATGAGGATCTGACCTATCAAATCATTGGCGCGGCGATGGAGGTCTCCGAGTAGGATTGCTTCTGAATTTCGGGACGCTCAGTCTTGAATACAAAAGAAGAATTCTGTAAAGAGAAATTCCTAAAAACAATCCGTGCAATTCCGTGAAATCCGTGGTTAAATAATTCGTGATTATGTCACTCGGTCAAACACAACTCAAACGTCTCGAACAGTATAAGGATCGTTGGACGTCATTCGGCGCAACGACGGGCATCATCGAGCTGTCCGAAAAACCGACGCCTGAAGTCTTGAAACGCTTCGAGATCTTCAAAAGCTACGACGACAAATTCCTCGAGAAGATTTCGCCTGACGTTTCGGTTGCGCGATGGAAAGCAGGAACGGTGCTGTTCGAAGAGGGAAGTTATCTTGATCTTGCGTTCTTCGTTTTCTCGGGGACGGTGGATGTGTATTTGGAAAAAACGCGAGGCACGCCATCACCTATTTTCGACCGTGGTAAAACACGAGTGATTACGGCTCCTCTTGAAGGCGGCACGCGCCCGACATCGCCGCAGCGAACGATGTTCATGACGCAAGTCGGCAAGCAAGAACGCGCGACAGGGCAAATCACCTTTCTCGCTGCGATGGATTTCAATTTGCCGGCGGCAGCAACGATGCGGTTGGGCACAGGAGAGATGTTTGGTGAAATCGGCGCGCTGAGCGGCTGGCCCCAATCCGTCACCGCCAAAACTGCGAGCGAGTGCGTGCTCGTGCAAATCCGCACGGCGGCACTGCGACTCATGCGCAAACGCTCGAGTGCCCTCAAGCAGCGTCTCGACGCATTATACAAAGAACGCTCGCTGATCGCGCAGTTGCAGGCGACCCCGCTCTTTCGGGCTGCAAGCGAGTCGTTCATTCGCGCCGTTGCAGAAAAAGTTGACCTTGTCTCCTGCGAGCCGGACGATGTGCTGACGCGTGAGGGCGAACCGTGCGACGCGCTCTATTTGGTGCGCAGCGGTTTCATAAAACTCTCCCAGAAAGTGGGAGAGGGTGAGATTGTCGTCTCGTACCTTTCGAAAGGAAGTACACTCGGCGATGCGGAATTGTTGCTCGAGGGAAATCCTGGCTGGCTCTTCACGGCATCGTCGAAAGAGTATTCGGAGCTTGTCAAAATCCCGCGCACAGAATTCCAGAATCTCATGACGCAAAGCCCCGGTGCTGAGCGCATGTTGTGGGAATCCGTTGTTGCGCGTGTCAAGGAATCGGGCTTCAATCGGAAGAACATCGGGCAAGCGGAGTTTCTTTCCACCGCAATCAACAAAGGCTTGGTGGAAGGCAACAGCATGCTCGTCATTGATCTCAATGTTTGCACGCGTTGCGATGACTGTGTGCGCGGCTGTTCGGATACACACGGCGGCATACCGCGTTTCGTGCGCGAAGGGGACAAGGTTGGTAACTTTCTCGTTACGCGTTCGTGCTACCATTGTCAAGACCCCGTCTGCTTGGTTGGCTGCCCGACGGGAGCAATACGGCGGACGGACGTCGGCGACGTTGTTGCCATCGAGGATAACCTTTGCATCGGGTGCGCGTCATGCGCCAACAATTGTCCCTACGACGCGATCGTGATGCACAACGTCGGCGGCATGTGGCCCAGCGACATGATCCCCGAAGGGTTGCGCGGAAAAGAGAAAACACTCGCGACAAAATGCGATTTATGCTACAAGGACCCGGCGGGTCCCGCCTGCGTGCGCAGTTGTCCGCACGGCTGTGCAGTGCGTGTCGGCGACGTGCAGGAATTTCAATCGCTGCTCTGGAAGGAAGTGTGATGCCAAAGTCACTACTCAGATCAATCCCTCTGGACAAGCTCGTCCGCTCTCCCGATTGGGCGGCGGGATTGCTTATCGCAAGCCTCGTGCTCGGCGCAATGTACGCACTGAACGCGTACCTTGACGAAATCAATCCGGGTAACTGGTGGGGCTTGACGTACGGCTGGCTTTCGGCGCTGCTCATGCTTGGCGCGGGTTTGTATGGCGTGCGACGAAGAATGTTAAACCGCAACATTGGCAACTCAAAAGTCTGGGTACAGTTTCATATTTACGGGGGCTTGCTCGCGGGTTTGCTTTTCTTGTTTCATACCGGCTTTCGTTTTCCGAGCGGTCTGTTCAATTGGCTGCTCTGGCTGCTCTCGGTTTGGGTGACGGTCAGCGGCGTCATCGGCGTCGTGTTGCAGCGATGGATTCCGCGCATTCTTGCGTCGGGACTTTCGACCGAAGCGGTGTACGAGCGCATTCCTGAACTCATCGGGCACGTACGCGAGCGAGCCGAGAAACTTGCGAGTTCCTGTACGATGCCTGTGCAGGATTTTTACCGCGCGACGCTCGCAGCGGAGTTCGCCATGCCGCGTCCGCGCCTCATTTATTATTTCGACGTGACCGGGGGGATTCAGTCGTGTATCAGACGCTTCGAGTTTCTTCGCCGCGTCCTCTCGGTCGAGGAGAAAGAAAAGCTCGATAGCTTACAAGACATGTATCGAACGAAATTGGAATTGGATGCACATTACTCGCTGCAGACTGCATTGCGGTGGTGGCTCTTCTCGCACGTGCCGCTCTCGCTTGTACTGCTGCTGATGATCGCACTGCATGTTTGGGCAGTGTGGTATTACTAACGTGGATTGATGGATTGATGGATTAATGGATTGATGGATTAATGGATTGATGACCAGGACCAAACCCTTCGATCCATTGATCCAACAATCCAACAATCCAATAAGCCAGGAATACTCCTAAGCTCTCAGAGGGTCATGCCAAACTCAAAAGACGAAAACAGAACCAAAGGCACCTTCAGCGACGTGCGCATGCCCGTCGCGAGAACATACATTAGACCGCTCTCGCGCAAGCTGATGATGACTCTCGGCGGCATTGTTTGTGGAGTCGTTGTTGCCTACTATGCCGTTGACTCCCTGCTGTTGAAGAATACATTCATTGCGAGCGGTCCGGTGGCGGCGAGCCACGCCAACTTCGAGAGCGAATGCGCGAAGTGCCATACGCCGTTCCGCGGCGTGAACGATAGCAGGTGCACGACCTGTCATGAGAAGACGAACGACAAGTTGGGGGTATATTCCTTCGCCGCGCATTACCTGTACCGATCGGCAATGCCTGCGCGTATTGCCGATGCAAAGCAGAAACACGGCGCAGATGAGAAAATGTGCGCTGCTTGTCACCCCGATCATAAGGGACGCAACGCAAGCATCACCGTCGTGACAGATGCGAAATGCGCCACGTGCCACTACTCCTCGTTCAATGACGATCATCCTGAGTTTGAGTTTGCACGCACGAATGCCGTGGACGATTCGACCTTGAAGATGACCCATGTAAAGCACACAAAAGAAGTATTGAAGGAACTTAATACGGCGAACATCGAAACCGCCTGTCTCTATTGCCACAATCCGATGGCGGATGGGAAAGCCTTCAAGCCGCTCGACTTCGACATGCACTGCGGCGATTGCCACCTCACGGCGAATACGGCATCCGCGTCGCTGACGATTCGCGACCCAAGCAATCCCAGTGCTCTCGGCGTCGAGACGTTGGAGATGATTCAACAACGAAGAGGTCCCGGCACGCGTTGGGCATTCTATACGAACCCAAACGAATTTACTATTACCGGCTCGCGCGTACAGAAAGCTCCCGTCTATCATCGCGATCCGTGGATTCTTGAAAACCTCAAAAGGATTCGCTCGATGCTCTACACGGAGGTCGGCCTCTCGGATTTGTTGAATGCCGCAGGTGCCGGAGCGGAGAAGGGCAATCAGCAGTCGTATAACGAGGCGATTCAAACGCTCCGCGAGTATGTCACCGGCTTGCGCCCTCGTCCAGAAAAAGAAATTCAACAGGAGCTTACGACGATTGATTCCTTGTTGGATGTTGCGTCGCGCGTTGTGAATACGCCGGCAGTGACGCTCTCTGATTCGCTCTTTCGCATAACGGTGCGCATGGAAAACCCAAGCCTCACGGCGCAACAGAAGCAGGATATTTCGGATTTCGGCGAGAAGCTCGCGAAGCCGTGCCTCGAGTGTCATTACGTTGAGCGTGCGGCGATTCTTGGCGTGAAGGCGATCCAGCGAACGTTTTCGCGTGCCGAGTTCGATCATCGCGCGCATATTACGCAGCGCCGCTGCCTCGAATGCCATGACGTAATACCGATTGACGATGCGCTGTCGGACGATTCACTCGCAGTTACACGAGCCGCCGCGAAGATTCCGACGCTTGATATCGCAGCGACACACAATATTCCGAAAAAAGAAAACTGCATCGAGTGTCATACAGCAGGCGCAGGGTCGAATGAATGCATCACATGCCACTTCATGCATCCGAACAAAACGCAGCGCGGGAGTTTACAACTATTCGTTTCTAAGCCCTGAGCGGAGCGAAGGGCATTGGCTGCTTGGTGGATTGGTGGATTGATGGATTGATGGATTGATGGATTGCGGATGCGCGGGTCAACTATTGAGGAGAAGTTATGGAATACACAAAACTCAGAAACAAGAATCGCGGCTACATGAAGTTGGATGTGTGGCAAAAGGGAATCGTGCTGTTCCAGCTCGTTTGGAATCTCATCACGAAAGCAAAAGTAGATTTTAAGCTGCGGTCACAAATCGCCAATGCTGCTCAAGGGATTTCATCCAACATCGCGGAAGGCTATAGCAGACGCTCGGTAAAGGAGTATCTTCAATTCTTGTATGTTTCTCTCGGCTGTCTTTCTGAAACGCTCACGAGGTCTGTGGGGCTAAAAGTGATAAACCAAATCTCTGAAGACGAGTTCAATCAGATTGACGTTTTGCATTATGAAATTGAAAACAAACTGTGGCGATTGGTCGAAAGTTTAGGGCGGAAGAAAGACGATGGCACGTGGAGCGATCGCGTCTCAGAGGATTTATCGGAATACCCAACAATCCAATAATCCATTTATCCATGAATCCATTGATTCATTATTCCTCCTAGTGTTATGAAAGCGCGTCTCTTTTGTAAAACAGGCCAGCTCGCCGGCGCGAGCTTCGAGATTGGGACGGACGCGATGATCGGCAAGAGTGCCGAATGCGTGATTCAACTCTACCCGCAGTTGATCTCGTCGCGCCATGCGCGCATTTATTTTGACGAAAAAGCGCAGAGCTATTTTCTCGAAGACCTCAATAGCCGTAATGGAACGAAATTAGACGGCACTCGTGTCAAAACAAAGGAGCGGCTCGGCTCGCTGCACGTGATTACGCTCGCGAACACGTTCGATTTTCTTTTCCAAGTGATTGACGAGAGCCAACAGATCGCAGCGCCGAAGGGTGAGCCTGCAAAACCAGCGACGCTCAAAACAGAGTTGGGGAGCGGCTACGTGCCACAGCAAACGCCGCCCCCCGCAATGCAGCAGGTTGCACCGAAAACCGTAATGAGCGACGAGCCATTGGCGAACGCTCCGCTCGCGTCTCACTCGCGGGAGAAAACGATTTTCGAGAACGATGCAATTCCCGTCTTTCGACAACCGAAGGAACAGGAGAAACGAGCCGACGCGAAGATTCCAGAAGAGAGTATCCCCACCCCCATGCCTCGTCCGCAGACGCCCGCAGCAAAACCTATCACCTTTGCAGTGGTAGTGGACTCGACGGGAAAATCCTACGAACTCAACGAAGGCTCGACCATTGTCGGCAGAGACGCATCGTGCGGCATCTGCATCGAACATGGCTCGGTCTCGCGCAAGCACGCGGAGTTGCTGCTCAAAGGCGGCAAGTTGACCGTCAAAGATTTGGGGAGCAAGAATCATACATTCATCAACGATCAGAAAATCAAAGTTGAGACGGAAATCCACGAGGGCGTAACGCTGACCTTTGGCGTGGTGAGGGCGCGGGTGGTTAAGGCCTGAGTGTGCCGCAGGTCGAAGACTCGATGTGGCGAGCGAACGAAAGGGGACCTCGGTTGCTGGAGCGATGAAGGAACGAATTGATGGATGAGGCTGTCCAAAAGTTTGTAGAGCTACGCTGTAGTGTCGCTCCTTTCGGCACCATGAGCGGTTCGGAGAATCGCTCTACAGCACGACTCGGAGGGTCGCTTTACAGCCACAGCATATTTTCGGGCAGCCCTCACGTCCCGAGGCTCCAAATAATGAGAAACAACCACAAGGCTCTTCTGACATTAACGGCGGTTGTATTGCTGCACACCCTTACTGCAGCACAGCAGCTTTGAGTTCTGAATACCGAATCTATAATGTCCAACAAAAGAGGAGATAGCCATGAGACAGACACACACGGCAATCGTTACGATGGTTGCTCTCTTGCATTGCCTGACAGCGGCGCAGCCGAGCGGCAAATCTTCGACACCCAACAAGGAAACACCGAAACCTGTCCCCGACGGCATGGCGCTGGTCGAGGGAGGCTGGTTCCACATGGGACGCAACGAGGTTCTTTCTGAACCGGGGTATCGAGTATACGTCAGGTCGTTCTTCATGGACAAGCACGAAGTGACTGTTGGACAGTACCGCAAGTTTTGCGATGCGACGGGGCGAGCGATGCCAGCCGATCCTTCATGGGAAACGAGCGATGATCATCCGATTGTCAATGTCTCATGGGATGACGCAAACGCGTATGCACGCTGGGCAGGCAAGCGGCTGCCGACAGAAGCCGAGTGGGAATATGCCGCAAGAGGTGGGAACAAGAGCCGCGGCTTCAGGTATAGCGGCGGCAAAACGCTGGATGAGATTGCATGGTATCACGCCAATGCAAACGATCAAGCGCATCCTGTCGGCGAAAAGCAACCGAATGAGTTGGGCTTGCACGATATGAGCGGCAACGTCCATGAATGGTGTGCGGACTGGTACGACCCGAACTATTACACGAAAAGCCCAGCGGAAAATCCGAAAGGACCGACGAGCGGTACGACGCGCGTTGTACGTGGTGGGTCGTTTGGCGGCGGTGGGCTTGAATATGATCCGTATGAAGTGTCCCAGCGGTTCGATGAAAAGCCAACGACCAAGGGAGAGAATTGGGGCTTTCGATGTGTCAAAGACTAATCTTCAAAACGTAAACGACCATGCCCGATGTGCAATACACCCCCGACGGCTCTCTCATTCTGAGTGAGTCTGTCCAGATTCCCGACATCCTCGACCTTCTCGTCGTTGGGGGCGGACCGGCGGGCACTGCCGCAGCGTTTCGCGCGAAGGAACTCGGCTTGAGCACGCTCGTGATTGACTACGACGATCTCATGAAGCGCATCCGCGATTACCCGAAAGACAAACTCATTCTTCCCGACTTCGGCGGCGGCGATCAGATGCGCTTTCCAAAAGGCGGCGACTTGATCACGGCGCTCCATTTTTCTCCTCTCGACAAAGATGAAATGGTGAATGAGTGGAAGCGCTTGTACGTTACCTACAACGTGCCCGCCCAAGTCGGCATCGAGTTGTTGGGTTTGACCCCACGGGGCGGTGGCGTTTGGGAAGTGAAGACGTGGAACCACAACATCAAGAAAGAGCAGCAAGTGCTCGCGAGGCATGTCGCCATCGGCATCGGGCGCGGTGTGCCGCGCCGGTTCGATATTCCCGGCAATACCGATGGCATCGCCTATCGTCTCGATGATGCGCTTGCGTATGTCGGTTCGCCGTCGCTCGTCATCGGCGGCGGCACGTCTGCGGCGGAAGCGGTGATTACAATCTCCAATGCTAAAGCAAAGTTCAACGACACCTCGGCAGTGTATTGGTCGTATCGCAGCGAGAAACTGCCGAAAGTGTCGAAGGCACTCGCCGATGTGTTCTTCGAGGCATATATCGGCAACGGCAACATTCGCTATTATCCCAACAGCGAGCCTGTTGCAGTCGTGACTGCGGACGACAAGAAGGATTATTTATCGCTTCGCGTCGATCGGAAACTGATTGCCGGCAGGCCGAACGAGACGCTGCATCTCGAATTTCCGAAGGAGTCTTGTATCGCGTGCATCGGCGAAGATATACCGGAGACGTTTCTGAATTCGTTGGGCATCAACATGGTGACCGGCGGGGCGGCGAACAAAAAGCGGATGTGCGTAACGCCGTTGCTCGAAACGCAACAGCCGAACGTCTATCTGATCGGCGACATTCTTTCGCAAGCGTATCTTGAAACGGAAAACTTCGCCGCCGATCCGGCGACGTTCAACGAGGTGAAGCATCGCGGCAACATCAAAGCCGCGCTTGTGGATGGCGTGCTTGTCGCGGAAGTTGTGGCGCAGCGTGTCGCGGGAAAGAAGGAGATTGATGTGAAGATAGACTTCATCGAGGAAGTGAGCGGTCCTCGGCAGCCGGTGACACCAAATCCGGTAACACGCATTCTCACGGTGCCACCCGGTATGAAGCAAGCCGAGGTCGTCCAGCCGGTCGAGCAGAATCGCGCTTATCTTGCGCGCATCATCGTCGGCAGTGTGGAAGGCGAAGAATTCCCGGTCGCGATGAATGGCATCACCACCATCGGCAAGAAATTCTGCGATATCGTTTTCCCAGATGATCCGTTTCTCTCCGATCGGCACGCCTCGATTGTGCACGGACCCGATGGCTTCTTCATCCGTGACGACGGGAGCGAATCCGGCGTCTTCGTCCGTGCAACAGAGGGCAAGTCCATCGAAGTTTCCTCCAGCGATTTGGTGCGGGTGGGGAAGCAGTTTCTCCTGTTTCGCAATGATGAAAACGGCGCTGTCTTCAGTCAATTCGACGCGGTCGGGAAGTTCGTCAAATTATTTCCTCTCAAAGAGAACACCATCGTGGTCGGTCGCGACGCTCCCGACATCACGCTCGATACGAAGGACTTGACCTTGTCCCGCAGGCATCTCGCGATCTCTCTGAAGCAAGGAAGAATCTCCATCAAAGATTTGAAGAGCGTCAACGGCACCTACCTCAAGGTGCGCAACATGCTGCGCATCGAGCCGGAGGATATTTTCCGTGTCGGTGGCCAGACGTTCAAGCTGCTCGTGCGTCAAGAGCGTTCGACGAAGTCCATCCGCATTACGACATCTCCCCTTGTACGTGGCGACGTGACACCGCGCGAGACGCATGTGCAGGCGGAGCCTCCCGGTGCGGCGAAGCCTGCTGCTCCAGCCACTCCCGTTGCTGCACCGGCAGCGACGGGAAATGTCATCGTCTTCAAGAATGTTGGGAAGACACTCGCATTTGCGCCGGGAGAGACGATTTGCAGCGTTGCAGAGAAAAACGGCATTAAGATCGTTGCCGAGTGCCATGCAGGGATTTGCGGCAGCGATCCGATCAGAATCATTTCGGGCGGCGACAAACTCAACGCGATGAGTGCAGCAGAGAAAGAAGCGTTAGAGGATATTTGCGGTCTCAGCACAACCGACCATCGCCTTGCCTGTATGGCGAAGCCGACGGGAAGCGTGGAAGTGGAAATTGTCAAGGGGTGAAGCTGCGCCTCACCGGCGCAGCTTCCGTTGCCTCGAAACTACAAAGGGTTCGTGTACGCCAGCGCGTCTTTGTTGAGCGCCATAACAGATTTCTTGTGAATGCTGACGCCGAAGATCAAGTTCTTGCTCTGTCCCGATGCCGAGCCTTTGAATGTCACGCGGTACAAATCGTCCGACGTTTTTGAGACTGACCACTCCTCGGTGGAAAAACTCGACTTCAACATCTGTACGATCGGTGTGCTTGATTCTGCCGGCTTGAATTCCTGGACAATCCGTACAGCCTCCTCCGCTCCGTGGTCGTTGCCCACTTGGCAACCGAGTACCGATACGACGACCAGAATAGCAGCAAGATTCTTCATGACATGCATTGTTGCGATCTCCTTTTGATGTGTTGTGACGATTTCATAACCAACATGCGCGCCAATCGCGAATGGCGACTTTTCTCAGCAAATTCTCATTCGGAAGAAGTAACAACTTCACTTCAGCTCTTCACGATTTCACGATGCTGGGTGCCTTCTCCGCACATACAACCCTCCAACGCCTGCTTGACTTTAGGAAGAGTGTTAGGTAGCATGTGTAAGAACGAATGAAATCCCGAATGGATGTGTGATATGTTTCACGAACTTGCAAAAAAAGTAACGACCGAGATTAGCGGGGTTCTTAACGATGTAAGCGAGCAGGACGCAAGTGCGCTGCTTCAGAGCATTCTGCAGAAGCAACGAATCGTAGTTGCGGGTGCCGGAAGAGTGGGATTGGCTTGTAAGGGATTCGCGATGCGTTTAGGGCATTTGGGACTTTCGGCATTTACCCCGAACGATTCAACCATTCCCCCGATTGGCGCAAATGATTTGCTGGTCGTCGGCTCAAGCTCCGGAGAAACGCAAATTGTGTACGATGTTGCCCTCAACGCCAAAAGAAGCGGCGCATTGGTCGTTGCAATTACTGCCGATGCCGACTCGCGCATCGCAACGCTGGCAGACATTGTTATCGCGCTTAACGCACCTACGAAGTTTGGAACAACAAAGGGAGGCTCTTCAATTCAACCGATGGCAACCCTCTTTGAGCAAAGCTTGCAAGTACTCTTTGATGTTGTCATTCTGATGTTGATGAAGAACATGGGCCGCACTCACGACGACATGTGGAGGCGGCATTCGAATTTGGATTGAGACCTCCATGTGCTCTCTCGCCGGACTGGAATCCATCTGCGTGTGTGCGGTGTGAAACAGGAACGTGAAGACTGCAGCGGTGCCGCACCTTGCCGTCTCTATTTCACGAGGACTGCTCTTCTCAGGCTTCGAGACGTTGGGCTCTGCAATTGAGCAAAATACACTCCGCTCTCACCTGTCGTTGCATTCCATTGTACTTCGTGCACGCCGCGTTCCAACCTGCCGGAAACCAATGTTGCACGTTCACGTCCAAGGAGATCAACGATTTTCAGCGTGATCCACTCGGGTTGCGCAAGCTCGAACCTAAATGTTGTTGTTGGGTTGAAAGGGTTGGGATAGTTCGGATAGAGCGTGAGCCGGTTCGGTTGTATGTCCTCTCTCACTGGTGTTGTAAGGATCGTGAATTGATATGTTTG
The DNA here is from genome assembly GCA_964444145.1 of uncultured Chitinophagales bacterium. Taxonomy (GTDB): domain Bacteria; phylum Bacteroidota; class Ignavibacteria; order UBA10030; family UBA6906; genus CAADGV01. The sequence goes on from CAYUFU010000002.1 coordinate 62,351, forward strand.
CGACGAGAAGGTTGCCGTAGAGTCGGAGGAGCGCGCCACAACACGCCAGTAGTAGTTTCGCCCGGCGACGAGGCTCTGTAGCACGACGTAGGATGTGTCTGCAATGTCGCGTACAAGCAGGATGGTATCGCTCAGCGCCTGACTCGACGCAAGGTGCAGCGTGTAGCGAATCTGTTCGCCCGGGTTCAACGTCATTGTCCTTCGCCAGATACACCGCAGCGGCATGGACGAAACGATGCCCTGGGGCGCAACGAGAGTAAACGGCAGGGGGAAAAGACTGCGTAAGTGACGAGTGAAATGTAGTCGAAGGTCGTTCATCGCAGAGTCGCCAAATGCATATGTCCAATACGATGGATCCCTCCTGAGCACAAGATTGAACACGCTCGTCAAATACCGTCGTGTGATCAATAACTGCTGTGGTCGGGTCAGTGTGCCGTTTGGATCTATGAAGTCGAAGGTCGCAACATCCATAAAGCGCGTATGATTTGCTTGTTGGATGATTGGTAACGCTTTCAAGGAGCGGGCATTGTTGTACATCGGAATCTGATGCGCTGCGGGGGGCGTAATGCCGTCACTTCCGCCGGCAATGAGATAGACAACGCCGGCGATGCGGTTCATTACTGCGATTGCCGATGGTGTTGTTTCAGCGGCGGCAAGAGGCGCAACAACAGCCACATGAGAGTCTTGTGCAGCGGCAAGTAGACTTGCCCCACCGCCCATCGAATGTCCACTGAGGCCGACAGAAGCCGTGTCTACGAGCTGAAAGAACCGAGACGATGGGGTCGAGGACTGCGCTCGGAGAAAGCTAACACAATACAGCAGATCTTCGGCGAGCTGGTCGTGTCGCGTGTCGGGGAATTGCGGCGCAATGACGATATAGCCATGCGTTGCAAGGTGTCGAAACAAAGAGAGGTAATAGCCGGTCTGCATCGCGAACCCATGACCGAATGCGATGATTGGGTACAGCCCGTTGACGGTATCTATCTGCGCTTCGCTCCCTTCAACAAACGACGGATAGTAGATGCGACAGCTCAGCGAGCGACCGCTGCGCTGAAGTGTTTGTTGTGTCCAGCCGGCTTGGCGTGGACCGGGATTCTCCGGCTGTGCGACGCTGCTGCTGATAATGAGAAACAACAATATGGTAGAAAAAACGATCGGTCTCATGAGCGAGCCTCAGTCGTGATTTTGATCAGAACGCATTGTGCTTCGCCGTTTAATATAGAAACCCTTGTGTGTAACAAGCAACTGTCGTGCATTGCACGCCATCAGTTTTTTTCCCTTATTGATATCAACCGCTGAGGAATGAACGCGCTCCTACGACAACCATGTCTGCCGCCAAACAAAAAACGCTTCTTCTTGTCTCGTCGCTGATCTTTTCGCTCGTGTTTGCCGAGCTCATGCTACGTTTGTTCGTGGTGCAAGAAACAAAACGTCTTGCCATCTATGATAAAGATGTGGGTTGGCGTGGACGGCCGAACGGAAGCGAGGTCTATGTACGGAGGGAGGACAGCATTGGCGTTGCATTCCAGTACAACGAGCTTGGTTATCGCGACGATCCGGTTCAGCCGCGCAGCACAGTGGCGAAGCGGATCGTCCTGTTGGGGGACTCGTTTCTCGAAAACTTAGAAGCGCCCTTCGAGAGTACGTATGTTGCAAGGCTGAGAAACCATCTCCGTAAACAGTTCCACGGCAAACTCGATCTCGTTGCGCTCGGCTCGCAGGGTTACTCGACGGCGCAGGAGATGTTGACGCTGAAGAAGTTCGGCGACCAGCTTCGACCTGACTATGTTGTACTTATATTTTTCACAGGGAACGATTTCGAGGACAACGCGCGCCGTGAGTTTGCTTATCTCGACAGCACGGGCGCGCTTGTTATTCCGCCCCATAACGTCTCGTGGCTTAGCCAGCAGTACCTGTCGTTCAAGCGCTGGTTGTACGAAAGCTCGCACCTCGTTTTCTATCTCAAGAACTTCATCGAATCTCGAACATCCATACAACTCCGCGAGAAATCGAAGGAACTTGGGCACGAGTCCAAGCAGTACAAATTCGAAATCACCAGGAAACTGATTCTTGCAACAAAGACCTTGGCGGAACAGCACGGTTCTCGCTTTGCGCTCGTTCTATTTACCAACAAGTATGATATTAGCGAGGGGCTTTGGGAAAAGACGGAGTTTGTCGAAAACATTTGCCGCGAGGCGAGTATCCCATGTCTGACATTCAAGGACCTCGACCCAAAGTGGCATTTTTTTCGAGTGGATATTCACTTCAACCCCGAAGGGCATCGCGTTGTTGCCGAGCGCATGGCGGAATTCCTTGATGCGACGTTTGATTTGCGCAAGGCCGTGCATGAATGATCGGTAAGACCCAATGGCACCTATGTGCTATCGTCGTTTCCCTTCGGCCCTCTTGTTCCTGATTATGTTTCGAGTCACTCTTTTGTCAGTAAATAGATTGTTACTTGTAGCGTTGAGCAACCGCCACAGTGTATTCGTCTGCGGAGGCGCTCAGAGTTTGGGCCTCGACGCGCAATGTCTGACATGATCACATTTCTCGATCCGTGTTCGTCCGATGAATGGATGCAGTTCGTTGCTACGCATCCACGCGCAACTGTTTTTCATCATCCCGCCTGGATACGAGTGATTCGCGAAACATACGGGTTCCCGATGTTTGCAGCGTGCCTACAACGCGAGGGAAGAATCTGCTCAGGGATTCCGCTTGCTGAGGTGCGCAGCGCGCTCACGGGTCATCGTCTCGTTTCGCTTCCATTTTCCGATCATTGTATGCCGTTGGTTCGAGAGAATGACCCATCGCATGTTGAGGAGCTGATCTCGTTTACGCGCGTCCATCGCGTGGAAACAGGGGCGCGCATAGAGTTGCACGCCGAACTGCGCGGTATGTCGGCATCGCATCTGCAATGTAACCATGTTCTCCATACACTGGACATAAGAAATGAACCATGCGAGCTGTTCGCGTCGTTCGATCGTCGCACAACGCAGCGCTCGATTCGCATTGCGGAAAAGAAGAACGTCCTGGTGAAGAAATGTCGCACAAAAGGGGAGTTCGAGCATTTCTACGAACTTCACGTCAAGACTCGTAAGCGTCTCGGCGTTCCGGTCCAGCCGAAAGCTCTCTTCGACAATATTTGGGAGCTGATGCTCACGCGCGGCTTGGGCTTTGCACTCATCGCATCTCACGGCGGTACGCCGATCGGCGGCGGTGTGTTTTTCACGTTCAACAACACCGTCTTTTTCAAGTATAGCGCCTCCGATATGAAGTACAAGTCGTTGCAGCCGTCGCATGCATTTATCTGGGCAGCAATTCAACTCGCGCACGCGCAAGGCTGCACAACGCTCGACTTTGGACGGACAGACCGCTTGCATGAGCAATTGCGTCGCTTCAAGAACTCATGGAGCGCGACCGAACACGATCTGAACTACACGATTCTTGGGGATCTGCCGCGGCCTGAACGCTTGTCCAAACTCCAATCCACCCTCGGGCATATCATCCGCCGCTCGCCCAAATTCGTCTGCCGCCTCTCGGGTGAGGTCTTGTACAAACATTTCGCGTAGTCTCAACGGGTTCCCTTAGCGGTGGACGAAGAAGCACGAGTTGCTCTCGTGATTCCTTCGTGGACGAAGCGAGTTGCTTCTCGCTCTTTGCTTCTGTAGATTTTAGCTGCAGTTGTTCAACGTCAGATCACGTCATGGAAATCCCCAAACCATCCTCACCTGCTCCCGAGACGATTCAACCTCCGAAGAAAAAACGGTCACGCTGGAAATACGGCATCGGAGGTATTCTCCTCTTTCCGATCATCGCCTTCATTGCGTACACATGGTTTGTGCTGACGTGGAGTTACTCGGCGGGTGAACGAGCCGGGTACGTGCAAAAGCTTTCGAAGAAGGGATTCATCGCGAAAACGTGGGAAGGAGAGCTTGCGATGGTCTCGATGCCGGGACAAGCGCCTGAAATTTTTTTCTTCACAGTGCCGTCGGATTCGGTTGCTGACAAAATCAATGCATCGCTCGGCAAGCGAGTGAAGCTCCGCTACGAGCAGCATATCGGCGTGCCTTCGCGGCTGTTTGGCGACACGGAATATTTTGTCACCGACGTTATAGTCGTTGAATGAATAGCCACGCATGACTCTCGTGCGCGATAGGTTTTGGCACACGCTGTTCGGCGTTGGTATCGTAACGACTGTCGTCGGGTTTCTTGAGTTGAGCATGCCAGAGGTCGTTCTTCGCCAACTCGCAGTTGACCTGACGACCACCAGCATGTATCTTCTCTCGGTGGTTGGTCTCATGACGGCGACGTTCGGTCTGATGTTTCTCTATGCTCTGGCAAGCACAACGCCGCAGTATGTTGCCATTCTTTGGTCCGGCTTGCAGAAATGTTCCACCGCCGCGCTGCTCGGCATCGCGATACAACGGGGGATTGTTTCCAATGCGGGACTTGTGCTCGCCTTGTTCGATTTAGTCGCCGGCGTGATGATTGTCGGCTATTGGTACTGGGTGAGGCAAGTGGCGAGAGAGAGCGAGGCGGTCGAGTAAATTGCGGAGCATGCAAAACGAACTATTCACAATCAAGATTTCAACAAGGAGGGCTCATGCCGCTTAACAAAATCACGATCAACACCAATGGCGGAACAGTCAGTGTCGCAATTGCGTTTGGCTTCGCGCAGGTGGGAGCGTACACATTGAAGCTCTGGTTCCAGAATGGACAAGGCAAATTGTTGGGAGAGGGAGTCAACACCGACTTCAAGCCCGACGTGTTCGATTTGCCGAAGCCTGCGAAAGTGAACATCGGACGGATTCTCGACTGCGTTGCAACCGTGATTGCGCCGAATCCGAAACCGGGCGAGCGCTATCGTGTTGAAATGATTGTGCGGCAAGATGGAAAGCTGTGCGGCAAGGAAGTTGACGAAGGTGCGCTGACGCGCCGATCGGTTTCGACCCGATTGGCTGCCGAGCTTGCCGCAGCCGCGGTGACGCGAGCAACGCCACGCACGCGGAGGAAAACGCGATGAGACCCCTCCTTCTTGTTTGTTTTCTCGTAGGGGGAAGTTGCGCGTTTGCTCAAGATCTGACACCGGGTGGACTGCTTGCTCCTAATGCTCGGCTGAACTTCGCTGTGCCTGACGCGCCCGCGTTTACGATTCTAAACTATACGCCCTCCATCATTATTCGTCCTACGAGCGTGAAAGAAGTTGCGCTTGCGATTTCGGATTTCATCAACGGCGGGGGCGTACTGCCGCGTAATGTCGGTGCAGAGTTCTCTCCCGGCATGCTCGTCGGCGGCAGTACCCTTACCATTCGCCAGTACAACGCGAATCCGTTTTGGTATCGCATGCGCATTTCGGCTGCAACGCAAACGACAGATGATAACACGGGACGAATCCGTGCGGCGCTCGGTGTTCGTTTCACTTTTACAGACGATGCAGATCCTCGAACGGACCGCCCGTTCATCGAAAATCTTTCTGGACTTGCGGCCGCCATCAATCGCGCGGTTGCGAGCAAGGTACAGGAGAAACCGCCCGATGGCTCCGGACCAATCGCTCCCGATCTGGTTGATGTCGAGGCTCTCGAACAGGAAGTAGAAGCGCTGCGTGCCCGCCAGCGCGAGGAGCGGTGGAACGCGAATATTTGGGAATTTGCCGCTGCAGCGCGCTTCGGCTCACGCGATTCGCTTGCCCGAAACTCTGCCGTGGAAAAATATCAAGGCTGGATTGCCGGGTCGTTTCGCGTCGAGCAATGGGGGCAATTCATCTTCAACGCATCGGGAAGCGTCGAGCGCGGAACGAATTTCAAGATGGACTCGACAGCGTTCGCGATGAGTGCGCGATTCTACTTCGGCAGCAACGACATGAAGGTGTTTGGCGAAGGGCAAATCACGGCACTCGAAAAATCTCCCGCCATCTATCTCTTTAACATCGGTGGGGAGCTGAATGCGATCAGCAGCTTTTGGCTCGAGTTTGCGGCAGGATTCGAAAAACGCGGCAGCGAGCCTGCCATTCTTCGCACCGCGTTTCACGTTCGGTGGAGTCTGCCGGAGGTGTTCTCGTTTCGATGAGCTAGAGGGTTCGACGAGTGGCTCAGTGTGTTATTAATGACGTTCAAAGGCGCACATGCCAGGTCATCGTCAATGATACAATGATGTGCAATTCAAGCGGACTCGTTACGAAAAGGGAATGCCTTTCACTGATGGATGGCTGAATTGTCTATGACACATAAGATCGGTCGGACGATGTAGCGCGTCTGCTGCCAACCAAAATCTTTTCTTCACTCTCCCCGCGTGTTGCAACCTTTCTCATTTCCCTCCGTAATGACTGCAAGTCAATCGTTGTACTAACGAAAATTTAATATTCCAAAGTATTGACATCTCACCTATCTTTGACCTAAATTGTAGTCCATTAAATGACCTGTAGTCAGTTATTGCATAGGAGATTTCGAAAAAATGGGCATAATTGAGCGAAAAGAGCGAGAAAAGGAGATGCGTCGAGAGGAGATTATTGACGCTGCGCAGGAGATTTTCTTTACGAAGGGAATCGCGAACGCAACCATGGACGAGATCGCCGAAAAGGCGGAGTTGAGCAAAGGGACGCTCTACCTCTATTACAAGAGCAAGGAGGATTTGTATCTCGCCGTCGCGATGCGGGGCTCGGATATCATGTACAAGATGTTCGTCGACGCGACGCCGCTCACGAAGCCGACGTTGCAACGGATTTCCGATCTCGGCGAAGCCTACTTTGCGTTTTTCAACATGCACCGCGACTATTTTCGCATGTATCAATACTTCGAGACTTCGCAGTTCCACAAGCAGGTCTCACCTGGAATGCTCAACCTCTGCGCGTCGCATGACGACAAAATTTGGCAATTAGTCATCGGCTTGATTCAACAGGGCAAAGACGAAGGTCTCTTGCGAGACGACATTGATCCAGCCGAATCGGCGATCATCTTGTGGTCGAGCGGCAACGCGCTGATGCGGCAAATGGACCGCGACGACAAGTACTGGAAGGAGCACATGAAGATTGATTTGGAGAAGACGATGCGAAAGTCGTACGAGTTGTTACTCGAAGGGATGATGACAAAAAAAGGAAAGACAAAATTCCAATTACTTAAAGCCATGAAGGAGGCTGCATGATGGAGAAGCTATTTGCAATGGCACGGTATGAATCAAGCTCCAGAAGGAACACCACAACGAAGGCTGTCCACTGTGATTCAAGATTGTTCTTTACGCCATCTGCGGCTCAGGCATTGCGCATTCTTCTATGTGCTACGGCGTTCTTGATAACAGGAACCAGCATGACCTTTGCTCAATCGCATCTCGCACTCACGGTCGAGAAAGCAATTCAACTTGCGCTCGAGAATAACAAAGCGCTCCACGCGTCGTTAATGCGATTGAACTACGCCGATGCGCGAGCATCGGAGGTGCATGCGTCACGTTTGCCATCAGTGAAGTTTACGGGCGCCTACACGCGGCTGAGCGACGTCCCGCCGTTCACCGTGTCGTTACCGAACTCGTTGCCTGCGCCCTTCGGTGGTAGTTCGTTCACGCTCTCGCCAACCCTCGTCAACAACTATACATTACGCGCGTCGGTAGAGCAGCCTCTGTTTACCGGCTTCAAGTTGGACGCCGCTGCTCGCGCCGCGGAGCTTAGTGCACGCGCCGCTGAACAGGACCATGATAAAGAGAAAGCGGAGCTGATATACAATGTGCGCGTTGCGTATTGGTCGCTGTTCAAAGCTCTGGAGTTCCAGAAGCTGGTGGACGAGAACGTCGAGCAAGTGAAAGCGCATCTGAACGATGTGGAGAAATTGATGGACCAAGGAATGGCGACCACGAACGATGTGCTGAAAGTGCAAGTGCAGTTGTCGGATGCACAACTTCGCCAGATAGAAACGCACAATAACGTGCAGCTTGCGATGATTGGTTTGAACAACCGGATGGGCATTGCGCTGCAAACGAGAATTAACATCGAATCGGATATTCGTCACGATGTGCCGAAGCAGTACTCCGATTTGCGTACGCTCGTCGAGCGGGCACTCCAGAACCGCCCTGAGCTGAAGGCGATGGACTTTCGCGTCAAGGCTGCAGAAGCGGGCGTGACTGCGGCGAAAGCGAATTGGTTTCCACAGGTTTATCTCGCGGCAAATTACAATTACAATCGGCCGAATCAACGCATTCAACCTGTGCAGGATAATTTCAAGGATACCTGGGACGTCACACTGGGCGTCCAACTCGATGTGTGGAATTGGGGCAAGACGCTTCATCAAACCGATCAAGCATCTGCGCAACTTGAAGAAGCGAAGGATGGCTTGGCACAACTGCGCGACGGTGTTACGCTTGAAATCACGCAGAGCTTTCTCACCCTCAGCCAAGCGAGAGAGCGCATACGAGTCGCAGAACAAGGCGCAACACAAGCCGAAGAGAGTTATCGCGTCACGAGCAAGCGTTTCAAAGAAGGGCTCGCGCAGAACACCGATGTGCTCGATGCGGAAATCGCGCTGCTGCAAGCTAAAACAAACTACACCCAAGCGCTCGTTGACTCTGAACTCGCTGAGGCACGATTGGAGAGGGCACTTGGAGAATAGTGGCTTAAGCTTCAACGGCAAACTCTGAATAAGGCATAGGCGTTGGGCAATGCCTCTCCCCTCGGAGGGAGTTACGTCAAGGCGGGAAGTACAACGAATTTTGAAACCAACCAATCATCCATGAGGAATAGTATGAGAAGGATAAAAGCAATAGCAATAAGCGTCATCGTTCTTGGCGCCATCGTCGGCGTGCTCTTGAACAATAAGGCGAGGATGCAGGCAAAGTCGAAAACCAACGTGCTCACGTCGTATCCCGTTTCCGTTGCGGCCGTGAGTGCGATGCAGTTGTCGGAAACGCTTTCGCTCACAGGGACGATTGCAGCAAACAGGGACGTTGCAATTGTCGCTGAGACACAGGGGCGTGTTGTTGGTGTGTACGCGAATGTGGGTGATTTCAAGAACGCCGGAGCGACACTGGTGCGAGTTGACGACGAGCTGCGGAGAGCGGAGCTCATCAAGGCAGAAGTCAACTACGAGCGCGCGAAAAAGGACGCCGATCGCTTTTCGAAACTGCGTGATGAACATGCGGCGACCGAATGGCAAAAAGAAAACGCATGGCAAAGCTACAAGATCGCCGAAGCCGAGTACATTCGTGCGCGCAAAGCCTATCGCGATACGAAAATCAGCTCACCCATTGCAGGCGTGATTACGTCGCGCCCTGTTGACGTTGGAACGATGGTGCAGCCGGGGATGGTCGTTGCGAACGTCGTTGATATTTCAAAACTGAAAGTGAAGTTGAATGTTGCCGAGCAGGATGTGTTCAAACTAAAAGTCGGCGACCCTTTGGAAGTAACGACGGATGTGTACCCGGGAGTGAAGTTCAAGGGAAGGATCGCGAGCATCAGTTCGAAGGCGGATGAGTCACACACCTATCCAGTCGAAATCACCTTGCCGAACAGCACAGAATATCCGCTGAAGGCCGGCATGTTTGGTCGCGTGAATTTTGTTTCGATGAAGTCATCGGAAGTGCTGACAATCCCGCGCGAGGCGCTCGTCGGCAGCATCAAGAGTCCGCAAGTGTTTGTCATTGAACACTCCGTTGCTAGGCTGCGTGACTTGGTTATCGGTTCACGCGTCGGGACGAATGTTGCCGTGCTGCAAGGTGTGAAGGAAGGTGAGACGATTGTGGTGAATGGACAGACGAATTTGAAGGACGGTGTTGTGGTCGAAGTCATGAAGTAGTCAAGAGTGATACCCGTGGAGTGTTCCTGTGTTCGAGACTTCAAAGTCCAGGCACTCTCAACTGAGACAATGCACGTGAAGGAAAAACGAAATGACATTAACTGAACTTGCCATAAAAAGACCAACCCTTATTGTCGTCATCTTTGCGGCGCTGACGGTTGTCGGACTTTTCAGTCTCGCGCAGCTCAAGTATGAGTTGCTTCCCAAAATCACCCCGCCGTTCATCACCGTCGTGACGGTGTATCCCGGCGCGTCGCCGCAGGAAGTGGAAACATCGGTGACGAAGCTTGTCGAGGATGCGGTATCGGGAATTGACAAAATCTCGACCGTGTTCAGCACGTCGGCAGAAGGCGTTTCGTTTGTCTCGATTGAATTCACCATGTCGGCGAACGTGAACGCCGCGCTGCAGGATGTACAGCGCAAGGTCAACGAAATCAGTGCGCGTCTCCCCGATGGCGCAAAGACGCCGACCGTTTCGAAATTCGCGCTCGACGAGATGCCGGTGCTTCGCATGGGGGTCACGTCAACGATGCCGTCGCGAGAATTTTACCAACTCGTGAAGGACAAAATCCAGCCGCGGCTCGCGAAAATCGCGGGGGTCGGACAAATCACGCTTGTCGGCGGCGACGAACGTGAAATCAGAGTGAACATTGATGCCCAGAAGCTGCGTTCGTACGGCCTTTCGCTGCTGCAAGTGATGCAAGCGATCAAAATGTCGAATCTCGATTTCCCGACGGGCAAAGTAAAGGAAGGCACACAACAATACATCGTGCGCATCGCAGGCAAGTTCACTTCGGTGGATGGCTTGCGCGGGCTGGTGATCGCGCAATCACGACAGGGGGGCGACATCACGCTTTCGGACATTGCCGAAGTGGAAGACGGACAGAAAGAATATACACAACTCAATCGCATTGACGGCAAGACTTCCATCGGCGTGCTCGTTTCGAAACAGTCCGACGCAAACACGGTAGACGTGAGCGCGTTGGTACGAAAAGAACTCCCGCGCATCGAAGAGACATTCCGCTCGGCGGGCGTGCGATTCGACGTTGCCCAGGACGGCTCGCGTTTCACGCTCGATGCGGCGAACGCCGTTAAGAAAGATTTGGCAATTGCTATCGCGCTTGTTGCGCTTGTGATGCTGGCGTTTCTTCATAGCACGCGCAACTCCATCATCGTTATGCTTGCCATCCCCGCTTCGATGGTGTCAACGTTTATTGCAATGTATGCGTTCAACATGTCGCTCAACTTGATGACGCTGCTCGGTCTGTCGTTGGTCGTCGGCATCCTCGTTGATGATTCGATCGTTGTGCTCGAAAACATTTATCGTCATTTGGAAAAGGGGCAGGATGGGAGAACCGCGTCCGTGACGGGGCGAAATGAGATCGGCTTTGCGGCTCTTTCGATTACGCTTGTGGACGTCGTCGTGTTCGTTCCGCTGGCGCTTGTTACAGGACTCGTCGGCAACATCATGCGCGAGTTCGCTCTCGTTGTTGTGTTCTCGACGTTGATGAGCTTGTTCGTGTCGTTCACCGTGACGCCGATGCTTGCGTCGCGTTTTGCCAAGCTCGAGCATCTCACACGGAACAGTTTGCTGGGGCGATTCGGCATCTGGTTTGAACGCATGTTCGAGAAGATCACTGCCGAGTATCTGCACATTCTCAAATGGTCGCTCGGCAATCGCGCAAAGATCGTCATGCTCACCATTGCGCTCTTGCTTGCGTCGTTCGCGCTTGTGCCCCTTGGCTTCATCGGCTCCGAGTTCATCGAGGTTGCTGATCAGGGGGAGTTTGCGGTGACGATTGAACTGCCGTCAGGTTCGACGCTGGAGAATACAAACTTCGTCGCGCAGCAAGCAGAGCGGATGATTGCACAACTGCCCGAAGTGAAGAAGATGATTGTGAACGTCGGGGTTTCGAGCGACGGATTTCTTGCGCAATCATCGAACAACATCGCAGAGTTGAATATCGCACTCGTCCCGAAAAAAGAACGTGTGCGATCAACCGACGAGGTTTCCAATGAAATCAAGCGGCTCATCTCGCAAATCCCCGGAGCGAAGGTCCGCGCTAATCCGATCGGGATTTTTGGAACGGCAAACCAAACGCCGATTCAGCTCGTGGTGAGTGGACCGACCTACGATGATGCGCGGAAGGCAGCTTCACTGGTCGCGGGAGTAGTGGAGAAAATTCCGGGTACGGCAGACGTGCGACTGTCGTCCGAGGAAGGGAAGCCCGAAATACGTGTGGAGATTGACCGCCAGAAAATGGCGGCGCTTGGGCTGACGGTTGCGGAAGTCGGGCAAACGCTGCGCGTCGCGTTCAACGGCGACGACGAGTCGAAATACCGCGAGGGTGCCAATGAATACACGATTCGCATTGTCTATGACCAGCTCGATCGTTCGCGTACATCGGATATCGGCAGTGTGACGTTTATGAATCGGAAGGGCCAACTTGTGGAGCTGAAACAGTTTGCACACATATATCAGGCGACGGGACCGACGAAGTTGCAGCGGCAAGATCGGAACCCCTCGGTTACGGTGCTTGCTCAAGCGGTCGGTCGGCCGAGTGGAAGTATTGGCGAAGACATCAAGAGGGGCCTCGCAGGTTTGAATCTGTCGCCCGGTGTGCAGATTGCGTACAAAGGGGATTTGCAGAATCAGTCGGAAGGTTTCGAGAGTCTCGGTCTTGCGTTTGTGGCTGCGATCATCTTCATGTATATGATTATGGTTGCGTTGTACGATTCGTACATCTATCCGTTCGTTGTGATGTTTTCGGTTCCCGTGGCGATGATTGGCGCGTTGCTTGCGCTTGCGCTCACGATGAAGTCGTTGAGCATTTTCTCGATTCTCGGCATCATCATGCTGGTTGGGCTTGTGGGGAAGAACGCGATACTTCTGGTGGATCGTGCGAATCAAACAAAGTCGGAACAGAAGCTCAGTACGTTCGATGCGCTGGTGGAAGCGGGCAATACTCGGTTGCGTCCGATTATGATGACGACGGTTGCAATGGTGTTCGGCATGTTGCCGATTGCGATCAGCGCAGCGGCGGGTTCGGAGTGGAAAAGCGGACTCGCGTGGGCGCTTATTGGTGGTCTTATTAGTTCGTTGCTGCTCACGCTTGTGCTTGTGCCCGTCGTGTATTCGTATGTTGACGGGTTGCGTGAACGGATACCGGCATTGTTCAAACAGCTTTCGTGGACGAGGCGGATGAAGTTCAAGAAGGTGGTGGCGGAGTTGCAGCCGCAACCATAAGCCCATCTGCGGTGCGCGGGAAGGCGAGTCGGATATCTGGCTCGCCTTTGTTTTGGGTCGAGAAGGCAATGTGGTTCGATGCGCGGAAGCGGCATGCGGGGGGATGCGACGACTGTTGACACGAAGCAGCTCGCGTGCTGCGGCGCAGAAGACGATGTGGACGCAGTAGGCTGTCTGCAGCCCCAAAATAAAATCGCGGGGTCGCCGCAGGGTCCTTGTTTGTGGTTGCTGTGTGGTGCGGGAGACGGAAAGAGCCTGAGAATCATGTAGAGCGACACCCCAGTGTCGCTCTGGCTCGCAACATGAGTGATTCTGGAGAATCGCTCTACATGGCGAAGTCGTTTTCACACAGGCTCGAACGGGCGCGGTTGAGTTGTTGACTTTCAGGTGAGCGTTCATTATTGTGAGACGTCATCGAAATCCCACCTGCCATGGCACATCAAACCATTGACGCGATACGCAGAGTCTTTTCGCTTTCGACGGATTTCAACGAGATCTTCGATGCGTTTGAGCTTGCTGTGCGGCAACGGATTTCGGAGATGGAGTTGTACCGCGTTCTGTTTTGGAATCCGTCGCTAACGGCGGAGGAGGTGCGCTTGTTCGGCGAGAAGCTGGCGGCGGAGTTTCCCGATCTGTCGTATGATGTGTTTCTCTGGCTTGCGCGGATGTTCGAGGCGCTGCACGCGTCGCGCGATAATTACGAGCTTGCGTTTCATTATTTCGAGAAGGCTGCCGCTGCGCGACCGTCCGAACCCGACCCCTATCTCGATGCGTGTGATTGCTACGAGCCTGATTTGAATATTCCGCCGGTGCAGAGTCTGATCGAGTTTTTGAAACGAGGAATGAAACATCTGAAGCAGCCGTCGCTCTTGTACGAGCGGCTTGCGCAGTGCTGCGAGCTTGCAGGCGATGCGGCAGAAGCGGAACGCTGGCGACGCAAACTCGATGAGCTGCCGGGCGGAGGCGCGGCGACGGTATGAAGAAGCTGAGAGGCTATCTGCTGATCGTTGGCGCTGCAGTGTTCTGGGGGGCTTCTGCGACACTGGCAAAACTGTTGCTGAATCAAGAACTCGATACGTTGTTGCTTGTGCAAGCGCGCGTGTCGTTTTCGTTTCTTGTGCTCGCTCTTGCCTTCGGTGTGGGTGCGCGCCGGCTGTTGCGCATTCGCGTTGCCGACATGTGGAGGTTTGCGCTCTTGGGTGTGCTTGGGCTGGCTGGCGCAAATTTTACCTACTATTTTACCATTAAGGAGAGCAGTGTCGCGACGGCAATCACGATTCAGTATACCGCGCCGTTGTTTGTGATGGCGTACGAAGTGGTGCGCGGCGAAGAGCGGTTCACCGCCGTCAAACTGCTTGCCGCGTTGCTTGCGCTTGCAGGCTGTGTCGGCGTCGTGACGGGCTTTACGATCGGTGTACTGCACGTTTCGTCGTTGGGTTTGCTGACGGGCATCGGCTCGATTGTGGCGTTCGCGTTTCTCACCATCGCCACGCGCCACCTTGTTGCGCGGTATTCGGCGTGGACGGTGACGTTTTATAGTATTGCGTCTGCGAGCGTGTTTTGGCTTGTGATCAATGCGCCCCGCCAGGTTCTTCCGCCGACGATGCCCCCTGCTTTGTGGTTGTCATTGTTTGGGCTTGCAATGGCGTCCGTTCTTATTCCGAATTTGCTGTTCACTGCTGGACTGCGTTACGTTGTTCCCTCGCGCGCCATCATCACTAGCACGCTCGAGCCTGTGGTTGCCATTGTAACCGCTGCGGTGGTTGTCGGCGAAACGGTCGGCGCAGTGCAAATGCTCGGCTCGCTGCTCGTGATTCTCGCGATTATCTTGCTGCAGTGGAAGCGCGAGGAGAACGACGAGGTTCCCGTTCCCGACACGGTCGAGGGTTCGAATGGCGCGTAGCGAACGACGAACCGCAAAAGTGCGCGACGTGCTGCGCAAGCGTCAACCTGACTTGACTGTCGTGCTGGAAAACATTCACGATCCGCACAATGTCAGCGCGGTGCTTCGCTCATGCGATGCGGTTGGCGTGATGAAAGTGCAGTTGCTGTACAATGTGGAGAAGTTTCCGAAGATTGGGAAGAAAAGTTCGTCGAGCGCAAACAAGTGGCTGACGTGGAACAAATTCAAGACGGTGGATGAATGCTACGCCGCGCTGCGCGCAGAGGGCTTTTCTATTTACGCGACGCACCTCAGCAGCGAGGCGGTCTCAGTGTACGAGCTCGACATGACGAGACGCGTCGCGCTTGTGTTCGGCAATGAGCATCGCGGCGTCAGCGATGAAGCTGCCGCGCAGGCAGACGGCAATTTCATGATTCCGATGGTGGGAATGATCCAGAGCCTTAATGTTTCGGTGGCGTGCGCGGTGAGCCTTTACGAAGCGATGCGGCAGCGGCTCGCCTGCGGCGCGTACGATGCACCAAAGTTGACGTCGCGCGAGTTGCAGCGATTGTTTGATGAGTGGATAGAAATGTGAAGGGTTGCTTCGCGCGGGATTCGTTACTATATTGAGCGTGGTGACTTTCCAATCGTCCGTTCGTAGCAGACGATACGACCTAGAGATAATTAAGGAAGAAGTGGATAACGGTTTCAGCTACATTGAATTTTTTCGCGACAACGTGTTGGTCATTGCTGTTGTCGCATTTGCTATCTTCGGGTATTTTCTCCTCCTCATTCGCAAGCGTCGTAAGCAGGATTTTCTCCACCAACATAAGACGCCAAAGCTTTGAATCTCTCCGATTCAACGCTCGATTGTTTGTTCCTTCTGTTTTGTCTAACATGAAGACAACAACAGCACTCCTCTTTTACACCATGCGTAAGAATTTCGCGATAGTTGCCTTTTCGTTTGCTGCGCTCACCCCGTTGTCTCACGCGCAGTTTCAGACGCCGCACAACGGCGGTAAAGCGGAACCCCATCACACACAGGTTCACCTTCTTGCAGCAGTCAAGTCCATTCAACCGGGCGTCACCTTTGAAGTTGGCGTGTTGATGACTATGGATCAAGGTTGGCATACCTACTGGCAATACGCGGGTGAAGCCGGACTCCCGACTAACATCGAATGGAAATTGCCCGAGGGGTTTTCTGCTGGTGAGATTCAATGGCCTCTGCCGAGCAAGTACAACGAAAGCGGCGACGTGCTGACCTACGGCTATGCGGATGAAAACATGCTGCTCGTCCACATCACTCCTCCGTCAAACCTGTTGCCAAATTCACTCGTGAGTGTGAAAGCCAAAGTCAGTTGGCTCGAATGTGAAAAGCTGTGCGTTCCGGGAGATGCGGATGTTGAATTGAAACTGAAGGTTTCGACAGCCGAGCCTGAGACAGACAACGAAGCGCTGTTTGCAAAATATCGCGCTCGAATTCCAAAGCCGTTTGTTGCAAGCGAAGGGGTTTCGCTTTCAACATCCGCCAAGAACGGCAAGGTTGAGATACGGCTTGCGAGCGACGGCTCGCGGCAATTCGTCATCAAGCAAGGCGCCGTTCCTGATTTCTATCCGGCGGCATTCGGAGACCTGACCGTTGGAAGAACGCAAGTTGCTGCTCAGGCAAACAGTGCAACGATGACACTATCCCTCGCCGCTCTCGAAAAAGTTACCGAGCCGTTGACGTTACGCGGCGTTGTCATGTATCAGGTCGAGGGGGGTGAGGAAACAGGCGCAACAGTAGAGGTTCCGCTCTCGAGCGAATTTCTTGCGACGATTCCCCTCGACGGTGCGCCTGCACCGCAACCAGGCGGCAGTTTGCTCGACCAACCATTCACAACACTTGCGTCGGAGCAAGGCGAGCAGCCACTCTATGTCTATGTGTTCTTTGCCGTCATTGGTGGGTTGATCCTGAACATCATGCCGTGCGTTCTGCCGGTCATCTCGCTCAAGGTCTTTGGATTGATGAAGATGGCAGGCGATGAACCGAAGGAAGTGAAAAAGTCGGGATGGTTTTTTTCGCTCGGCATTCTCGCCTCGTTTCTCGCGCTGGCGGTAATTGTTGTTGCGCTGAAATCTGCCGGCTCGCTCGTCGGGTGGGGATTTCAGTTTCAGGAGCCGCTGTTCGTTATCGCGATGACGGTGGTGGTCTTCGCGTTCGGGTTGAGCTTGTTCGGCGTGTATGAAATTGCAGTTCCTCAGTTTTTGATGCGGAGCGCAAAGAGGTCGGATGAACAGAAAGGCTTTCTTGCGCCGTTCTCCGAGGGAATTTTCGCAACCATTCTGGCGACTCCCTGCACCGCCCCGATTCTCGGAACGGCGCTCGGCTTCGCGTTCTCTCAACCCGCGGCAATCATCCTCTTGATTTTTGCGGCGACGGCGTTCGGCATGGCATTGCCGTATCTCATCCTCACGGCAAAACCGGAGTGGATGAGATTTCTTCCCAAGCCGGGCAATTGGATGGTTGCCGCAAAGCAATTCATGGGCTTCCTCATGATGGCGACTGCAGTCTGGCTGTTGTACATTCTCGGAAAACAATTGGGGATGGAAGCCGTCGTCTGGACGATGGCATTTCTTCTTGTCGTCGGAGTCTCTTGCTGGCTGATCGGTACCTTCGCAACGCTGACGGCGACGCGCCGAACGTATTTTGCAACGTGGGCAGCGGCACTGCTGCTGGTAATCGTTGGCTACAACCTCTTCATTGGCGATGTGATGAAAGCGAAAGAGTTGCTGTCGAGTTCGGAGACTGCTCGCACTGCAACGAGCGAAGGTGGAATCATCTGGGAGCCTTTCACACTCGACCGACTCGAAACACATCTCAAAGAAAACAGGTCTGTCTTCATTGACTTCACCGCCGAGTGGTGTCTCACATGTAAAGTGAATGAGAAAACAGTTCTGGCGGACAAAGAGGTGTTGAACGCGCTCAAGCAACGCAACATCATGACGATGAAAGCCGACTGGACGAACCGCAACGAAACGATTACGCGCCTGCTGCAAAAATTCGGACGCTCGGGCGTGCCGTTGTATGTGTTGTTTCCCGCAGGCAAACCCACCGAGCCGATTGTACTGCCGGAAGTGATTACGCCGAGCATCGTGCTGGAAGCGGTGAAGCGGGCGGGATGAAGTGCGGACCGCTACGGGGAGGTGATGAAATCGTTCCGTGACGTTTTCGTGAAAATCTCTTCGTACATTCTTCTCGTATTTTAGGGAGAATCCAACCCACTCATTCCCAAAGGGACAACCACATGAACATTTTCTCTCGCTATTTCAATTGGCTGCAAAAAGGAAACCCAACGGGTCTCGTTGACCGCTTTCCCGAGATTGACGAGAAGGGGGAAACGTCCGTTAAGGGTATTTACGTCATCGGCGACTTGACGGGAATTCCACTCCTGAAACTTGCGGCAGAGAGCGGCAAGAAAATCATTGATACCTTTGACGCGGATGCGCAATTTCAATCGCAGCGAAAATCAATGGCCGCTGATTATGATATTGTGATTGTCGGCGGGGGAATTTCTGGAATTTCTGCCGCCATCGAGGCGCTGAAGCGAGGGTACAAATTCATTGTGCTCGAATCGGCGCAGAGGTTTTCCACCGTCATCAACTTTCCCAAGGGCAAGCCGATCTACTCCGAGCCGGCATCGGTGCAGCAGCACGCCGCGCTGAAAATCAATGACGGCACAAAAGAAAGCCTGCTCTGTGATTTAGAGAAGCAAATCGCAAACCTCCAGCTTCCGGTGAGCGAAGGGGAGATGGTTGACGTCATCAAGAAAACAGGAGACGTTTTTGAAGTTGTATCGAAGAAGGGAACGTACAGGGCGTATCGCGTCATACTTGCGATCGGCAAATCGGGGAACGCGAGAATGTTGGGCGTGAAAGGAGAACACCTTCCGAAGGTGTTCAATCGTCTGTTCGATCCCAACGATCACCACAACGAGGAAGTGCTTGTTGTCGGCGGCGGCGATTCGGCAATCGAAACGGCGAACGCAATCGCAGACGTCGGCAATCACGTAACGATTTCCTATCGCAAGGCGGAGTTTGCACGACCGAAAGAAGGCAACGTCGAAAAGCTGAACGCACTCGTTGCCGCCGGCAAGATTTCGTTGCTGATGGAATCGCAAGTGCAGGAGATTCGCGAGAAGGAGGTCGTGCTCAAGACGACAAACGGCGCTAGGACAATCAAGAATGACGCCGTCTATGCAATGATTGGACGCGAGCTGCCTCTCGACTTCTTCCGCCGCAGCGGGATCAAACTCAGCGGCGAGCTAACGACAGAAAGCAAACTCTGGATTGCGCTTGCGCTCCTCTTTTCCGGCGTCATCTATTTCGGCAAGAGCGCCGACCTACAACTGCTGACGGGGGGAGTAAAATTCCAATCGTATGGAGAAATAGTTTCCTTTCTCTTCAGCGGCGAGTTCTGGTCGAACTTCTTCGCGCTTCCCGCGACGATTGTTCAGACATCGAAGGATTGGTCAGCGCTGCTAAAAACTGCCATCGCCTATCTCTCGTTCATCGGAACAATTGTGTTGAGCATTTGGGCGCTGACTATTGTTGTGAAGCGGGCATCATCGCTGTTCGCAACCTCCTGGAATGTGTTCAAGTATTCCTACTTCGCTGCTGCGATGATGCTCTTCTGCGTGGCGTTCTTCGGCAGCAAGTATTTCGATTACAACATGCTCGGCAAGCAGCCCAGCTTTTGGTATTCGTTCCTCTACACCACGACGATCGTTGCGTTCGGGTTGCGCCGCATGTACGTGAAACCGACGCGCTACATCAAACTGCAAACCTGGTCGCTGATGTTGATTCAGGCGATTCCGCTCTTTCTGCTGCCTGAAATTATTTTCCCCGCGCTGCACAAAGCGAACCTAATGCACCCATGGTTGATTGAGAATGTGTTCCCGCCATACTCCGCCGGTGGCGAGCCGACGTTCTGGCGCGCGTACGGATTGATTCTCGCGTGGCCCCTGTTCATCTCCAATCTCGTCTATGGTCAGCCGACAACGGCGTGGCTCGTGCTCTCGCTCGTGCAAACGTTCGTCATCATTCCGTGGATCGTAGTCAAGTGGGGGAAAGGCGCATACTGCGGATGGATTTGTTCCTGCGGCGCAATGGCGGAAACGCTTGGCGACGAGTACAGAAAAACCGCGCTGCACGGACCGAAGCCGAAGAAGTGGGAGAACATGGGACAGATTGTGTTGTTCTCAGTTTTCATCGTCACTGCTGCCGCGTTGCTTACGTCGTACTTCGACAAAGAACTCTCGTGGCTCAACTTCTCCACGTTCAACGCGCAGGCGGTGAAAGTCTACTCGATTATCGTTGATATTATTTTTGCAGGCGTGCTCGGCGTTGGGGTCTATTTCTTTTTCAGCGGCCGCGTCTGGTGCCGCTTCCTGTGCCCGCTCGCGGCGCTGATGCAGATCTATGCGCGCTTCACCCGCTACAGAATTTTTGCCGACAAGAAGAAGTGCATCTCGTGCAACATCTGCACGAGCGTGTGCCACATGGGGATTGACGTGATGAGCTTTGCGAACAAAGGCATCCCGATGAACGACGTGGAATGCGTTCGCTGTTCAGCCTGCGTCGTGAATTGCCCGATGGAAGTGTTGAGCTTTGGCGAGCTGCCGAAGAGCGATCCCAACAACAAATCGTATCAGAATCTCAACCTGAAAGAGCACATGCTGACGAAAGAAGATTGGCGGAGCGGGCTGTAGCTGTAGCGCGACTCTCTGAGTCGCCTTTGTTTTTCGGAGTGATGGATGAATGGAGTGATGATTTGCGTTCAGTCTACGCGTCGGGTTTGTCGTCGTCTAAGACTATATATGACGACTCTGTTGTCAAGATGAAATTGGCAAAACAAAGAAGGGATTTGCAGCGCGTAGGGAGAGGGCGGGCAAACGACGTCTCTAACGATTGTCAAGTCGCCTCAAAATGCCTCCTCAATCGTGAAATACACACCCGAAGAACTCTTCGACGCGAACGCGACATCGAGGCGAATGTTGACTTTGTCTTGCGGAGAAATCGAATAGCGCAGCCCAGCGCCCACGGAATATTTCATCTCGGACACTCGGAATGCGCTTGCGGCTGAAGCAACGTCGCCCGTTCCGACGAAACCTGCCAACCCGAAACGCGCCACGAGAGGGAAACGATATTCACCCTGAAGTTCAATCATGTGCTGATCGCGAAAGCGACCCTCGTACAGCCCACGCATTCTGTACGAGCCGCCGAGCGCCGCGAGCCTCTGAAAGGGCGGAGCGCCTGACGAAAACCTTCCGTATGCTTGGACTGCAATCACCTGCGCATCGGCTACGGCAAGAAAGCCTCTGGCATCAATCGTGTACGCGCCGAACTCAAAGTCGCTGCCGAGCGTTCGCGGATAGAGCGTTGCCGTCCCTTCGATGAACGCGCCCGAAGACGACGAGAAGACATTATCGCGAGAATCGAACGTCGCAACGACGCCGTAGCCGACGATCGAACCGCCAAATGTTCCATTGATGTTCTGCGTTGCAAGTATCCCGCCCGCCTTGGTCTCTCTCAAGCGCTGATGTTCATAATCGAGAAGGATGCCCGCTCGCGCCCGCTCGACGAGGGTTCGTTGCATCTTGAGTATCGCTCGGATGCGGTCTGCGCTGTACTCTTCTTCTGCGATGTTCGGGGTCGCGTTCCCAATGCCGTAAAACTTGTCGGCGAACTGAGCGAACGAAAGCTCGGCAGAAACTTTCCAGCGTGCGTTGTCGAAATACAAATCAGGGGAGAGTTGAACGAGGAATTGCTTGCGCGTGGTGTAGGCGAGCGTTGCGCGTGCAGCGGAAGGCGGAATCGAATCGGGCGCATGCTCGCTGCGAAAATAGTACGCGCCGAAGACGCCGAGCGCGAGTTTTGTTTCAGGTGAATACGAAACGATAGGGAGAAGGACGAGGTTGTCTCGGGACTTCGTCGTCGAATCAATCTCTGCTGCTTGGGCAAACGAGACTAATGCTGTCAGCAGAAAAAGTGAGACGCGGCAGGGGCAAAACACCGCCTTTGTCAAACGAGTCTCCCGACTCGTCGCTCGACAACGAGAGCGCCGGGACGGGAGTCCCGCGCAACGATGTACCCTCATTTGTTTGCCGCGAATTCTGCCAACACGACTTGCCCTTGATGAGCGCCGTTGCCGTTCGAGCGCTCCGCTTGCAGTTGCTCCCACTTCTCCTTCGCCTGCCTTCTAACAGGGTCGAACTCTCTTTCTTCTCCGTTCACAACAACTTTGAATTTGCGCGTGATGTACTTGTCGCGGTCGGCGTTGTGCAAGCACATGGACATCGGACCTTCGGACGTCATCGTCATGAACGAGCAGTTGTCAATTCGTTCCTGCACGAGACACTCGGCGTGCATGAAGTTGTGAATGACGAAACTCAGCTTATTCACTCTGAATCCGCTTCTCAGTAAATCCCCTTTCATTCGCCATGCGTGAACGCCAATGAAGCGTAGCCCCTTTACCAGCGCCTTGGGTCGTGTCAGCACACGCCACGCTGCCTGCTGCACCGCACGCCTTGGATTCCCTCTATCGAGCACGAGTCCGTCAAATTGTTTTGCCATGTAGTTGATGATCGAAGGATCCCACCACAGATCGTATACATGCCCGTTGCAAACAAATGAATAACCGATGCGGTTGCAGTCCGGATGGCCGACGTCGAATGCATCGAAGTTGATCTGTGCGCCGAGGGCTTCGTTGATGATGCGGATGATGTTGCGCGGCTCGATTTCATCGGGACGACCTTTCAGAACTCCACGTCCCGTGTCGGCATGAAGTTGGAAGCTGCACATGCCGACGACGTCGCAATGGTCGCGGAAGAATCTCACGAGCATCGGCACTTCGTGAAAGTTCTCTTTGCACAGTGTGGTGTTGAAAACGACCGCAATCCCTAATCCGCGTGCACGTTCAATGTATTCCTTTCGAACGGCGTTAAGCTCTTCTTCACTTGCGTAGTATGTTTTGTCCGGCTTACGGAGCCGCTGCGTCATATCAACGTGGAAGGCGACATCGGTAAGCCCGACGCGAGCAAGTTTCGTGAGCAGCGCGCGCGTCGCCTTGATGCCGTTCGTCAGCAGCGCGGGCTGTAAACCAATGGAGCGGCAATAGCGCACAATCTCGATCAACTCCTCCTCGTTGCGCAGCGTCGGATCGCCGCCGCTGATTTGCACATCGGTGCGGGGTCCATAGTTGAGAAGAATCTCGTTCGCACGGCGTTTCACCTCTTCCATCGGAATATCAAGGGTCTCCTCGCTCATCTCACTCAAGTAGCAGAGCGTGCAGTCGAGATTACAGCGTTGCGTAATCTCGAGGGAGACACAGCCGATGCCCGTCCGTTGTCCCAACGCCTGATTCTCGGTCCTGAATTGTGGGGAGAGTCGCGCCCACGTTCGGGCTTGTGCTTCCTTTGTCGTGGGGACGCGTTTACCGTCAATGTGGTCCGGTGAGATCAGTGGCAGGGGTTTGTCCATGAATGTGCCTCGTTGAAAAAAGAACAGTTGTGGAACGCATTGTACAGACTCTGTCACGGTACGTTGAGAACGTTACGGATCCCTCGCCCTTCCGCTCATGCCCACCCACCAAGAGGCGTCACTGCCCGACTCCGGTGAGAGAAGAAGAACTCCACTCTCAGAAGGGGCAACGGTGTGCGTTACCGATAGTACAGTCGCGCCAGCTCCTTCGGATGCGCGCCCATTTTGTACTTCAGTTGCAAATATAGATTCCCGCACGTTCGTTTCAAATAGCCATCCGCTTCGAAGCGCCTTGCAGATGTGAACACCGGGATGTCCAACACCTCGAATCCGTCAAGCTTATTCAAGCGTTGTACAAGTTCCATATCTTCCATGAGCGGATAATCGTCGCGGTAGCCGCCAAGTCGCTCGAACAAATTCCGTTTCAGAAAAATCGCTTGGTCGCCAAAGGGGAGTTTCCCGTACTTTGCGCGCAGCCGCACATAGCACTCAAGGTAGCGATAGACGAGCCTTCTGTGGTCGACGCGGAATTCGAACGCTCCCGATTGCAGAGAAGGATCTGCGCGCACCAGTCGCACAAATTGTTGAAGAGACTGTTCCGGCAGAATCGTATCGGCGTGAAGGAAGATGAGCCACTCGCCTTTCGCTTCCGCCGCGCCTGCGTTCATTTGCTTGGATCGGCTTTTTGCCGAACGCACGAGTCGGACGTTGGCATGATGCAACCGCAGTTCTTCGATGCGTTCGGTCGTTCCGTCGGTACTTCCACCGTCGGCAAAAATAAGTTCGGCGTTCTGCAAGCCGATGAGCGAGGTGGAGACTCGCTGGACATTTGCTGCCTCATTCAACGTCGGTACAACGATAGAGACAAAGGGTTGACGAGACTCCTTCTCCACACCCGTGGGGACGGCAACTTGTTCCGACGAGGGCGCGCCGTGCATTATTCGTTCAAACTCCAGTCGTAGTCGAGATGGTCAATGTCGAGGTCTTTTTCCAGGGCGAGAAGTTTCTCTGCAATATCTTTCGGCACGTAGCGAGCGATAAACTTCACGACCGTTCCTTTCTGCTTGCCGAATCCGATATCCTTCTTGAAATCTCCTTCGAACCAATTGAAAATGTTCGAGAGACGTAGCTGTTTCTTCTCGAAATCGAATTGGTTCTTCTTCGTATCCGCAAGGAACTTTCTGAACTGTTCTTCCATCTGTTCGGCGAGCTTGTCTCCGGTGTACGCCTCCGAGCGGAGCGGCGGGCAGCTCTTCGCCGCGCAGACGATGGATGAGTGAATGCGTGCATCGCGATACTCGCGGATGATGTCGTTCTCGATCTCGTTGAGCGTCATCTTCGTCTTGCCGTTCATCGTCACGAGGTCTTTGTCCCAAATCGTTGATTTGAAAATCGTCCCGATGACGAGGTCGGCGCCCAAATCCTTGATGCTTTTCAGCGGATAGTTGTCAACCACGACCTTGAGCGTCCATGCGTTGTACGCGTTGATCCAGAACGCGAGCCGCTCGCTCGGTGCGATGGAGGCAGTGTCAATATTCTTGATGTACTCGATGTATTGCTTGAGGCGGTCGTCGGCTTTCATCGCTTTGTAATTGACGACGCCGTTTTTGACATAGTCTTTCAGAATTGCATCGAGAAGAGAATGGTCGGGTTTGAATGTGCCCGCAGCGAAGCAAGTGGAGAGAGCAACGGCAATGGCTGCGTACGAAAGCGCAATGGCATGAAGTGGGGATTTCATAGAACGGATCCTTTCGGGGTATGATACAGATTTTGACGGTAAAAGAAAACAACGAGTTGGTATGAATACGAAACGATGCAGCCTTCAGATTGGCTTCTGGAGTTCTTTGAGAATTTTGCGCAGTGCTATTTTCGTTCCTTCAGGAAAATCGCTTTCCAGCATCCATCGTATGTACTCAGGGTCGTCTTTCACGGGTTTGCCTTTGTTCTTTCCGAAGTTGAAGACGACTTCATTGTTTTCATTGAGCGCAAGTTTGCGGGTGTAGTCAACGACCTCGCCTCGGCTGCAAAAGTCGTGCAGCTCTGCCGTTGTCGTGCCGATGTCTTTGTAGCGAGCGAGCTGTGCCTTGAACACCTCGAGCGTAGCGCGTACGTCGGCTTCCGCGTCGTGCGCATCTTCATGCGGCTTGTTGCAATAGAATTTCATCGCAGCGGAAAGCGTACGCTCTTCTTTTTTCTTGAAGATCGTGCAGACGTCAATCAGTTTGGTGTCGGGTGATGGAAACTCGATAGCGCAGCGCGCAAACTCTTCAACAAGAAAGGGGATATCGAAGCTGTTCGAATTGTACCCTGCGATGTCGCAGTCGGCAAAGAACTCGTTCAACGATTTTGCAATGTCACTGAAGCGCGGTTTATCCCTCACGTCGTCATCGTAGATGCCATGGACTTGCGACGCCTCTTTCGGAATCGGAATGCCGGGGTTGATGAGCCGTGTTCGCACGTCTTCGGTCAGATCCGTAAAGAGTTTGAGAACGGAAATCTGCACGACGCGGTCTTGAACAAAATCCGTTCCCGTCGTTTCGAGGTCGAAGAAAACAATCGGGCGGGTGAAGAGGAGGTTCATGTACGAGATACGATATGTTCCTGAATCCCTTCGGTGAGGTCTGCGCGCTCCATTTCGGTTGTTGCACGTATCAAGATGATGCGCTGTTCTTCGTTCAGGTTTGTAATCAAGTTGAAAAGAACGCAACCCATAACGGCGTGACGTACACACGTGTTTCCGCAGGACAATGTGTTCACTTGACGTGCCTCGTTGTTTGCTCGAGTAAAAGGTAGAGATTTGATGAGCGAAGAGCAAGATGAACACGTCACGCGTTGAGAAATGCAATCCACCGTCGTCCACTAACGTGTACAAGAGGGCGAACAGGAAACCGATGAGAATCACCTCGATGCGAGTTCAGCATTTGTGGAGAGGCGACAAACTCCGCGAAGTATTTGTGACTCTTCTCGCGTATATTTTCCACACATTCAACAACGCAACCTCAATCACTACGGAGTCCTCATGTCCAAACTTACCAAATCCAAAGCATGGAAAGCGCTTCAGGCGCACCACAAAAGAATCAGCAAACGCCACATGCGCGCGATGTTTGCGGAAGATCCGAGGCGGTTCGAGAAGTTTTCATTGGAAGCCTGCGGGATTTTTCTCGACTACTCGAAGAATCGTATCAGCGAGAAGACGATGCGCTTGCTGTTTGATTTGGCGAAGCAAGCACAAGTCGAACGCTGGCGCGATAGGATGTTCAACGGCGAGAGAATCAACTTCACGGAAGATCGCGCAGTGCTGCATGTTGCTCTCCGCAATCGTTCCAACCGCCCTGTTCTCGTGGATGGGAAGGATGTCATGCCTGATGTTAATCGCGTGCTTGCGCACATGAAGGAGTTCAGCGAAGCCGTACGGAGCGGGGAGTGGCAAGGCTTCACAGGGCAGACCATTCGCGATATCGTGAACATCGGGATTGGCGGCTCGGACCTCGGTCCCGTGATGGTGACGGAAGCGTTAAAGCCGTACGCAAAGCCGGACTTGCATGTGCATTTCGTCTCCAATGTGGACGGCACGCATCTCGCCGAGGTGTTGAAGGTCGTGAAGCCCGAAACGACGCTCTTTATTATCGCATCCAAAACATTTACAACACAGGAGACGTTGATGAACGCCGAGTCGGCGCGCAAGTGGTTTATGGCTTCCGCGAACGATTCGTCGGCAGTTGCGAAACACTTTGTAGCGCTCTCGACCAATGCGAAGGAGGTCGCGAAGTTTGGCATTGATACCGCGAATATGTTCGAGTTTTGGGATTGGGTCGGCGGGCGCTATTCTCTCTGGTCGGCAATTGGGCTTTCGATTGCCACGTACATCGGTTACGAGCATTTCGAGGAACTGCTGAGCGGCGCACACGAGATGGATGAGCACTTTCGGACTGCACCGCTCGCAAAGAATTTGCCGGCGACGCTCGCCCTGCTCGGGGTGTGGTATAACAATTTCTTTGACGCGCAGACTCACGCAATTCTTCCGTACGACCAGTATATGCATCGGTTCCCTGCGTACTTTCAGCAGGGTGATATGGAAAGTAACGGAAAGTATGTTGGGAGAGATGGGAGGGAAGTTGATTATTCCACCGGTCCGGTGATATGGGGCGAGCCGGGGACGAACGGACAGCACGCGTTCTATCAACTTATTCACCAAGGGACGAAACTGATTCCTGCTGACTTCATTGCGCCGATCGAAACGCAGAATCCAATCGGCGACCATCACGTGATTCTGCTCTCGAATTTCTTCGCGCAAACAGAAGCGCTCATGAAGGGCAAGACGGCAAAAGAAGCGCGCAAGGAATTAAAAGCCGCAGGCATGAGTGAGTCTGCAATCAAAGCACTTCTTCCGCACAAAGTCTTCACGGGAAATCGTCCGACGAATTCGATCATGTTCCAGAAACTAACGCCGCGCACGTTAGGCGCACTGATTGCAATGTACGAGCACAAGATTTTCGTGCAGGGAATAATTTGGAATATCAACTCGTTCGACCAATGGGGCGTTGAGCTCGGCAAGCAACTGGCGAAGGCAATTCTGGCTGAACTGAAAAGCGACGGTGACGTGAAGTCGCACGATGCTTCGACGAATGGGCTTATCAATTATTACAAAATGAAGCGCAGGTAACCGGCGCGGGGTGAACGTACACGAGGCTGTATTCATCTAATCGTCCACTGAGTGGATGATTATCATCCACTCAGGTGTGACACTTGTCTACGGCTGCAACGTCCACAATGCGTGCAGCGGCATCGCGTGCATGTTCGATGCAAAGGGGATAACCCGGTTCCCTCCATGCAACACAATCCCGCGTACGAATCGCTTGCCAACACTCTCCGCAAACATGTTCAGAGATGCGAAGGTCGAGCCGTTTACCGTCGAGCTCAGTTTGACTTCAACGGCAACGAGCGAGCCGTTTGAATGCTCGAGCACAAAATCAATCTCGCTTCCTGTCTGTGAACGGAAGAAAAAGAGTTGGGCAGTTCCTTTGCTGACCGTAAGTTGTTTGAGTAACTCTGTCGCGACAAACACCTCGACGAGATGACCAAGCAAGGTGCTGTCGTCTGCGAGCTGCTGATTGTTCACATTGAGCAGATGTGCCGCCAATCCCGAGTCCATCAAATACACCTTTGGCGTTTTGATGAGCCGCTTCCCGATGTTGCCATACCACGGTGGGAGAAGATGCACAAGATATGTTGTTTGCAACAAGGTCATATACCGTTTGAGCGACGTCTGCGGAATGCCGACACTCGCAGAAAGGTCTGCAAAGTTAAGAAGCCCGCCTGCGCGTGATGCGAGCAATGCGAGGAGTCGCGGCATTGCCGTGAGCCCCTCGATGTTTGCCAACTCGCGTACATCGCGTTGGAGCATGGTGGTGACGTACGATCTGAACCATGCTGGTCGCCTGTCACGTGCAATGTCCGTTACAACCTCGGGAAATCCGCCTGTGAGAATTTTCTCGATGAGCTGTTTTCGTGTAAGCGCGCTGTGGTCGGCTAGCCTGAGGTTGCGGGAGAAGACCGCGTCAATAAAGGTCGAGTCGCTCTTCTCAATCTCGCGCTGTGAAAGTGGCAAGAGCGAAAGAACTTCCATGCGTCCGACAAGTGCATCGGCAAGACGGGGCACGAGCAAGATATTCGCAGAGCCTGTCAACAAAAATCTTCCCGCAGTCCGCTTTCGATCCACAGCGGATTTGATTGCAAGAAAAACCTCCGGCGCGCGTTGCACCTCGTCAATGGCGACGTTGCCCTCCAACCCATCAATGAATCCATCGGGGTTGGCTTTAGCAAGGGATTGAACTGCCGCGTCATCAAACGTGATGTAGCGTCTGGGATGACGTTGCGATGCCAGCCATTGAACGAGCGTGCTCTTGCCGCTTTGCCGCGGTCCGTTCAACAGAACGACGGGTCGGTCCTTGAGCGCACGAAGCACGAACGATGCAAGATGTCGGGGGATCATGGGAATAGGATACGAAATGAGTGGCTGATAATCAACCACTCAATGGACGATTATCATCCACTCAGAAAGGCGATGCCAAAGAGATAATCTTCTCTCTCCACGAGGTTGAAGGCGCAGGCTGCGTATGCCCATAACTGATTGATTTCTGTACGAGTTATCCGTACCTTGAGTACACACAATTCCCATGCACGGCACGCGATACATGAAACTCGGCGAAAAAGTCATCAGAACGCTTCCCAAAGTTGTGTTGCACGATCATCTCGATGGCGGTCTTCGGCCTGAAACAATCATCGAGTTGGCACGGGATCAAGGGTACAAGAAGTTGCCGACGGAAGATGCGGGCGAGCTTGCGGCATGGTTTCATCGCGGCGCGCAGCGCGGAAGTTTGCCGCTCTATCTCGAAGGCTTCGCTCATACCTGCGGTGTGATGCAGACGGAGGAGGCGCTCGAACGCGTTGCGTACGAAATGATGGAAGATATGTACAACGACGGCGTTGTGTATGTTGAGACGCGCTTCGCACCGATTTTCCACACTGAGAGAAACTTGCACACGGACGAGGTGGTGAGTGCTGTTTTGAAGGGATTGGAGCGGGGCAAGAACGACTTTGGCGTCGAGTATGGACTCATCATCTGTGCGATGAGGAACATGCAACTCTCGCAGGAGATGGCAGAGTTGGCGGTTGACTTTCGCGAGCGCGGGGTGGTGGGCTTCGATCTGGCGGGGGAAGAAGGTGGTTTTCCTCCCAAGAAACATGTTGATGCATTTCACTATATTCAGCGCGAGAATTTCAATATCACCATTCATGCGGGCGAAGCCTTCGGCAAGGAAAGCATTTGGCAGGCGATTCAATGGTGCGGCGCGCACCGCATCGGGCACGCGACGCGCTTGATTGAAGACATTGGCTTGGACAAGCGCGACCCGACAAAGATCATCAAGATGGGATATCTCGCACAGTATGTTTTGGACAAGCGCATTCCGCTGGAGATTTGTTTGAAGAGCAATCTCGATACCGGCGCCGTGGATGCGATTGAGAATCATCCCTTCGGTATTTATTATCGGTACAAATTTCGTGTTACGCTCAACACCGATGACCGCCTGATGAGCGATACAACGATGACCAACGAATTCATGCTCGCGCAGAAACACTTCAGGCTTGGCATAGACGATTTCGAGAAGATCACGATCAACTCGATGAAAAGTGCATTCATCCCCTACAACCGTCGTATCAAGATTATCTACGATACCATCAAGCCCGGCTACGCAAAAGCAAAACTGAAAACTGCGCGCAAACGAGCTTCAGGAACTCGTTAGCATCGAATAAACTCTCTCACGTGTTGATAGTGTTCTTTTCTTCCTACTGATCATGGGGGAACAGTGAATCTCTACGTAGTGCGTCATGCGGACGCGGTGTCGCTTGGCGACGGCGTGCGCAGCGACTTCGACCGACCGTTGACCGAACGGGGCAGGGCGGACGCGACCATGATGGCGCGTGCGCTCGCTCAGATTGATCTCGATATCAAAGCGATTCTTTCCAGTCCGTTGGTGCGCGCAGTGGAAACGAGCGAGATATTCGGCCGTGAATTGATGCGCGATCCACAAACCTCGCGGCGACTCGAGCCGGGCTTCAATCCGCGGTTGTTGGTCGAAGAGATTCTTTCCATCTCGACGGGGGCAGGTGTTGTTGCTATCGGTCATCAGCCGGATATGGGCGCGTTCATTTCGTATCTGATTTCGCCCGCGCACATTGCCTCGGTGGCAATGGAAACATCGGCGGTCGCCTGTTTGCATTTGCAGACGACAGGCTCAGCGCATCTCCGCTGGCTTCTCACGCCCGAAACCGTGCGCCGTATGAATTTCGCTGTTTAACTTTACTCTGAGCGTTCTATGGAACTCAGACTTGTGAGCATCGAAAAACCCGACGATATGAACTTCATTCTCGGCCATTCCCATTTCATCAAAACGGTCGAAGATCTGTATGAGGCGATCGTTCAGACGAATCCCTCAATGAAGTTCGGGATTGCTTTTTGCGAAGCCTCGGGTCCTGCGCTCGTGCGTTTTATCGGGAACGATGAGAAGTTGATTGCGCTCGCAAAGACCAACGCAATGAACATCGCAGCGGGCCACACGTTTATCATCTTCCTGGAACGTGGTTTCCCGATCAACATTCTCAACACAATCAAGAATGTTGCAGAAGTATGTCGTATCTTTTGCGCGACCGCCAACCCAACGCAAGTCATCGTCGCGGAAACCGACCAAGGCAGGGGGATCCTCGGCGTGATTGACGGCGTCGCGACGAAAGGAATCGAAACGGATGCAGACATTGTGAAACGAAAAGAGTTTTTGAGGAAAATCGGCTACAAACTCTCTTAAGCCCTGATCGGAGCGAAGGGTATGAGCCGATCGACTAGTGAAGTGATGAAGTCGTGGATAAATGGATTGATGGAGAAGTGGAGAAACGACATTTCAGTTCGCTCGTCAACTATCCAGCAATCCAATTACCCAATTCTCAGAGTAATGTGGACCTTATGAATTCTGCTTTCACACGCCGAAGCTTTATCCGCACATTCTCCGGCGGTGCGCTTGGTGCCGCGATGCTGTACGCATTTCCGCCACACGCACGTGCAAAGTATATCTTGGCATTCGATCAGGATGTTGAACCCACGGACGAACATTTTTGGAGTGTCGTGCGCAATCAATTTCCCCTGAAGCGCGATCCACTCTTTCTCAACAACGGCACGATGGGTCCTTCGCCCTTTGTCGTCATCGACGCGGTGAAGACGGAGATAGAAGATGTTGATCGCACCGCGCGCTACGGCGGCTGGGAGCCTGTCCGTGCAAAAATCGCGCGCTTCATCGGTGCGAACGAGGATGAGATCTCGCTCACGCACAATGTTACCGAGGGCATCAATATCATTGCGTCCGGGGTGCCGCTGCAGCGCGGCGACGAGGTGATTCTGACAAACCATGAGCACGCCGGGAACGCGTTGCCGTGGCTTGCGCGAGCACGGCGCGATGGCATCGTCATCAAGCAATTGATCCTTGATCGAGATTCCGACGAGATTCTGGATCGTCTCGATTCGCTCATCACGAAGCGCACACGTGTCATCGCCGTTCCACATATTACCTGCACGGTGGGACAAGTCCTTCCTGCACAACGCATTGCGAAACTTGCCCATGAGAGAAATCTCTTGTTCTTTCTCGACGGTGCACACACGCCGGGCATGCTGCCGCTCAATGTCAAAAAACTCGGCTGTGATTTTTTCGCAACGTGCGGTCACAAGTGGATGATGGGTCCGAAGGGGACGGGATTTCTCTACGTGCGAAAGGATGTACGGGAAATCGTTGAGCCGATCTGGACGGGAGCCGGCGTTGATCTCAGTTGGGATTTGCAAAAGGGGACACTCGAGTACAAGAAAGACGCACACCGCTTTGACTTTGCGACGCAGAACTCCGCGATTTACGTCGGGCTGGGCGCGGCGATTGACTTTCTCTCGCATCTCGGCATGGAAAACGTAGCCCAGCGCGGTCAAGCGCTTGCGCGACGTTTGCGCGGTGAACTCAAGAAGTTCGGTGATGCGATC
This sequence comes from uncultured Chitinophagales bacterium, assembly GCA_964444145.1. Classification (GTDB taxonomy): domain Bacteria; phylum Bacteroidota; class Ignavibacteria; order UBA10030; family UBA6906; genus CAADGV01. The sequence continues at coordinate 95,344 of CAYUFU010000002.1, forward strand.
GAGATCTTGACGCCGGAAGAAAAAGGTGCTTTTGGTTCTGTGCTCGGCTTTCGGTTGAAGCATGTCGCGTATGATAAACTCTACCAAACGCTCGTCGAAAAGTACAACATCGTGACGCGGATGGTTCCTGAAAATGGATTGAACTGCAATCGAATTTCGACGCATATCTACAACAACTTCAGTGAGGTAGAGAGACTGGTTCAGGCAATCACGCTTGTGGCTGAGGGAAAATCGTGAAACCGCTGTCTACGTTGGTTGTCGGTGTTCTCATCATCGGGTGTAGTCCGAGCGAAGATCATATCCGCAGCGCGGTGCGTGCAGAAATCGGCAAGGCGATGAACCGCACCATCATCGCGCCCACAACAACGATTGGACCGTACAGCCCGGCAGTGCAGGTCGGCGACTTTCTCTTCGTGTCGGGACAAATCGGCCTTGACCAGGAGACGGGACAATTGAAAAGTGAAACGATCGAAGCTGAAACCCAGCAGGCTCTCGACAACATCAAGACGATACTCGAGGCTGCGGGCTATGCTCCGATGCATGTGGTGAGTGCGACGGTCTATTTGAGAGCCATGGACGATTTTCAGAGAATGAACGACGTGTACGCAAAATTTTTTCCTGATGGGAAGTATCCCGCGAGAACGACGGTTGCCGTGACTGAACTTCCGAAACACGCGAACGTCGAAATCGCCGTTGTTGCATGTAAGACGAAGTGATAGTGTTGGAACCAATGTTCGTTGAGATATGGAAACTGTAATTGAACAAACGCAGGTGACGAGACGCGCGATACGAGCGCCGCGAGGAACTCAACTTCATTGCAAAGGCTGGCTCCAAGAGGCCGCCTTGCGCATGCTGATGAACAATCTTGATCCCGACGTTGCGGAGAAGCCCGATGAACTAATCGTGTACGGCGGCGTCGGGAAGGCGGCTCGCAATTGGGAATGTTTCGATGCAATCGTGCGAAGTTTGAAAAGTCTGGAAAACGATGAGACGCTTCTCGTCCAATCGGGAAAGCCTGTCGGCATTTTCAAAACGCATGAGAACGCTCCGCGTGTGTTGATTTCCAATTCGATGCTCGTGCCGAAGTGGGCAACATGGGATGAGTTTCGCAGACTCGAAGGTCTCGGCTTGACGATGTACGGGCAGATGACCGCAGGAAGTTGGATCTATATCGGCACGCAAGGAATCCTGCAAGGGACATATGAGACATTTGCCGCCTGTGCAGAAAAGTATTTCGGAGGCTCGCTTGCAGGAAAGCTGCTTGTGACCGCAGGGCTCGGCGGCATGGGCGGCGCGCAGCCGCTTGCCGCAACGATGAACGGCGCCGCGTGTCTTGCCATCGAAGTGGATCGCTCCCGTATCGAGAAGCGCTTGAAGACCGGCTACGTTGATACGATGACCGATTCGCTCGACGATGCTCTCCTCACATTGCAAACAGCAAAGGCACTCAAAGAGCCGAAGTCCGTCGCGCTGCTTGGCAACGCGGCAGAGGTAGTGCGCGAGTTGTACGAGCGAAGAATTGAGGTTGATGTCCTTACGGACCAGACCTCCGCCCATGATACGCTGAACGGCTATGTTCCTGCCCACATGAGCTACGAGGAGGCACTCGACTTGCGGAAGACCAATCCAAAGCGTTACGTGGAACGTGCTCAGCAATCCATCGTTGAACATGTCGAGGCGATGCTCGGACTGCAAAGGCGCGGCGCGGTAACGTTCGATTACGGCAACAACATTCGTGGCGAAGCGCTCGCGAACGGTGTGAAAAACGCGTTCGCTATTCCCGGCTTTGTGCCCGAGTATATTCGCCCCCTGTTCTGCGATGGCAAAGGTCCGTTCCGTTGGGCGGCGCTCTCCGGTGATCCCGAAGATATCTATCGCACCGACCGTGCCGTGATCGAGACTTTTCCCTATAACAAGCCGCTCTGTCGCTGGATTGAAAAAGCGCAGAAGCAAGTACACTTTCAAGGATTGCCCGCGCGCATTTGCTGGCTTGGCTACGGTGAGCGCGCGAAGATGGGAAAAATCTTCAACGACCTCGTTGCCGCCGGCGAGGTGAAGGCTCCCATCGTCATCGGTCGCGACCATCTCGATTGCGGCTCGGTCGCGTCGCCGAATCGCGAAACGGAGAAAATGCGAGACGGCAGCGACGCCATTGCCGATTGGCCCATACTCAATGCGCTGCTCAACGCAGTCGGCGGCGCAAGTTGGGTAAGCGTACACCACGGCGGCGGCGTTGGGATGGGACTTTCGATTCACGCGGGCATGGTTGTCGTCGCCGATGGAACGAAGGAAGCCGAGGCGCGCTTGCAGCGCGTGCTGACCTACGACCCAGGGATGGGCATCGTGCGCCATGCGGATGCAGGTTATGAACGTGCTATCGAGAACGCGACAACATTTGGCGTGAAGGTGCCAATGATGAAATGATCATGAACATAAACTCCAAATTCGAATCTCGAAGCCCAAAGAAATTCCAATTGACAACTCTCTGAATCGCTACCGCTTGTCGAAGCATTTATTTCTTGAATCTTGAGGTTTGAAATTTCTTTGTAATTTGGAAATTGAGGCTTGGAGATTGTTTCTGATGCGTAGCGCAATTCCTGATGAAAAGAAAGCAGAACAGAACATACAAAGGAGAACCCCCATGTCTCGTATCGGTCACATACAAATCCCAACAACGAACGTCAAGAAAGCAAAAAAATTCTTCGGGACGGTATTCGGCTGGACGTTCACCGATCATCCCGAGCTTGATTACACGCTCTTTCACACGGGCGCACATCCGAACGGGGGACTTGAACGGGTGAAGAAAATGCCGAAACGTCCCCAGGCACTTCCTTACATCGAAGTGGAAGATATCGACGCAACTCTACAAGCAATCAAAAAAGCGAAAGGGAAAGTCGTCAAGAAGAAAGCGGAGGTGAAGGGAATGGGCTGGGACGCGGAGTTCGAAACGCCTGATGGGTGCAGACTCGCGCTCTGGCAAGCCGCGCCGAAGGCGTGACATCGAGCCATCGGGTCTACACAGCTGCGCAGCGCAATGCCGCCATCCGCCGGTAGAGCGAGGGCTCACGTTTTCTTTTTGCGACTGAGCGTCTCATGGTGAACGTGGTATGATTGCACCTAACACAGTCGGTCTCTGTGCAACATGTGTACACGCCGAACGAATCCACTCTGCAAAGGGGAGTACGTTTTTTCTCTGCGCGCTCTCCAAGACCAATCCGGCGTATCCGAAATATCCACGACTTCCCATTGTAACGTGCGAGGGATTTTTGCGTAAGACCGAGCAGCCCTCTCAACACGATCTCAGTAATGGCCAACGAGCTTAACTACATCTCTATTCGCATTCGTAAGGAAGCGGATGAAATCGCTTCGACGTTGAAGGAGACCGCCGCATCGGTGAAGACGACGTTCTCGAACGGGAGCTACAAATCCATTCCGCGGCGCATCAACGAGCCGTCCGGTATCAATCCAATCAAGATGCGCCGGTTCTTCATCGCCATTCTCAAGCTGCTGATTGTGTTCGAATTTGTCGCTGCCCTTGGCGAGGGATTGAGCGGGAGCTGGGAACGGCTCGGACGTGATTGCATTCTCGCGGGCATTCTCTCTATCGCATGGGATCGCATCACCAGCTACGTGTTAGCAAAAAAGGATGCGTATCGGCTGCGCGTAGAGCAGGCGCACGGCGAGATCACGTTGATGGATGCAACGATTTTCTCGCTGTTGTGGAGCGACGAAATCTACACGGACATTCCCGAAGATCAGCGGCGGCTTGCCGTGATTGCATACACCCTTATCGCTATCGGTATCGGGGCGTTGTATTTTGGAAGTGATCTGTCGCTCCTGCGTTTGATTCTTTCGGCTTCGATTGTTCTCGCTGCTGTGAACCTCCTCGCCTGGGTTGTCTCGCGCGAGCGCGGCGAACGAGAGTCCCTGCAAACCGAATTGAAACTCGCACACGATGTGCAGGTTGCACTTATGCCGAAAGAGCATCCGAAGCTTGCAGGCTTCGACATTGCCGGTCTCTCGATCCCTGCCAAAGAAGTCGGCGGCGATCATTTTGACTACGCGTTGATGGCGCATGACACGAAATTCGCCATCAGCGTGTTCGATGTCTCGGGTAAAGGAATGCAGGCAGCGATGAGTGCAGTGTTCACGACGGGGTTGTTTGCAGGTGAGATCAGGTCTGCCGTTGGTGGAAGCTCCGCGGCTGAGATACTCACCCGCTTGAATAAACCGATCTGGGCGCACCGGCAACGGGGCCATTTCGTCGCGTTCCTGCTCGCTATCATTGACCTGCAGGAACGAACGCTGACATTCGCGAACGCAGGACAAATGAAGCCTCTCCTGAAATCGAACGGCGCGATTCAATGGCTCGATTCCATCGGCGCCAGTTTCCCCTTGGGGATGAAGGAGGATAGTGAATACTGCGAGCGAACTGTGCAATTGCACACGGGGGATACCTTGCTCTTACTCACCGATGGCTTCACAGAAGCGATGAACGCGGAGCGTGAACAATTCGGCACTGAGCGCATTGAGCACTCGGTACGAGATCTCGACTCATCATTTTCGTCGCAGCACATGCTCGAGCGTATCAAAGCGGATGTGGCATCGCACGTCGGCAACGCGATCCAGCATGATGACATGACGATGGTGGTTATTCGAGTGCTTGCTAAACCTTAAGGGGAACGTAGGGCATCTCATCTGCAAGAGTTCATAGCATTGATAATCAACAGGAATGCAAAAGGAAAAATGAAAAAGGCAAAACAATTCGGACTCCTTTTCATTTTTCATTTTTCATTTTTCCTTTCCTTCTCCCAAACCAACCCCAACTTCAACGTCCGCCTCACTCTCAACCACGAATCCGCCGAACGCGCAATCGAATTGTACGAAGGCAAATGGGGGCGTGGTCGCGACATCGTGCCGTTGAAGGGAAGCCAAATCGCACTTGCAACCACTGCCGACCTTGCGCGCAGAAGGCTCTCGCCATCGTATCTCGAGGAAAGCTTAGACGGAATCAAATTCGGACAAGTGAGTAACGACGACATTTTTTTGTTGAAGGATGCGAGACAGAACGTCGCCGCGCTGAAGGAACTGCTCGACTACATCAAGCGACGCAACTTTGCACAGCGAGTGGCAAGCACCGTTGAACAGCTGTTCCCAGGCGATGCAAGAATCTCGACGACGATTCCGCTCTTCTTCGTCGCGTTCGGTCATCAGAATATTGATGCGTATGTTCGCCGTGTTGTCTGGTACGATAACATTCCGCATTTCGTTGGCGAAGGAGAAGGCGAATTGACCATTGTCGTGAATCTCGCGAAAGCCATTCGCTACGGTCGTACTGTTGACGAACGATTCATCGGTGTGCTGAGCGTTGTTGCGCACGAAGTCTTTCATGCGGCATTCGGCGTATACAAAGATGAATCACCGGCATGGCGCGAGTATTACTCAACGCGTACTTCCTATCTGGACGACCTGCTCGACTTGACTCAGAACGAAGGCATCGCCCATTACCTGACGTTTGAGCAGCGCACAGGGGGCTATCTTCCGCAGGATTGGAATGAGAGGGTTGCCGCGTCGTTCGCAGAGTTCAATCGGAGCGCGGAAGAGCTTCTCTCATCGCGCATATCACCTCAACGCGCTCATCTCCTCATCAGCACATCGAACACCTCCGAGTATTGGAAGAGCTACGGCGCAATCACGGGCATGTTCATCGCACGCACGCTTGACGCGCAGTTGGGGCGTAAGGCGCTCACGGAAACTGTTGCCACTGGCGTGGATGAATTTTATTTACAGTACATTTCTCTTGCAGAACGAGACGCTACCCTGCCGAAACTCTCCGAGCAAATCGCGCGACGTATTTCGAGCCGACGATAGGTGCCCCAGTCTAAACGCATAAGCCTACTGAATCCTACTCAGCCATGAAGCGCCATCCGGTCACAATTATCCTCCTTCTCGTTTGTAACAAGCGAGGCACAGAATCGAATTCCCGTTGAAGGGTTTGTGTCGGATAGGGAGTCCCTGGAAAAACTTGTTGGCGCGACAATATCGCTTGACAGCCAGATGACTCTACGCAAATTCGAGCGAGAGTGAGATTGCGGTGTTCGAGGCGCTGCAAGTGAAGCGGTGAGCTTCAATGTCCACAAAAAGCGCAGGCGAGTGCGACACTAAGTTTGGCGAGCAGGTGCGCTATCCCCGCCCGCCTTGTTGTGCAATGCGGCAGGTCGCCTCTGGCGAACCTCGCCTGTGGCGGGCGGGGGGGGGGAAATCAAGTGTCAACTTTTCCCTGAAATCCGATTTAGCCTCACGCAAAGTCGCAAAGCCGCAAAGTTGTTTTGAGAAATTTCTGCAAAGGAGAATTCACCGAATTGGTGAAATGTTTTGAGAACTGCTTCACCAACATGTTCTTTTTCTCTTTCATTCTTCGCGCCTTAGTGTCTTTGCGTGAGATTTCAATATCGGAATTCAGGTTTTCCTTGCTCTTCTTTTGAAATCTCTATAACTTCTATCCAAAGAAAATTACGACTGTTCGTTTCGAAAGGAGTCTTCATGCGGCTGACGATGTTGTTGTGGGGGAGTGTTCTCCTTTCTTCCAATCTTCATGCTCAAGTCACGCTTCTCGGCTCCATCGCTCCGCCGCACGGAACGACCGGCGGCGTATCGTATGCGGGGTGTTGGGGCTACGTCGCTCCCGACGGTCGCGAGTACGCAATCCTCGGCACCGCGACTGGTTGCTCGATCATTGACATCACCAACGCCGCTGCGCCTGTCGAAATCGGACACATTGGAGGCGTTACTTCTCTGTGGAAAGAAGTGAGCGCCTATGACCACTACGCGTATTGCGTGTCGGACGTGAACGGTGCGCAAGGACTTCAAATCATCAACCTCGCAAACCTGCCGACCAGCGTCGCACTCGATACAACCATCTTCAGTCTCGGCGGCTTCAGCATCGCGCAAGTTCATACGATTTCCATTCACAACGGCTTTTTGTATTTGAACGGAACGGGAAGCGGGATGATTATCGCGAGCCTCGCAGACCCTCGCCGTCCGCAGTATCTCGGTCGTTGGAATACGCGCTACACGCACGATTCGTACACGCGCAACGACACGATCTTTGCCGCTTGTCTCTCGAATGGAGTCAACAGCGGACTCTATATTATCAACGCGACAAACAAAGCGGCGCCGACTATCATCGCGAGTATTCTCTACACTGGCGCGGGCACGCACAATGTTTGGCTCACGAAGGATCGTCGCTACGCCGTGACGACGGATGAAATCGGCTCGACGGCAAAGAATCTGAAAGTGTGGAATCTGCAAAACCTCCCGACGGTTTCGACGACCCCCGTGGCAACCTTCAGCGTTACGCCGGCTGATATTGTGCATAATGTTTTCATTCGCGGCGACTACGCGTACGTCGCTTGGTACACGGCGGGTTTGCGCGTTGTAAACTTCACGAATCCCGCCGCACCGACTGATGCCGGCGGCTACGATACCTCGACCGAGCCGCCGGGAAATTATGACGGCATGTGGGGCTGCTGGCCGTTTTTCCCGTCGGGCAAAATCATCGGCTCGGACATGCAGAACGGGTTGTTCATTTTCAGCCACTCCGCGCTTGCTCCGCGGCAGAACACGGCGCTGCTCGCGCCCGCCAATGGCGCTACGCTCACTGCACCAACCGACATTCCTTTTCGGTGGAGTCGCGCCGCGAATATTGCCGCCGATCCGCATTACTACTTGCTCCGCATATTCGGTGGTGGATTCGATACGACGTTTCGTGCGAACGACACAAGCGCGACATTCACTGCCATCAATCGGCTCGATAGCGGAACGACATACACATGGACGGTGACCACACGTGACGAATTCACCAGTAGGTTGAGTCAGGAATCGTTTCAGTTTACGTACGATCCTCCTCTACCGATCGTTCTTGCGTACTTCTCCGGCTCGTTTATCGGCAATGGACGCGTGCGTCTGAATTGGAGAACACTCTCAGAAATCGAGAACTACGGATTCGAAGTGCAAAAGGGCCGCACCGCGACCAGCGGTTTCAGCACGATTCCAAACAGCTTCATTCCTGGATACGGCACAACGAACGAACCGCATGATTACGCATTCACCGACAGTAGTGCAACAAGCGGCATCTGGTATTACCGTCTCAAGCAAATCAATCAGAGCGGGACGGTTTGGTATTCGGAGCCGATTGCAGTAACCGTAACAGCCGTTGCTGACGAGACGCTACCATTGCGCTATGCGCTGTTTCAGAACTTTCCTAATCCGTTCAACCCTACCACAGTAATACGGTTTGAGTTGCCAGCAAGCGGTTACACGACATTACAAGTGTTCGATCTGCTTGGCCGTGAAGTTGCAACCCTTATGAATGCGTATCTGGAAGCGGGAGAGTACAGCGTACCGTTTGGCGCGAAGAACATTGCTAGTGGAGTGTACTGGTATCGTTTATCGTCCGGAGAGTTTACGGCAACGAGGAAGCTCGTACTTAGCAAATGAAACCGAGGAACTAAACCCATTCCATTATGTAGCTGAGAAGGTTATGAATGCTCTTTGCAGAGTATCGTTTGCGTGCCTCATAGCGATGGTCACCATGCTGCACTGTGGTCCCACTGGCACGGTTGATATGGCCGCTTCAAATTTCGACGTGAAGGTGGAAGTGCTGGATACGGAACAGAACAACGACTCCGTTTCTGTTTTCATACGCTTCTTTTTCAACGGCAACCTTGCCGAACTGAGCAGCAACAATGCCGTCTCATGCAATGGCATAGTGCTGCGCTGGCAGAGCATTCTCGGCTACGCTGGTTTCGTTCCGATCCAGGAAGTAAACGGCACATATGTGTTCCGACACCTTCGCAACGGTGTCACGACGAGCGCGAGTGTTACAGTTCCTGCGCGACCACAGATTCTCTCACCCCAACCCCTTGCGAGCATCGTGCGCACAAACAACTTTTCGATTTCATACGTTGCCGCTTCGGCTGCGAGCGTTTCCGCTCTTGCAATTGACAACACGAAGAGCGTCACGAGCGGCTCGCAAGCGGACAATGGTACGTACACTGGATTGAATCTCACGACGTTGAACGCGGGGACAGGAAGAATTAAATTGCAGCGAGTATTCGAGCAAACTCTTCCACCGGGCGGCTTCCGCTCAGTGCAATCGAAGTACACAACAGGCAAGGTTATAGAAGTAACGTGGAATTGAAGGAGGGTTAGTTCCGCTCCGCTGAAAGGATACAGGGGAGTGCATGTTGTTCGCCCGCTTGAAGCGCGTTCAGGCGGGCGATTGCATTTTGGCTCTTGTTTTTTGTTTCGGCTGAAAGCGTGCTAACGCGACGATGCATTCGAGTTTGTTTCAACTCAGGAGGAACTTGCCATGAGACTCATGTGTGTGTGTGCGTTATTCGTCCTTCTCCTCTCAATGCCCTGTTCTCTTGCCGCCCAAACGGCGAAATCTCTCCCCGGCGCGGCTGAATCACGGTTCACGACCGTAGGCCTTCCACGATACCAGACTCTAACTATCAACAACATTACTGCGTGGTATCGGTCTGATGGATTGAGCAATCGGTCTCCCGCGGGAAGAGAAGGCGTGTTCTATCCTCGATCCACGAAATGGGTTGTGTATCAAGATAATCATTTGTGGGGCGGAAGGGCGTTTCTCGACTCCGCCTACTCACAGCCTCATCCTACGCAGTTCATCAGAGTTGGTGGCGGAACGTACACCGTTGGCACAGGGGCGGGACGTGTGATTGGATTTGGTTCGCTTGCTGTCCCCGCAGACCCGAACTCGCCTGATGTGCGCATGTACAGAGTGCGGCGTGATTATTTTTTTATGACGAACGGCGCACACCTGGCGCTCACTGATCTGCAGGTGTTCGGCAGCCTCTCGAAAGTTCATCTGATGGTGCTGCACTTGGGTCAATACTTTCAACCGATAGCATTCTCGCTCGCTCATGGTCAGTACTCTGGTCACGCTTAAGATCCTTGTTGTGAATGAGGACTCTAAGCTCGACAATACTGACATTTCTATCGAGTCGTAAACCTGACATTTCTATGGAGTCATTACAAGGGGTCATCACACGCGCCTCCCGTATTGACTCTCATTGTTGAACTCGCCATATTTCTCCCACACGCTGCTTCTCACTGTGCGTAACAGAACGAAGCCCCGATTCTAACAACGGTACTCGACGTTATGCCACTCCCCCGAAAGCCTCTTGTCATCACTGCTGGGGTTGTTACCACAGCAGTGATCCTCTGGTTTGCGACAGACCCATCGAGCAAGCCGGCCCAACCTGCGGAATCTTCACTCCGTGCATCGCCGTCCAGTGACGATGTAGCCTTCCCCGTTTCAGTTACTGTTGCCCGGCGCGGCGCTCTCATCAAGAGCATTGCGACGAACGGGACGCTCCGCGCAAAACGTGAGGTGGAACTGCGTGCGCGTGTCGACGGCGAAGTACGTGGCGTGAGCGCGTTCAACGGGAAATTCGTGCGCGCAGGTGGGATCCTCCTTCGACTGGACGACCGCGAGTATCGGCTGGCGTATGAGAAAGCCTCTGCAGCACTGCTGGCGGCGCAGATCGAGTATCGGACGCAGAGCACGACGGGATTTCTCTCGGCGGCCGATTCCCAGCGCGTGCAGCACGAGCTGCAGGAGGCGGAAGAGCGCTTCCGCGAAGCCGAGCGTGCCTACCGCGAGCGACGACTGGATGCAGAGGCATATCACCGCGCGCAGCGGGACTACGAGGCTGCCGTTGCGTATCTGCGCGTGGATCGGGGCGACATCATCGCCAACAAGAGCGGGCTGGCGGCGGCGAAGGAAGCATACACGCGTGCGAAGCTGGATTGGGAAGCAACCGAGGTGCGCGCGCCGTTTGCCGGTTATGTCGGCAATCTCGATTTGACGCCGGGTAAGCGCATACAGGCAGGCACGGCGGTGTGCACGCTGGTGGATCGCTCGACGTTGTTGGTGGATGGAGAGGTGTTGGAGATGGAAGCGCCGAGGGTGCATCCGGGTCAGCGGGCAGAGCTTGCCGTAGCGGCGCTGCCGGGCCGGACGTTCACCGGCAAGGTGGTAACATGCAACCCGATGATTGATCCGAAAACCAAAACCCTCAAAGTAACAATTGACCTGACCAACCTTCCCTCCTCCAACTCACTGATGCCGGGGATGTATGCAACGGTGAGGATCCAAACCGAAACGTTTCCCGATCGTTTGTTGGTGCCGAAGGCAGCGCTGTTAGTGCGCGACCAACGCCCGCTGGTGTTTCTGGCACAGCAGGGACTTGCCAAGTGGCACTACGTTGACGTGGAAGATGAGAACGACCAGTTCAT
>CAYUFU010000003.1:0-6135 GCA_964444145.1 uncultured Chitinophagales bacterium
CAGATGAATGTGTGGGTAAAGTTTTACGAAGACGTCATGGGGTTCAAGATGTTCAAGCATTTCGATGACAAGGACATCAGCACCGAGTATTCAGCCTTGATGTCGAAAGTGATGAGCAACGGCAACGAGCGCATCAAATTTCCCATCAACGAACCGGCACACGGAAAACGCAAATCGCAAATCGAAGAGTATCTCGATTTCTATCGAGGTCCCGGCGTGCAGCACATTGCGATGACGACCGACAATATTATTGACACCGTCACGAAACTCAGGAACCAAGGCATTCAATTCCTGCGCGTGCCGAGCACCTATTATCAAGATTTGACAGCACGCGTCGGCAAGATTGATGAGCCGATTGATGAGCTTGGTAAGTTAGGCATTCTTGTTGACCGCGACGATGAAGGGTACATGCTGCAAATATTCACAAAGCCTGTCGAGGATCGTCCGACGTTATTCTACGAAATCATTCAGCGAAAAGGCAGTCGTAGTTTCGGGAAAGGCAATTTCAAAGCCTTGTTCGAAGCTATTGAGAGAGAACAGGCGTTACGCGGAAACCTCTGATCATTTTTTTTACTCAATGAGAGAATAGGAGCAGTGATGTACCCACTCAAAAAAGGTCTAACAACAAAACAGGCCCACGTCGGACTTCCGCACGGGACGTACGAAGAAGAACATGGACGGAAAGGCTTTTCTGGGAAAGCTTCCCATATGTATCACGCGAACCCACCGACGGGCTGGGTTCGATTTGAAGGGAAATTGCGTCCGCACTGCATTGACTGTAATAAACTCACGCCGACCGACCAACACGATGCGAAAGGTGCACCGGTAGCGTTCCTCGGTAATGCCGATGTCACGCTGTACGTTTCGCGGCGCACTGAGCCAATGCCATTCTACTATCGCAATGCTGATGGCGATGAGTTGTATTTCGTTCATCGCGGGGAGGGAGTCATCGAAACCGATTTCGGTCCGCTCGACTTTGAGAAGGGTGATTACATCGTTATCCCGCGTGCAGTGACCTATCGCGTCATTCCTAAGACGAAAGATAATTTCTTTCTCATCATTCAATCGAAAACGGAATTCGAGCCGCCGGAGAAAGGATTGATCGGACAGCACGCGTTATACGATCCCGGCGTTATCACCACGCCCGACCCGAAGCCGAATCTCGACGACAGAAACGAGTGGGATGTACGCATCAAGGTTGACGATGAGTTTTCGACTGTCACCTATCCGTTCAACCCGATTGATGTCGTCGGATGGAAAGGCGATTTGACGACATGGAAAATCAACATGCGCGACATTCGTCCCATCATGAGTCCGAAGTATCATCTGCCGCCAAGCGCGCACTCCACGTTCGTTACGCAAGGGGCCATCGTATGCAGTTTCTTGCCACGTCCGCTGGAGGAAGACCCTGAGGCACTCAAGGTCCCCTTCTTTCATCGCAACACCGATTATGACGAGTTCATCTTCTATCATGATGGAAATTTCTTCAGCCGCGACAACATCAAAGCAGGAATGGTAACGCTGCACCCACGCGGCATCCATCACGGTCCGCATCCGAAGGCGTTGAAAAATCAGGGGTCGAAAACTCATACAGACGAATACGCTGTGATGCTTGACGGCTTGAATCCAATTCGTGTCTTGCCTGCCGGTGAAGCGGCGGAGTGGAAAGAATACTGGGCGAGTTGGAAGCAATAAGTGCGGTTGCAGATGTGGCATTGCAGAATGTCCGTTTCACAAAGGTTGTCTCAATCCCCCAGTTGGTTGATCCGAAATCTGCCCTTGTCATGAACTCTGAATCTTGAGACCGTTTTCGTTCTATGTCGACCTTGCCTGCCTTTCTTCTTGAGAAGATCTGCAACGCGCAAAGCGTCAACGGTATCCCCCCAACCGAACCGATGGTCCCGTTCACGAATATTGGTGCCCTGTTGGCCGATCGAGCGGAGACCTACGACGTTCAGCCATTCTTGATTTTTTACAGCGACGAAGGCTATCGCAAAGAGTATTCGTATCGGGAATTCTACGAAGAGGTATGTAAGACCGCGAATTTTCTGCAAAGCTCCGGTATTCGGATCGGCGACCGCATCGCGACTATCTCGTACAACCACGCCGACACGGTCATTCAGTACTTTGCCGCGTTTCTTCTTGGTGCCGTTGTCGTCCCGATCAATGTTGGTGAAGACGACGAACGTATCGCATACATCCTCCGCAATTCGGAGACGAAGCTCGCGTTCGTTCGTGACCAATTTGTCGAGCGCATCAAAGCACTGCGGCACAGAATTCCTTCCCTTCATACAATCGTCCAAACGGGAAAGGTTGTTGACCCGGCACTTCACCATTTCAATGCAGAAATCAATAATCGCTCAACCTCGTTCACGCCCCTCAGACAACCAGCACTTTCCGATGAGGCACTGATTGTGTACACATCAGGTACCACGGGTTTGCCGAAAGGGGTCGTGCTTGTGCAATACAATCTGCTTGTTGACGCGATGGCAATTGCCGAATGGCATCGCATCTCCGACGACCAGCGGATGATGTGCGTACTCCCGATTCATCATGTGAACGGGACAATCGTTACGCTGATGACTCCTCTCTACGCAGGCTGCGGCGTCGTGTTGAATCAGAAGTTTCATGCCGATAAGTTCTTCGAGCGCATCAGCGCAGAGCGCGTTACAGTCGTGAGTGTTGTACCTACGTTGCTGCAATTTCTCCTTCACTCGAAAATAGATCCGGAAGCGTATAAGCTCGCGCATTTTCGTCACGTCATCTGCGGCGCGGGTCCCCTCACCGTCGAGCTGGCGATGAAGTTCGAGAACGCGTTCAAGATTCCCATCGTTCACGGGTACGGTCTTTCCGAGACAACTTGCTACTCGTGCTTCCTCCCCATTGACCATTCTCATGAGGAGCACAAATACTGGATGTCGAAGTTCGGCTATCCATCTATCGGGGTTCCTATTCCCATCAACGAAATGGCGATTCACGACGACAAAGGAAATGAATTGCCGGAGGGCGAAAAAGGGGAGATTGTTATTCGCGGACATAATGTGATGAAGTATTATTTTCAGAATGAGGAAGCAAATGCTAAGACATTTGCACACAATTGGTTCCGCAGTGGGGACGAGGGATTTTTTAGGTATGATGACACGAATCGCAAGTTCTTCTTCATTACCGGAAGAATCAAAGAACTCATCATTCGGGGGGGCGTCAATATCTCGCCCTTCGAGATTGACGAAGTGCTTATGCACATGCCGGGGGTTCAGGCGGGTATTGCCGTCGGATTCGAGAACGACTGGTACGGGGAAGAAGTGGGAGCATACGTTAAGCCAAAGGACGGGGTTCAACTCACCGAGCAGGAAGTGCTCGCGTATTGCCGCAGACATCTTCCCTTCTCAAAGTCGCCGAAGGTTGTGGTGTTTGGAAACGATATCCCCGTCACCTCAACGGGTAAGTATCAGAGGAATCGCTGCAAAGATCTGTTTGCGGAGTGGAAGGCAGTACAGTTTACCGAACACCGTTAGCGCAGAGTCCCATCCGAAGCACCGCGACATCTTTTTAGAACGTCCCTACAAACACCCCCGCGTTAATCATGAATCCTCTGCCGCTTACGTTGCTCGGAACGCCAAGCAACTCATACTTCTCATCAACTTGCCATGATGGAAAGGACATACCGACATAACTGACACCGAGGCGTGCACCGAGCCAGCCGAGTATCCCATACTCGAGACTGACCGACGGAATGTACACGAAAAACGAACCCTGCAATGTTCGCGTGCTGTTGATGACTCGACTTCCCGTTTGATTGTAGTTTCCGTTTCCAAAATTCTCCCACTCGCCGTTCCAACTGAGTGGTGAACCATTCGATTGCCGCAGCGTCAGACCCATGCCGCCTGTGCCGAGCATCGTACCGACCGAGAGATTAAGCCGCTCCGCAAGTTGATGAATGTACTCAACCGTCACGCCGCCAAAACCGACATTCAATTCGACGTCGCGACGAATGCCGAGCGGATCGAGATTCGTACTCGATGTCTTTCCGTTCATGCCCATCCCGCCGATACGAAGATTGTCTATGAACATTATAAATGCGCTCCCGCCGATACCGTTCAAGAAAACGCCGTTGTCCTTGAGCGACGTGCCCTTGTTGGCAACGATGAACGAGTTGATCGGCTTGACATCAACGAAAAGCCAGCCGGGCAGATAGCCGAACAGCCCGCCCAACTTCGGCGCCTTCGAGCGCTTCGGTGGGATCGGATCTTCCTGGGCAACGCAAAGCGCACTGAAAGCAACGATAGTGAACAATATGACAGCGAGTCGTTTCATCTCTTCTCCGAAATGTTGGTTTGAAGTCGCATCAAGGTAGACAAAACGCATTTGAATTTCAAACAAAACGTTGTGCGCCGATTGCTTATCCTATGAGCCTTCCATATATTAGCCGCTGAATTTTTCGGAACGTGAATGCAAATCTGCCTGCTTATTGTTACGCTCGCGCTTGTCACCGACGCGTTTGCTCAAGACGAAGAGCGTTTCACATTTCTTCCGGGAGCGCTCGCTGTTCCTCCGTTGACGGCTCATCATCAAGAGCCTCGTGTCGGGCTGAGAAAGGAAATCGGCACTTCAAAGATGAAGGTGGACATTGGAGCATCCATTGACCTTCTCGAGGTTCGTCCCTCGGCAGATTCGCTCAAACGAATTCGTCTCGGCGTAGATTTTTTTACGTACGCCCTCTCGACGAGCGCCGATGGGTTTCGCCTTCAGATTGATGCGGTTGACGGAATCTTTGGCGGACACGTTGCATACGTGAGCGACCTTGGCACGGATGAGCGACTGATCGTGCGGCTCCGGCTGCTGCATCTCAGTGCACACTTCCTCGATGGGCACTATAACACGGCAACGCGAACGTGGAAAAACAACCGCGAGCCTATTCCCTTCACACGCGACTTTGGTGAGCTACTCGCAATCTACAAACGGGATTTACCTGATTTCACATATCAGCTTCACGGCGGCTTCAGCCATGCAACGCATCTACGACCAGTGGAAATCGGCAGAACGGAGTTCCTCGCAGGATTCGAGACGCACTCATCATCGCTGGTCGGTTCGGTTTTCGCCAAACCGTTCAACCTGTACGCGGCTTATCATCTCACACTCCGCAAACTCACGAGTTTCGTGGGCTCGAACAACGTAGATGTCGGTGTCAAATTCGGTGAGTGGAATTCAACGGGAATGAGAATCTATTTGGGTTACTTCAACGGACTGGATTTTTTTAGTCAATACTACAACGAGCGGCGCGAGCACTGGGCGCTTGGGTTCGCGTTTGACTTTTGGTGAGGTTCGAGGTGGACTCCCCTTTTGACAGCCAAGCCAAAAGGGCGACACCCATCGTGTAGTAAGTCACTTCAATCCGAGATCGTGTTCGATGTTCTGGAGTGCACTCACAACAAAGGCAATATGCTCTTCGAGAGGGATTCCCAACTCTGCAACACCCTGCTGAATATCCTCGCGGCTCACGGTTCGCGCAAACGCTTTGTCCTTCAGCTTTTTCTTTACGGATGATGGCTCCAAGCCAACTAATTTCGCAGGTCGAACCAACGCACATGCCACAATAAACCCGCACAACTCATCACACGCGAAAAGCGCCTTTGCCATCCGAGTATCGCGAGGGACATTCATTTGCGGCACGTGGCTGATAATGACACGCCGAAGCTCCTCACTCAACCCATTCTCTTTTAAGATCTCCGAACCTTTCATCGGATGGTCGGGGACCGTCGGGTGCATCTCATAATCGAAATCATGCAGCAAACCAACAATGCCCCACGTTTCCTCATCCCCTCCAAACTTCTTCGCGTACGCTCGCATTGCGGCTTCGACGGCGTAGGCGTGTTTCCGCAAGCTATCGCTTTTTGTATAGGTATGTAAGAGGCTACGCGCTTCGTCTCGCGTCATCGGTCGGTGCGTGAGAGTACATAGATGAAAAACGGTTGGAATGAAGATACGAAATTGCTGATTCCATCACCACAACGAACTCCAACACGGGAAAGGGTCTTTCATGCACGGCTAACAGATTCTCGGCAATTGCTCGCCGGTGAGCATGTCCACAACCCGCGTCCCACCAATTCTACTCTTCATCAAGACGGTACCTGGATG
>CAYUFU010000003.1:6235-64503 GCA_964444145.1 uncultured Chitinophagales bacterium
TGTCCACAACCCGCGTCCCACCAATTCTACTCTTCATCAAGACGGTACCTGGATGGCTGGCAACCGCTTCGCCGATTATGATGGCGTCGCGCCCCAGTGGGTGACCGTGCATCGCTTCGAGGATACTCTCCGCTTCATTTGCGGGGACGATGGCAATGAGCTTCCCCTCGTTTGCAACGTACAGCGGGTCGAACCCGAGAATTTCGCACGCACCTTTCACCTCCTCCTTGACAGGAATTTTCTCTTCGACGATTTCCAAGCCGATCTGTGCGCTCTCGGCAAGCTCCTTGAGCGCGCTTGCAACTCCGCCACGCGTTGGATCTCGCAGCGCGCGAATATTCGCGCTGGCGGTGAGCATCGCTTCGACGAGAGAATGCAATGGAGCCGTATCGCTTTGAAGTTGCGTTTCAAACTCCAACCCCTCTCGTACCGACATGATCGCGATGCCGTGCTCGGCAATCTGCCCACTGACGATGATGGTGTCGCCGGGGCGAATGTTCTTAGGATTGATATCAACACCCGGCATGACAAGCCCGATGCCCGAGGTGTTGATGAATACCTTGTCCGCTTTTCCTCGGTCAACCACCTTGGTATCACCGGTGACGAGGAGAACGCCGGCACGTTCGGCAGCGCGCCGCATCGAGATGACAACCTTCCACAGCTCGTCCATCGAAAAGCCTTCTTCAATAATGAAGGCAGCGGAAAGAAACTTGGGCATTGCGCCGCACATGGCAAGGTCGTTGATAGTCCCATTTACCGCAAGCTCACCGATATCTCCTCCTGGGAAAAAAATCGGATTGACGACATATGAATCAGTCGAGAAGGCAAGGCGCAATCCGTTCATGCCAAGGATCGCGCCGTCATGTAGCGGCTCGAGCAGTTCGTTCTTGAACTGGGGCAGAAACATCTTCTGAATCAATTGATGCGTCAGCTTGCCGCCGCTGCCGTGTGCGAGCAGAATATTCTTGTATTCGGTGATCGGCAACGGGCACGCGAGACCACCCGTCAGATCAATGGTATCGGGCTTCATGCTATTTCAACAAGAGTAATGCTTTCGTCTGCACGAAATCTCCGGCGCTGAGTCTGTAGTAGTAGACGCCGGAACTGAGTTCTCCCGCATCGAAGGACGCGACATATGTGCCTGCCGGCATCGTCTCGTTCACCAGTTCCGCAACGTTTTTTCCCAGTAGGTCAAACACCGAAAGACGAACATGCGTCAGGCGCGGAATTTCATATGCAATCGTCGTTCGCGGATTGAACGGATTGGGATAGTTCTGCCTAAGCGCAAACGCACTCGGCAAACCACCGGTTGTAGCAACATCAAGAATTGTTGTTGACCCTTGCTTCAGAACGATGTTGTTGTTCGGATCGAACTGCACCCCAGTCGGTTGACGATTGACCGTAAAGAAAAAGTTCTGATTGTTCACATCGTTCATGACGCGCACAGTGGTGTCGCCCGTAGTGAATGTAATTTTGATCTCGATGGGCATTTTGAAAAAGACGGTGTTCGTTTGTATCTGCTTGGCAAGGAAGCGCACCTGCCAATTGCCTCCGCCTAATGACGTGAAGGAGTATCCATTTTGGTACACCGGATGATTTGGTGAGTAAACCCACTGATGAAAGAACCAACTCATATCCTCTCCTGCCACTTGACTTATTGTTGTCACAAAATCTGCAGTTGCGGCTGACTTGTGCTTGAAGTTTGTGGTATCCGTTGCATAGTGCTCCAATGCTCGAAAGAACACCGAATCACCGAGGGTATAACGCAGCATATGAAGCACACAAGCGCCTTTGTAGTAAGTAATCGGACCATTGAAGAGGGTGCTGTTGTTGGGGGTTGTGATTGCCCATGCGGGATTGTAGATGGGCCAGCCGGGATTGCCGCTCAAATAGCCATTGGCGTCGGCGATGATATCGCTCTTGTAAGCCGTATACCCCCCGGTGTATTCGTACCAAATCGCTTCGAGGTATGTCGCGAATCCTTCGTTCAGCCAGATGTCTGCCCATGTCGCTGGAGAGATCATGTCGCCGAACCATTGATGCGCATACTCATGCGACACGAGATTCTCACTCCAACAATTGGGGCAGAGACTGGTGAGCGTTTGATTTTCCATTCCACCCCACGGAAAGGAACTGTTCAAGGTCGCAAATCCGTTCTTCTCGAACGGATGAACGCCGAACAGGCGCGAGAACTCCGTCGTCATCGGTATGATCTTCGTCTTGATGTTGTTGAGATTCGTTTGATTCTCACCGGTATTCCAGTAGAACCGAATCGGCGTGCTGTCGTTGGGACTCGAGGGATTGCGCCAATGGACGATGTCGAGGTTGTAATTCACCTTGGCTGAGATGACGATCAGGTATGTGGCGATGGGATCGCGGCTGATCCAGTTGTACCAGATTGTATCGGCAACACGCACAGAATCGGCAAGGCGTCCGTTCGAGCCTAACTTGACGGAAGCGGGGACTTTTGCTTTGAGATTCACTGTCGCCTTGTCGGACGGCTTGTCCCAGCACGGAAACCATTTGCGCGCACCCTCCGGCTCGCAATCGGTGAACACCATACCGTTGCTCACGTAGAATGCTTGGTCAGCAACGTCGTTATGGCGGTAGAAGATCTGCACCGCCGCAATTTCGTCGTGGTAAAAAGGACGGTAGAGTGTTATCGTGAGGGTGTTGTTGACGTGTGTAAAAGATCGCGCATCAAGACCAACAGAATCAATTGTCAACGACGTATTGACCGCGTGCAGGTTGATCGTGACAAGGGTAGTCTCGACACGAAACGTCATAATCTCGCTTGCTGAAAACGACCGTGGATATGGGCTGAGAAAGCAGTTGTACAAGTTCAAGTCGAGTTTGTAGTCGAGAACGTCGAACGAATGACGCGGCGCTCCGGGCGAGTTATCAAGTGAAAGGACTGAGGGGTTGTTCTGTTTCTTCAACGAGCACCACTCACTTCCCTTTCGATCCAACTCCTGCGCAACAACAACGTTCACGTAGAGCAGCGTAACGGCAGCAGTTGCGAAGCAGCGAATGTACTGAATCATATCTTCTCCTTACGTGGTTAAATGAACATACTCCAGCACGCGCACAACTCGCAGATCAAGAATCAGCGTGTGACGCGCCGACGCGTGCCATTCCAAAATTGTAGTACGCAGCGCATGCACCTTCGGAGGACACCATCGGTGCACCGAGGGGATGCTCAGGTGTACATTCCTTTCCGAACGCTGCGCACTGGTTCGGCTTCTTCAATCCTTGCAGCACTTGTCCGGCAATGCAGAGCGAAGATTCTTCAACCGCTATAGCTTCAACTCCAAAAATCTTTTCCGCATCATAGGCATCGTACGCCGTCGAAAGGCCGTAGCCACTCTGAGGAATCTCGCCAATGCCACGCCACTTTCTATCAATGGTCGTGAACACCTCCTTCAGCACCCTCTGCGCAGACATGTTTCCTTCGCGCCGAACGTAGCGCGTATATTGATTCTCTACCTCGTTCCTTCCCTCTTCGAGTTGTTTCACCGTCATGTAGATTCCCTGAAGAATGTCCACAGGTTCGAACCCCGTCACGACAATCGGGACTTTGTATCGCGTTGCGAGCGGGAAGTATTCTTCATATCCCATCACCGTGCAGACATGACCGGCGGCGAGCAATCCTTGGACACGATTCGAAGGGGACGAGAGGATCGCTTCCACTGCGGGAGGAACAAGAACATGTGAACAGAGAATCGAGAAATTGTTGATGCCCTGCCGCTTTGCTTCTTTGACTGCCATCGCATTCGGAGGCGCGGTGGTTTCGAATCCGACAGCAAAGAAGACAACGTGTTTCTCGGGATTTACTTTCGCAATCGTCAGCGCGTCAAGCGGTGAGTACACCATGCGCACATCGCCTCCTTCAGCTTTCACGGTGAGGAGATCTTTGCTCGAACCCGGAACACGGAGCATGTCGCCAAATGATGCAAAGATAACATCCGGTCGCGACGCAATCGCAATCGCCTTGTCAATTAATTCAAGCGGCGTAACGCACACGGGGCAGCCCGGACCGTGCACAAGCGTGATGGCATTCGGCAGAAGCGACTCGATGCCGAACTTGACGATCGAGTGCGTTTGCCCGCCGCAAATTTCCATGATGGTCCATGGCCGCGTCGTGATGCGACGAATCTTCGCCGCTGTTTGTTGGGCAAGCTGTCCGTCGCGATATTCGTCAATGTAGCGCATGAACCTTCTACTCAGTATTCGTGAGGTCGTCCAACTCGCCCATTTGCCTGAGCAACGAGAGTGTCTCCTCTGCTTCCTTCTCGTCAACTTTCGACAATGCGAAGCCGACATGCACAAGCACATACTCGCCCACTTTCACATCGGGGAGCCACTCCAGACAGACGCGCCGATGAATGCCTGCGAAGTTGACATTACCCATCACAGGTTGACTGTCTCTTTCAACGGTGAGAACTTTTCCTGGAATTGCGAGACACATAGTTCCTCCTTAGCGAACACATTCGAGTGTTGACGGGTGCGATTCGACGTACGCCAAAGGCTTGGCATGCACATGCAGCGCGCCATACATTTGTCCCAGTGCAATCCCGCCGTCATTCGGCGGTACACGCTGATGCCAGTACGGGCGAAAACCTTCTTGCCGCAGTCGCACTACTGCTTGCTCCGTCAGGTATCGGTTTTGAAAACATCCGCCGGACAGCACGACTCGATGTTCACCAATTCGTTTCGCCACATCCACAATGATTTCAACCAACGTGTTGTGGAATGTTGCCGAAATGCATGAGATCGGCTTCCGTGCAAATACATCATGGAGAACAGAGGCAATCATCTGAGACCAATCTATGCACCAGCGCGCCGACTTATTCCTTGACTCGACGATATCATACCCATATACCCTCGTGTCGGTTTTGTCGTGCATCGCGAATTCGAGTTCCATAGCCGCTTGTCCTTCGAAACTCACAGCCTGACGCACATCGGCAATTGAGGCGAGCGCATCGAACAAGCGTCCGACGCTCGTGGTGCGCGGTGAATGTAGGTTCTTGAGAAGCATTTGTCTCAGCACTTTCAGTTCCGTTTCTGTAAAGGCTGCGACGGTAGTGATCTCCTTCATCATCAACACCGCATCGCCGAAAAGTTCGTACAGCAACCCTAACGCTGCTCGCCGAGGCTCTTTGATTGCTTTCTCGCCACCCGGCAGACTGAACTCTCGAAACGTTGCTACTCGTTCGAAAGATGCTCTGTCTGCAAGCAGGAACTCACCGCCCCAAATTGTGCCGTCGAGCCCGTATCCGGTTCCATCCCATGCAACGCCGAGAACGCGTCCATCCAACTCGTTCTCTGCCATGCACGAAAGGATGTGGGCATAATGATGTTGAATCTGAACGACATTAACCCCCAGGCGATGAGCGAACTTCGTTGAGGCGTAATCGGGATGAAGATCTGCCGCAGCCATCGTGGGCTTGAACTCGAAGAGTTGTTGCACGCTGTCAACAACATGATGAAACGCGTCGAGCGCCTCGCTCGTTTCCAGATCGCCGATGTGCTGGCTCATGACGATGTTATTGCGCTTGGAGATTGCCACGACATTTTTTTGGTGCGCCCCGACCGCTATGCAGGGCAGAGTATCAGTCCGTTGCAGAACGATGGGCAGCGGGGCATAGCCCCGTGCGCGGCGGATCACTTGTTCGCGCCCCAACATGATGCGCACGACCGAGTCATCAACGTGGCGAACGATCGGACGATTGTGAACAAGGAACACGTCGGCGACATTCTTCAGTCGCTCGAATGCCTCGCGTTCATCAATGCAGATTGGTTCGTCCGAGATATTACCGCTCGTCGCAACGACAGGAAACCCCAATTCACGCAACAGAATATGATGCAGAGGCGTGTAGGGCAGCATCGCGCCGAGAAACGGATTGTTCGGCGCGATCGAATCAGCCAGAGATGCTTGCAGATTGGAGCCTCTCTTCAGCAATACGATTGGAGATTCTGCCGACATCAGCAAGCGTTCCTCATGTTCAGAAACCTCGCATACTTGCTGGATTGATGCAAGCGAAGGAAACATTGCTGCGAGCGGTTTTGCCTCGCGATGCTTTCTCTGCCGAAGCCTTCTGACGGCGTCGTCATTCCTCGCATCAACAAGCAAGTGAAATCCACCGAGGCCCTTCACGGCAACGATTCGGCCATCTCGAATTTTCTCCGCAGCACAGAGCAACGCGTCATGATGCATCGCCTTCAACATTCCACCAGCCCAATACTGCAACGAAGGTCCGCAGTGCGGACAGGCGTTCGGTTGCGCATGAAACCGACGGTCGAGCGGGTCGTCGTATTCCCGCCGGCATGCGTCGCACATCGTGAATATCTTCATCGTCGTGTTTCCGCGGTCGTAGGGCAGCGCCTCGATGATCGAGAACCGTGGCCCGCAATGCGTGCAGTTCGTGAATGGATACAGGTAGCGACGGTTCTTCTCGTCGAATATCTCTGCGAGACATTCACGGCACGTGGCGATGTCTGCCGGAACAATGACGTCTCTCTCCCCCGCGCCATTGCTTTCACGAATCACAAAGGCACGGTATCCAACACAATCCAGAAATGACACTTCAAGACTTTGAATGAACGAATGCGTCGGCTTTTCTTTCCCGACGCGCAGCAGGAATTCATCCAGTTTCGCCTTCTCTCCTTCGACTTCGATGAGAACACTGCTCGGTGTATTCAACACAAAGCCCGTCAGTTGGGACTCATGCGCAAGTCTGTAGATGAACGGGCGAAAGCCTACCCCTTGCACGATGCCACGCACCGTGCATCGCATCCGCTCAATTGTATCATGGTTATCATTCACTGTGGCTTGGCAAGATGTCTCAGCCAATCACACCACTCGGTAATCCCGGCACCGGTAGTGCATGACGTCTCAAACACTTTCAACGCCGGATTGATGGCTAACGCATTTCTTCGGAGCACACTCAAGTCGGAATTTACATAGGGTACGAGATCAATTTTGTTGATAATGAGCGCGGCTGCGTTGCGGAACATGCCCGGGTATTTCAACGGCTTGTCGTCACCCTCCGTGGTACTTAGGAGAACTACCTTCATCGCTTCCCCGAGATCGTAGTTGGAGGGACAGACAAGATTACCGACGTTCTCGATGATGAGCAACTGAGTGCCCGCGAGGGATAAGTTCTGCAACGCATCCCCGATGAGTTTGGCATCGAGATGGCAGCCGCCATTCGTTACAATTTGGACAACAGGCACACCGAACTTCGCGACGCGCTGCGCGTCGAGATCTGTTTGTACATCGCCTTCGACGACCGCAATCGTCAACTCGCTTTTCAAGCGATGCAATGTCTGTTCTACCAGGCTTGTTTTTCCCGATCCCGGCGAACTAACAAGATTGATGACGAATGTTCCATTCTCGGCAAAAAGAACGCGATTGCGGCCCGCCAGCTCGTCGTTCTTCTCCAAAACCTTTCGCTCGATGGTAATGACACTCATATGCTCTCCAGAGAATCAGCAAGTTCTATTTCGACGACCTGTAACTCCGTACCGCTTAGAACAGTCGTATCGGTTTGTTTACATTGCGGACAAGACACATATCCAAACTCGCTTCTGAACTTGTTGCCGCAAGTCTTGCATTCCATTGTGAGAGGCACATGCTCGATCGTGAGCTTTGCATTGCACAGCGGCGTTTCTGCAACGACAGCGGAGAAGCAAAACGCCAACGAATCGGGAACAACGCCCGACATCTCACCAATCCGCACGTGCACATTCGTAACTGCCGAGTAGTCGGCGGGCGATACGGTTTGCTCAACGATCTCGACAATACTCTGCGCTATGGAAAGTTCGTGCATGATTCCGGTGTGAGTATTGGAACAACCGACTATGGTTTTATCAACAATCGTGCCTTGTGAATTCGCCAAAACACCGCTGCGAGTTGTGTGCGTGCCCGTCGTTTCTCAGATTTGAGGAAAAATATGGGTTGTTTGTCAAAAATGCGAAATGGAGCGAAACGTTGTTTCACTGGTTGCGAACTCTCGCGAGGGATAAAGATTGCGGTCGGGTTTGCGAAGGAAAATGGGATATGCCTCGGTCCACTCATCATGCCCCCGCTCGCTGAGTGACCGTAGTTCGCCTTCCAACACTCCGTTGTAGGAAAAAAGAGAGGAACACGCCGCAGCCGAAGGTTTCATCATCGGCGCGAGCGTGTCCCTAACTGGTACTGCACAAAAACTCACCTCAGCAGCAACATCTTCCGGGCTTGGCTGAACTGATTCGTCGTCAGCTTGTACACATAAATGCCGCTGGGCATCCCGTTCATTTTCACAGAGAGCTTGTGAACACCTGCCTCCATTCGCTGATCGAGAAGGAGTGTTCTCACTTCCTGTCCAACAAGATTGAACACCTTCAGGGTAACATCGGTCGCATGCGGCAAACTGAATTCAATCGTCGTCGCAGGGTTGAAGGGGTTCGGATAGTTTTGTTCGAGTGCGAACTGCGAAGGAATCTTCCCGTCGCCGGTAACCGAAAGCGTCGCCGACGTGTCGAACCCCATCTTCTTCATCTGGACTTTCGTGAGCGGTGTCGCGAAAAACATTTGATGCCCATCCCACGTTTCTTTTCCGATTGAAACCCACTTCTTCGATGGCAGCACCGTGTCGCTTGGATTGCCCGTGTAGGTAAGGAAGTCCATCTTGAATTTTTGACGATAGTCCAAGGGCATCGGGACGATTCCGCGCAGCCACGAGAGTGTACTATCGGTAGGATTCCACGTCGCGAATTTGATTCTTCCTGTTGTATTGTATTGAGTGATTGCGGCGTTTGTTCCGCCAAAGTTCACATGGCATTCGGCGCACGTGCGCCCGCTGTCGGTAATGGTGTGCGAGGTAAATGGCCCGAACGCCGCGAAGGCAATTCCTTGATACGTCAGTGACTGAAAGGTCATGGGGTAAATCTTGTTGTCTTTCGTTCGGTTCGCTAACATGACAAAACCGGAGAGCTTCTTTTGCTCTCGTTTCTTACCGACGATCTGACTTTCAAAATGACAATTGTAGCACGTAATCACTGTGCGCGAGTGACACGCCGAACAGTGAAGCTTATTGTTGTGCGCTGGAGGATCATAGTTCCCATGATTCGCCGGAAGCGTCGCATGACAATCCCGACAATCAGGTTCCATCGCGCCGGGCTGCAACATAGAACTGTACACAGTTGTTGTCCCGTGCATGTCGTTCATCGTATGGCAATCCCAGCATTTCATATTCCGTGACCGGTGCACGTCCGGGAGTGCGAGGACGTTTGCTTCATACCCCTGGCGACCATGGCAACTATAGCACTGCGCGACTTTTATCGAATCTCGATTGAAGTTGGAGTTGCTCGGGTGACAATCTATACAGCCCGGTGTATAGTTCGTCGGATATGGCACGCCATCCGCGTTTTTGGGACCATGACACTCAATGCAGCCGAGTTGGTTAATAGGCACGTTCGTCAAGCCTTCAAAGCCGCCATTTGCTCTGCCGTACCAGAATGTTTTGCCTGCCCGGGTCGCGTGAAGACTCGTATTGAAATTCGCCTGCGCGAACATGAAACTCGGCGCGAGCAACAGCAGAAACATCACGTAGAGTCGCATCATTTGTGTTTCTCCTCAATATCAAGTGATCGTAAATGCAAAGTGACTATGATGGGTGTCTCCGCTCTCTCGTCAGCTTAGCCCATCACACCTCATACTCCCAACTTGAGTGCCATGTTTTCAGCGATGTACGACGAAACCGGCTGGCGCAACTGATAGATTCAAATCTGTCAATCATTATAGAGTAACGTTTTTCAACACACTCGTTTTTCACCGCTGAGAAACGTAAACGCAGAAATGAGAAACAAAAAGGCGCAGCCGATCGTCTCGACTGCGCCTCACATAAAGGATATTTCAACAGGTTATCGCACGAGCAGCATCTTCCTCGTCTGCACAAACCTTCCTGACTGTATGCGGTAGAAATACGTTCCGCTCGCGAGATTCGTCGCATCGAAACGCGCCGAGTATAAATAGCCCGGTTCCGCGACATCATCGTACAGCGTTGCAACTCGTTGTCCGACGGTGTTGAAAACCTCAAGAGTGGTGCGACCAACTTGCTCGACGGAAAATTTTATTTCCGTCGAAGGGTTGAAAGGATTCGGATAATTCTGTTTCAGTGCGTATTCAACCGGAGCTTGCTCGCGCACAGCGGTCAGCGAGCTGATGCTGATTGGTTCGGTGAAATGTTCAGTCCCATTAAGGTCAACTTGTCGAAGACGGTACTGCCACGAGCCGGGCTGCACGGTGTTGTCGAGATATGCGTAGGTGTGCCGCTCGTTTGTTGTGCCGTGTCCGGCGATGAATGAATTCACAAGCTCGATCCAACGTACCTCCCCGCTTCGACGACGCTGGACGAAAAATCCATAGTTATTGATCTCGCTCACCGTTGTCCACCGGAGACGAATCCCCCTCCCTTGTTCCGGCGTTGCCGTGAAAGACGAGAGTTGCACAGGCAGCGGTCCGTTGTTTTCGCCGATGAAGACATTTTGAATGAACACAGGGTTTGAGGCGGCGATGCCGCTGTTCACTTCGTCCCACGCGAGGCCCGCATTTGCGGACTGGTTGAGAATCGTCATCGTCACCCGAAAAAGCCGTTCTTGCGTGGTTGGTAGGCTTGTCCCTGGACCAAGGTTGCCGACATAGTTGATAGTCACAGCAACTTTGAGAACACCACCATCATTCACTGTTTGCACGCTCATCGGTCCGTAATTGCCTGAACCGTCGCCAGAGTAGTTCGGGTTCACGTATGTGAGTGTCGGAGCCGTAAGCGCAGCCGAATTGTAATAGAAATAGAATGAACTGAATCCGACCTGAATCGTCAGGGTGGGGTTCGTCCGCGCTGCGAATACGTCCCAGCTCCATAGCGTGTCATTGTGTCGCCGTGCGCTGTCAATCATCGAAACGGCGACGCGCGTCTCTTGGGCATGTGCATCGAACGCCAGCAAGAAAGCGAGTATCAATGCTTGATACCGTAGTTTCATCGAAGTGGCTCCTTATGGAATTTGTGATACTCGGTTGAGATTACCGATCGCCATATTTGCGTCCGCTGCGGTGATGATGCCGCTGAGATTCGCGTCGCGAAGACCGTAACCCGTTGTGTTGAGTTGTCCGACGATAAGATTCGCGTCGGCAGCCGTGACGATATTCGATTGATTCACGTCGCCTGCAACCATCGCAAATCTCCCGTCTGAAAGCGCCTTCATCGGGTTGGTCCCGAATGCTTGCGTTTGCGCTGTCGTGAAATCGTATGGCGCTGAAGGAATCGCAGCACTCAGCGGCTGCGCTGCTGCCGACATGATACCGAGATGGTTGCGATGCCGAACCGCAAGATAGAAATTCCCGGCAGGCTCGTCGAACTCGACGTAACTCTTCGTCGTATCATTAAAGTCGCGAATCGTTCCATCTCGCATGAGCCACGCGGGACGGAACTTTCTGACCGTCGAAGCTGCAGCAGTTTGTTGGTCGCGCATCTCGATATTGATCGAATCAACTGCATCTGCGGGAATAGGAATCGAACCAAAGTGTGCGAGCAGATACCCGCCCGTCCTCAACGTAGTGTTCATCGAGCCACCGACTACGTTGTAGGGACCTTCCAGAAGAAGCTTCACCGCAGCTTTGCAATTCGTTCCATCGGCTATGGTGAAGTTCGAGAAACTCGTCAAACCAGCCGCCTGGACATACCGATCGGATTCCAGTACGCTTGGCTGACTTGCTGCGAGGCTCGTCCACGCTTGAGGCGGATTTTGCTTTCTGATCTTCATCGCAGTATGCGCGATAGTGTCCTTCTCTGCATCAGAGTAAAACAGTCTGAGCTTGTACGTAACTATCGAATCAGGCGACGTACGCTCGATGGTCCAATAACTCTTGATGTTGACGCCGGGTGCACCGGGTGCCGCCGCGCCGGGATAGTATTTTCCGCGCAGCGATGGAAGCGTCCCTGACTCTCGCACGATCATCGAAACTGTGCGCTCCGCTGAATTGAACCAGGTCGTATCCCCGCTTACGAGTTGTTGCATAACGGGCGGCTCGACCCCAGCGTTCGGCAAGAATTCATCGGCACCGATATCGGCAGGGGTTCCAAGTGTAATGCTGCGCGCGTCGCCGTCAATGTCGGTCGCGGTCGCAAGCGACGCACTGCCGGTCAGTGCCCTGCCGTTTACGTTCCAACAATTTGAGTCGGCAGCATTGATGCGCAGATCGCTTGCGGAGTGGAACGGCGGTTTCCCCGACACAGAGAACCGATCCTTCAACGTAGCATTCCGCCATGCCGCAAGGTTCGAACGAATCGAACCGAGGAAACCCATTTTGCTCTGCGGTCCACTCACAAAATAGTTGTTGTAGTCGCTCGCGGCAAATACGCTGTTGGGGGCTTCACAATACACGCCGTACGCTGTTGCAATTCCGCCCGTGTTCCAAATGCCATTCACGATGATATTATTCTTGATATCAAGCGAATCGGACTCTGACCCGACGGCAAGAGCAGCGCTGATGTCGTTCGTCGCGGCTGTGCGCACGATCGTGTCCGATAGTGAAATCGAATTATAGAACAGCTTGAGTCCACCTGTGCCCGAGCGGATCCGAATGCCGACGATACCGTCCGTTACATCTGTCCATCCGTCGCCGCTGATATCGGCGACCATGTTGTTCACAAGGGTAATGTTGGAAGCTAACGAAGAGGTGTTGAGGTCAATCCCCTTTCCCCCAAAACCAAACGAGCCTGTGAAACGAATATCATACATCCAATTCGATCGAAGTGTGGAGTTGCGCACAGCGGAGCCAAGCAAGATTCCTGTTGGATTCGGTATTTCGCCAATCAGATTGAAAATCGTATTGTGTACGATGTTCGCATTGACCACGTGTTCCATCTCTATTCCTACTTGACCAATCCGACTTGAAGAATCGTTCGAACCGATGGAATTGTTCGCGATGGTCAAGTCGGCGATTTCTCCGCCTTCGAAGCCGAAGACGCCGATACCGCCGCCGCCGGTCGTGATGGCGTTGTTCTCAATGAGCACACTGTCGTTGTCGGCACCGAGAAGTTCCACAACGTACTGCGAAGGCGAGCCGACGAGCACACAATTCTT
Source organism: uncultured Chitinophagales bacterium (assembly GCA_964444145.1). Taxonomy (GTDB): domain Bacteria; phylum Bacteroidota; class Ignavibacteria; order UBA10030; family UBA6906; genus CAADGV01. The sequence goes on from CAYUFU010000003.1 coordinate 19,364, forward strand.
GATAGTGTCGCGCGACGATCCGGCGCTCAAGGAGAACGTGGGACCGTCCGTGTTCACCACGGTAAGGTTCCTCGTACTGCCACCTTCGCTATACGAGCCGTCGAACACGATGTTGTCTGCATTCACGAGAGAAAACAAGCCGAAGGTCGAAGCGCCGATCACTGTGGGCGAAACTCCTGCCGCGGGTTTGAATGTCACCACATTGATCGGAGAGCTTCCATTGATCGCGCCTATGGTAATGGGAAGCGACTCCGTCGCATAGATCGAATCCATCAAGATAAAACGCACGGGCCCACTTACCCCTCGTTGCTGCAAATCCACGACAGCAGCAGAAAGAGTCGCATACACGTCACCTCCATGTATCATTGTGCGTTGTGCATCGCCAACAGCAATGGACTGGAAGCCAGTGTACGGCGCGCCTCCTTCCATCAGCACAGAGTATTCTTCGGTGATCTCGGCTGCCCGCTGCGCGTAGGCAAGCGCGTAGCGTGCGTCGTGTGCTCGCTGCGCCGAGTAAAAGTTCTTGAAGCGAGGGGGTCCTTGAGTCTTGAGCACCCGGCGAGTCCGTTTCTCTGTATACAGGTTCTTTCCAGAGACGCGATTGAAGAGCGTAAGACCGATTGCGTAGTCACCAACCATCGGTGCCGCGATACGGCGAGCACCGGATGGTGATGGGGATGCAGGCAAGCGATTTACTCCGTCAATTACCAATTCCAGACATGCCGCATCCACGACGTTGCCGTATGTCGCCGAAGCCGCTATGTCGTATGTGAGCCAAAAATAGTTTGTGCCACTCGCAAGGATTTGACTTCCACTCACCGTGTGCGTGTCTTGAGGGAACGCGATGGTCGTACCGAATTGGTTCACAGGGGCAAACTTGTTGCTTGTCCCCGAATAGTAAATCCTCAGGTTCGTAATATCCGCATAATCCGTTGTCCCGATCGTTGTCACCGTGAGAGACGTGAGAGCAAATGGATACAGCACTCCGGCGGTGTTCACTTGAATGCCAAGAACTTTCTGATTAACGGCTCCGCGCACGGTGTTCGTGGAATCTTGTACCACGAGGCTCGATACATACGTCATCGGCGCATCGAGTGTCACGCTGAGATTGTCAATCCCGATGTCGCTGGCCCCGGAGTCGGCAGTTGCTTCGAAACGAATCACACAACCCGTTGATGTCGTCGTATCCAGGGAAAGCGAATGACTGGACCACGAAGTCGAGGTTCCAAGTGTTATCAGGGGTGGTCCGAAGGTCGCTCCACCATCGGTGGAGAAGAAGACACGCAAACTATCCGAGCCGTTCGCGTTGTGATATTGGAACGCAAGATTTTTCCTTCCTGCCGCTCGACAATCCGCCAAAAGATCCAGTGTACCCTTACTCCCCACGGGAGAGCGTGATGAATGAAAATTCGCCGCACCAACAACACCGTTCAGAGGAACGATACCGTCGGAAGGAGACGTCCACCCCGCCGCGGCACCATCGTTGTGCCGACGCCAGGACCTGTTACCGAACCACGGAGTTGTGATCCAATGTCGTTCGGGTACGTCGCGCACTGCGTTCAGACTAAACCAAAAGGCGTCGAAACTCTGTGTGTACGGAATCTGGACATGCAAACTGTCAACGTAGCGGCTTCCCGCAGGTGCAACGATCGTCGGGACACGCTCTACACCACTCACGACGATTTTAGTACACTGCGCGTCAATATGATGGCCGCGTGGAGTTGACGCCCGAATATCGAACGTCAGCCAAAAATAATTTGTCCCCTCGGCAAGAGCCTGCGAGCCTGATATGATGAACGAATCACGTGGCGACGGAATTGTCGGACCGAACTGACCCGACGGAAAAAAGTCTGGACTCGTTCCTGAATAGTACAGTCGAGCATTCGCGAGATCGTTCGTATCGCTGGGAACGCTGTTCAGATGAAATTGGGTTGCCACCAACGGATTTGCCGTCCCCGTCGTTGCAATTTGAATACCGACAATGACCTGCTTCGCGGCGTTCAGAGGAATAGTTGAGCTCACTTGCGTTACGACGCTGGAGTCATACGTCATCGGAAAGCCGGTAATCGAGAGTTGCAGATTGGGGCGATTCGCATTCACAATGCCGGTGCCGGTAGGCGGTGTGATATCAGCGACCCAAGTGGCATGACGTGAACCCGACGTCGAGTATCGAACACCACTGCCCATTGTCGTGCCGATTCCTGTCCCGCCGTAGTTGGCTTCGACGAGCACCAAAAGATTCACATCAGCGGAGTAAGTAAACGGCGAGCTTAGTGTAAAGGTCTTCCAAGCATTTGCGGCAATGGGTCCGGAAGCCGAGTCGAACACAAGCGAAGCTCCCGCAATCAGATTCGCCCATGTGTCTGAGTTAATGACGACCGCCGTCGTTTCCTTAAGGTAGATTCTCAGCGGCCTGCTTTGCGCTTGCGCGACGGTGCTGAACCATGCGATGGCACTGACTGTTCCGGCAAGTCCAATTTCCCCCGAAGTGTAAAGCGATGCGCTCCGTTCATACCCATAGTAGTTGCCAAGTGGAAAGCGCTGGGTCGCCGTCCCCGTGCCGATAGTTATGGTTGTCTGAGCACGACTTTGCGTTATGAGAAGTACAATTGTAAAGTGTAGCAGCAAAACCCTCTTCATGATCCCTTGCGATGATTTCCACTGTTCGTTTGCCTTCATAACGCATAAGGCAAGGCGTCTTGACTACCGAATGAGTGCCATTCGTTTTGTTGCCGTATGTGAACCCGCGGTCAACCGATAGAAGTAGATTCCCGTCGAGAGATTGCGCGCATCGAATTGCTCTGTATGCACGCCGGCTCTTCTCGGCTCGTTCACGATGGTTGCGACTTCTCGCCCAAGAATATCATAGACGCGCAGCGAAACTTGCGCGGGTTCTGCAATCTCGAACTTAATTATCGTCGTCGGGTTGAAGGGGTTCGGATAGTTTTGATAGAGCTTGAACTTCTCCGGCGCCATAGCAATCTCATTGCGCGCGAAGTATTTCGTTAGTTGCGAGCCGGCCGTCTCGATGCTGAATTGCAAAAAATCACCAGATGAAGAACATGGTGCAACGCCCGTCGAACGAACGCGTACGCGAATTTCGCCGGTCGTTGAAATACATTGAGGTATCGCGGCAATCGGCGTAACAATTGTCAGATCTGTCGTGCCGACGGCTTGCGAATCTATCATCGTCCACGCGCTCGCAACCCAATCATACACATACAACGCCTGCGGGGTGGCAGCCTGCGAGTTCGAGCCGTCGTAGGTGATCGTTAGCCGAACGACGCTTGCGGAAGATTCAGCGATGGCAACGCTGGCGTACCAGTCGGCAGTGCCGGGCAGGTCACTCGTTCCTGAAGCTGCGGTTGCCGCGTTGACGATATAGTAGCTACTGTCGTCGAGAGCGAGGTTCACGTTCGTTCCGGAGACAAGCGTTCCTTCAAGAATCGTCGTTGATGTCGGGGCATAAGCAATCTTCTTCCCCGTGCGGAATGTGTGTGTCGGCGACGACGAGAGATTCCCCGATGTATCAATCGAGCGAACGCGGACATAATACAGCGTGTCGGGCAGGAGATCGGCAAGCTCGATTCCGTGCTGTGTCACCAACGTATTCTCGCGATAGGACGTTCCGAAGTTGCTCATCAAACCAAACTCGACGAGCGAAGCTGAAGGTTCATTCGTATTCCACGTCATGAGCGCGCTGTTGGCTCGTACTGCGCCGACCTGCTCGCCGGAGATGACCGGAGGAACGGTATCCGGCGCGAACCCAAAACTGCTTCGGGCGAGGCGCTGCGCGGCGAGCAAATTGTACAGAACCGCCGCCTGCCAGTTGATCGTCACTTCGTTGGTACTCCAGCTATCGTTGTCCGTAAAACGCCCTTCGATGACAGTAGATGCATCGCGCGGATTACGCGGATCGCCAAAGTAGCCATAAATTGGATACGGCACCGCATTGATGTACGAGGCGTCCCACAGAGGAGGTGCATCGTTGGGTCCTCCTGCAATGGCGCCGGGGAAATGGAAAGGATTCGCTTGCAGGGCTTTCATCCAATGATGAAATCCCTCCCGTCTCCAACGCGTTGCGCCGAAGGCATCGGCACCGGACATGAAAGCGTAATTCAAGTAATTCCGACCAAACATGTAATGCATGTTGTGGAGCAACTGATCGCGATCGGCTGTGCGCGTCGAATCGAACACATACGCCATCCAGGAAAACTGCCCCGTACGATGCGCAGCGTTGCTCATTGATCCCCAGTAGTAGTGTGTCGCCCACTGAAACGGATGACTTGCTGCGTCGCTGCGAATGAAATCCGCCAGGTTGTAGATGCTTTGCTGTATGATCTGTTGCGTCGCCGGGCGCGCATTCGTTGTGCAGCGCAAATACAATTTTCCTGCGAACCCGTCGGACTTGCTGTAGCTGCTGATCCAAACAATCGGTTGGTAGAGCGAATGAAACAACGTATCGTAATACGCATTTCCCGTTGCGTACAACAACGCAGCCGCAGCCCATTGCTTGTTGGATTGAATCAACGATGGATCTGAGCCTTGCGAATAGACGTTGCAGTTGCCATAGTCGGTATCATTGGTTTGTGTCGGATTCAACATGATCCACGACCAGCCGGCTTGCGCAGCGCTCAAGCACTGAGCAGCAAACACCGAATCGAAGGGGGCAAAGACTTTCGATGCGTACGCGAGAACAGCAGTAGCTTTCGCCGTGTTCTGAACGCGCGGTGGGACGCTGCGGAGATAGTAGTTGATCGTGTTCGGTGTTGACGTCCCGTAGTAGTAACCGTTGCCTCCTTCGGCACAGGTATTTCCCCAGAAGCCTCCGCTGGAGTCTTGCATCGAAAGCACCCACTCAAGCCCCCAGCGCGCTTCATCGAGCACGTCGGGTATGCCGTTGCCGCTCTCCGGGATGTTCGTCGAATCGTTGAACGGCTGAAAGTCCATCCATGATTCGAGGAGCCACCAAATTGTTTGTGCCATCGTTGGAAAGTAAACCGTGAGATCTCCGGCATCATGCCAGCCCTTGCGGATGCCGGCAGGTGCTTTCATGCTGTCGCTTGGGTGCACCCATGGTCCTTCGGCATACGGCATGGTAATCGCAGTGAATGCGCGTTGATAATAAAAGAATCGTTGAGCCAACCGAACCGGTTCGTCAAACACATTCACATTGACATTAAATGGAAGCGAACGTTTTCCTCCTGCCGAAATGTAAAATCTGCCGGGTGCGGTAAACGAAGAAAAGTCGCCGACATAAGCCGTCGCGCCGCCGATAAGATTTGAGGTGACCGATCTGATTGGTCCGCCGCCCCTGAAGACAACAACGCTGTCGCTTGCGCGCAGGATTTCGTAAGAGGAAAAGTTCACCGGGGATGTGAACTGCTTCGGCATCTGTGGTGCGTACCCAACTTGAGAGGCTGCAATGTAGTCCATCGCCACGTTGAAGTCTGTCGGCGGTCCAGGATTTCCATTCCCCGCATACATGCGAACAGATGTGATTTTGAAATCATCGAAATACACGATTGGGCGAACAGGACCAAATGAGAATTCGAATCCTTTCAGTGGTAGGCTATCCACTGAAGCCGGAATCGGAAGGACACAGAGCTGCCACCTATTCGCTGCCGGAACGGACACTGTTCCAACGGGGCCGATGAGACGTTCGTACGCGTACGCGTTGATTTGGATTTGCATCCCACCAACTGTCGAGCGCACCCAGAAGCGCAACTCGCTGTTGCTCTGTGCCCAAAACACAGAGGTATCAGCCCCCCACCAGCCGGTATTCGGAGGACCGCCCCAGAACACGTGAAAGCCAGCCCAATGTGATTTTACTACGAACTTGAGGCTACGCTGCCCAACTATTGCAGGTGCGCTGGGCACCGGCAGCAAAGAGGACCATGGACGGTAGAGGATTGAATCATTCATTTCCTCCCAAAAGAAGGTTAGGTCGCGAACGACTCCACCGGAGGGAATTTGTCCGAACGAGATGCAAAAGAAGAATAAGCTGCAAATAATCCCGCGTGTGGCATGTCGCATACACCCCTCGGCAATCGCTCCGATTAAGTCAAAACAGGAAAGAACGTGGTACATAATACGACGTAGTGGGCATAAAGTCAACTTCTGGATTCCTCGACAACGGCTAACACTAGCAAGAATGGATTTTACCAATGTACAGAGAGAGCCTGCTTCAAGAACGTATCACTGCGCACGTTGCCGTAGGGTCTATTACAGGTGGATGAGCTTTGGAGAGTAACGCTGCTCAGAACATAGAGAAAGGCGCCCATGAAGAATCATGAGCGCCTTTCGCAAGGAGATGCGTGAATCGCGGTTAGCGGAGCAGCAACATTTTCCGCGTCTCAACGAAATTGCCCGCCTGGATCCGATAGAAGTACGTCCCGCTTGCAAGCCCCGTCGCATCGAACGTTGCTTCGTGTCTGCCGGGACTTCTCACTCCATCGAACAATTCCCTCACCTGCTGCCCCACTTCGTCGTACACTGTCAGCCTCACGTTCGTCTCGACGGGAACATTGTAAATGATCGTTGTCGTCGGGTTGAACGGGTTCGGGTAATTCTGCTCGAGCTTGAATCGCGTGACAACCTCTTCACCCACCCCAGTCGTCGGTGCATTGATGATTGGAAGCTGGTTGAAGCTGCGCAGCAGGACCGTGTTCAACTCTGTTGCGTCTGCGCTAAACCATCTGCCGAGAATCGAGGCATACAACTCGCGATAATCAATGTTGTAAATGAAATCACCCGTGCTGTCGACACGTGTGAAGTCCGGATCGGCACCATAGAACCCCGGAACCACACGGCTGCCGAACAGGAACAGCGGCAACGACGTGCCGTGGTCGGTTCCCGCACTGCCGTTTTCCGCGATGCGTCTGCCGAACTCCGAAAACGTCATACCGATGACATTGTCAGCCTGATTCAGCAAGCCAAGGTCTGTTTGGAATGCAGCAATCGAACTCGACAGATCGGCTAACAAGGACTGCAAACGCGCTGCTTGGCCCGAGTGTGTATCGTAACCGCCTTGCGAGACCATGTAGATCGGACAGTTCAAGCCTCCAGCAATCAACCGCGCAATGATCGCAAGCTGCTGACCCAGCGTTGACGTTGGATAGGTCGTCTGGTTGGTGGCCGCAAGCGCAGCATTGCGAATTTGCGTGGCGTACTGAATCGCCTGCTGCTCGATCGTTCTGAGGAACAACAACTCCGCACCCGCCGGCGTATTCGGCGGCGGATCTTCGATAAAGCCTACTGTCCCTTGAATCAATTGATAGAATTGATTCGGGTCGGTGATCGTGATACCCATACCGCCGTTCTGACTCGTGAGCATCAACGCGGGCGAACCGCCAATTTGCAACGCGAGCGGCGCGGGCGTGAGCGTACCGGGATAGTTAGGATTACGATACAACAGATGGCGACCGAGCCAACCCGTATCCAGCATCTGTGTGCTTTCGCTTGCCGTCATCCAAATATCGGTGGCGCGGAAGTGCGACCGATTCGGGTTTGCATACCCGACCCCCTGAACGATGCAGAGCTTCGCGTTATCGTACAATGCCCGCAACTGTGTCAACGCCGGATGCAAGCCCATCATCGAATTCAATTGCAGAACATTTGCCGCAGGAATACCGATTGACGGTCGTCGCTGGTAGTATGTTGGGTTGCCATACGGAATGACAACATTCAAGCCATCTATGCCGCCGGAAAGCTGAATCACCACGAGCGAACGTCCGGTCGTTAGGGCGCTCTGACCAAGAAGGTCGAGGAGAGGTGTGCGACTGAATGCTCGGAACGAAAAACCATTGAGCATGATGGGCAACGCACTGACGGTCGCCCCTTGTATGAATTGTCTTCGTTTCATCATGGTCTCACCTCATCCCAATTGATATTCTGCCATGCGGCAAATCACCTTCAACAATCCCTCAATACGCGAAGGCGCTTGTGGATCGTTGATGTTCCAATTGTTCTCCTCGGTGCCCTGCAGCAGCGTCTCCAACAACATTTGTCGTCGCGCCGCGCTGGTTTGCATCGCGATGAGATGGGCGGTAATATCGTCCACCAAGGCGCGCGCAGCACCAGGATTTGGAAATTGAAGCGCAAACGTCAGCGGATTCACCTTGAAGCCGATGCTGGTATTGCCGACCGTCGTCCTTCCCGTAATGATCGCGTCGGTAAACTGATTGCGCGCAAGAAGTGTCGTCGTGCTGATCCACGTGCGGTAGCCGGGCCATCCTGCAACGTTCGGCGGCTCGAAGAGACTTTGCCCAAACGCTTCCGCCGACACGCGTACATAACTCGGCACGATAAACGAATTCGCGGCAACAGGGATGTTCAACTGCCGAATCGCGCTCACTGCCTTCTCGATCGGGCCGGTGATCTCCGCGCTGATCGTCAACTGATTGTAAAAATGAGCACTGTTGAAGAGTTGACGCAAGACCGGGCGAATCTCGTAATTGTTGTTGCGGAACGTATCGGCAAGCTGATTGACAATCGTCTCGTCCGGCGTTTGATAGATGAAGTACCGATACAACTTTCGACAAATAAACCGCGCCGTTTCCGCTTGCTCGAAAATAATATCCACGATATCATTATGATCGAAGTTGCCCGTCCTTCCCATGAACGTCTTGATCGACGTATCATGACGACTCGGCACGAAGACTGCGTCAAGCCCTGAAACTTGCCAACCGGTCAACGCCTTCGCCGCTTGTTGGATATCAGTCTGCGTATAGTTGCCGATGCCGATCGTGAACAACTCCATCAATTCACGAGCATAGTTTTCATTGGGCGCACCAACCGTGTTACGAACGCCGTCAAGATAGATCAACATCAACGGATCAATCGTCACACGCTTGACGAGCTCCTTGAAATTGCCCAATGCATATTGACGGAACAACGCGTTCTGTTTGTAATGATACTGCGGCACCTGCACCGTCGAATACTGCGTCGCAAAGTGCCCGTGCCAGAAGAGCGTCATCTTCTCCGTCAACGATGGCGGTTCGGTGATCATCAACCTGATCCACCATTCCCGCAACTCGCGAATCCAGTTGCGATAATTCGTTTGTTGCTGTGTTGTGAGGGGTGGCCGATAGGGGGCATTGAACGCCCAACTGGGCGCCGCAGGAGCCGGTCGTGGGGAGAGAAGGTCTTCAACTACATCGCTCATCGGGCGGTTGAGCGCAGCATTTGTTTCCGCCACCGTCGAACCGAATGCCGCGCGGCGATACAAATGCCGAACCTCAACAGGAGTTAGGGAAGAGGTTCGAGGCTCAAGCCCCGCCGTGTTTCGAACGGTTGGCACCGGTGGAATGTCGTTGCTCGTATAACCAGCGAGACGTTCCAACTGCAGCCCGGCGAATTCATCTCTCATAATTCACCTTTAATTTGTTATGTGAAAGGACGGCGCTTTGTCTAAATTTACTTCCATCATAGAAGAATGTCAACCCTTGGCAGGAGACTTTACTAAAAAAAAATATCCTGATATGGGGCTTCATACGCACTACAACGTCCACAGATTCTGCCTTGCCGCAAGAATGGCAGTCTGCGTCGTGGAAACCTCATTCGCATCCCCGCACGCGCCGCCCTCCCCCCGCCTCCCGACGAGGCACACCGTTCTGAGTTTACACCATAACCGAAATAGGCGAAATCAGCACGTCATCCCCCTCGAACTGCCGAACCATCTTCCGAAAGAAATCAGGTACCGCAATCGGTTTATCGGTATCCTTGTCGAGCCAAACATGAATCGAAACGTTCTCCGCAATCAAGCGTTTCGTCGTCGCCTCCTCGATAAAGCCTTGCAACGCGTAACTCGTATTCCGAATCCAGGCAATGCGAGTATACACGTCGAGCGTCTCGTTGTACCTCGCCGGCGAGCGATAGTCAACCTCGTTCCTCCCGATCACGACCTTCCACTCGAGTGCCTGCGGGCGGTCGAGCACAATGGGAAAACCCAACGCCTCGAAATATCCCATGCGCCCTACCTCGAAGTAGTGAAGATAAATCGCGTTGTGGACGACGCCTTGCCAGTCAATCTCATTATTACGCACCGTCACACGCGCATGGTGCTTGAATTTATTTCTGTCATGAACCATAGTCATCTCATTGCGTTTCCTACGTTGTGCCACTCTGCCAACACCCTTTTCGCACGAAGAGCTGGGCAGACACCGAACACTCGTGGCAGCGACTTACGAAAACAACTCGTGAAAAACAGTTACCGCCTGCTTCACCTCATCCATCGCAACATCAAGATGCGTAACGGCACGCACGCTCATCCAATTTCCCATCGTCAGCAGAACCCCTTTCGCTTTCAACATCGCGAGAATTTCCCCGGGCTGCTTCCCTGTTTTCTCAACTCCCACAATGACGATGTTCGTTTGCACCGCTTCCATGTCAATACTGAGGGATGGAATGTGTGCCAGCTCTGTCGCGAGGTATTTCATCTTCGCGTGATCTTCTTTCAATCGCTCGCGATTGTGGTCGAGAGCGTAGATTCCTGCGGCAGCCAGGATTCCTGCTTGCCGCATGCCGCCGCCGAAAATTTTTCTCACTTTCCGCGCTCTCTCGATGAACTCGTTCGAACTCGCGATAACCGAACCGACAGGAGCGCCAAGACCCTTCGACAAACAAACCGAAATCGAGTCGAAATAGCTTGCGTACTCTTTGGGTGAGATGCCCGTTTCAACGCATGCATTCCAAAGCCGAGCGCCGTCAAGATGAAAGCCCATCTTTTCGTTGCGTGTCAACTCATGAATTTCTTTGATCACGCTCAGGGGATAGATGGTTCCGCCTGCGCGGTTATGCGTGTTCTCGATTGCTACCAGCGCACTGCGCGGCATGTAGTACGCCTTCGGGCGCAGGGCCCTCTTGATCTGCTCGACGGTCATGATGCCGCGCCGCGCCTCAATGGTGTGGGGCTGAATGCTCGAGAGGAACGCAAGTGCACCCGTTTCGTAATTGAACAAATGGCAGCCCTTTTCCATAATGACTTCATCACCAGGCTGCGTGTGAACCTTGATGCAGATCTGGTTTGCTTGCGTTCCGCTGGGAACGAAGAGTGCGGCTTCTTTGCCAAGCAGCGCCGCGACTTTTTCCTGCAGCAGATTGACGGTTGGGTCTTCACCAAAGACATCGTCGCCGACTTCGGCGCTCATCATAGCCTCGCGCATCGCAGGCGAAGGCTTGGTGACGGTGTCGCTGCGGAGGTCAATCATCATATCCGAGCTTTCCTTTTCACGAAGACAACGAGCACGACAAGTACCGAGAATGCGCTGCAGAGCTTGCCCAACCATTCCCCATGGACGGTGAAAAATGTCAACGCCGTTCGCCGCTCAAGTGTCTTGCACAGGACTGCTTGCGTGAACAACTCCGTCTTGTCATGCACATTTCCCATCGGGTCAATATATGATGAGAACCCGCCCACGGCGCAGCGTGCGATCCATCGGCGGTTTTCGATTGCGCGGAAGATGGCATATTGATGATGCTGATAGGCACCGCTCATGTAGCTCCACCAACTGTCAATCGTAAGGATGGCAATGAACTCGGCTCCCTTTTTCACAAACGATGCGACGAACTCTGGATACACCGACTCGTAACAAATCAGCCCGCAGAACTTCGCGCCCGTTCTCTTCTCCTGAAAGATAACCGTGTCGCGACCAATTTGCCATCCGCCGATACCAACCCCCCATCTCAAGAAATCAAAAAAATAGAACGCGTCGGCATACGGTACGCGTTCGGCAATCGGCACCATTTTCATTTTACCGTACCACGGAATCTGCTCGCTATGCGGCTGAACAAAAGCCGCCGCATTGAACGCGTCGTAACGTTCGCCTGTTGTTTCAATCCGCTTAGCGCTCGGCGGAGCTTTGGCCGGATCATCATAAAACACGGCGTGCGGAAGTCCGAATAGTACCGAAACACCCAGCGAGTCAACTCGCTGACGTATCATTGCAAGGCTCGCTTTGTTTTGTTGAAGTAAGACGTGATGCGGCATTGCTGTTTCGGGCCAGAGCACAAGATCAGGCTGTTGTCCCGGGTTGAGCTTCACTAACGAGTCCGTCAGGCGTAAATACAACTCGACGCTTTCAAACCCTGTGTTCTTCCACTTCTCCCATGGGTCAACGTTGGATTGCACCATGCCGACCCTGATGCTTGCGCTTGACTGTGGATTGTGTGTAACCGTCGATTCGAATTTTGGGGTCGAGAGAACGGCTCGCCCATGAATCGTCGGCATAATGTAGAGAAGCAGAATGCTCGCAAACAACGTGACGTTCAACGGTGAGCGAAATGAAATTCCATTGATGCGAAGTGCGCGGTACAAAAGAAATCCCAACACATTCAACACCACAATCCAGAACGACAAACCCAAAACGCCTGTGTACTCGATGAATTGAATTCTCGCAATGTCGTAGGATTGACTGTTACCGAGAGTAATCCACGGGAACGACCACTCGCTGAGCGTGTGTGAGTATTCGTAGGCAACCCAAAGGAACGGGAGCACACTGAGTGCGGCTATCGTGCCGAGCCGCTTCTTCACAAGCACAAACGCTCCCAGTGGAATGAAATAGAAGAACGGATGCAACGTCATCGTCACGCCACCGGCAATCATCATGTACGGATCGTTCATGTGGGCATAGCCGCCTGTCCAGTTCAGCGTAATGAGATGAAAGACAAACATCGAGAGATAGATGTGGCGCAACGAATGCCTCTCGAGGGACTCAAGCACGACAAGCAGCGGAATCAGTCCGAAGCATGCAAGAATTCCGAAAGGGCTTGGCGGAAACGACCCGCCGAGCATTGCGCCCGAAAGAAGACACAACGCGACGCGATGACGAGTTGAGTGTATTGTTGCGTCAGCACTCACGAGCAGATTGCAGGTATGCAGTGGAGGATTGATGAAGTGCTGGAAAAAATCTCTTTGCGATAGCAGCCCATACCGAGACGACAAGCACACCGACACCAACGCCGAGTAATGCTCCACCGATAACGTCGGCGGGATAATGGACACCGACTACAACGCGAGAGATGGCAATCAGCGATGCCCAGGCGAACAACCAGACTTTTATTCTCGGATAGAACGACGCGAACATGGTTGCCACGGCAAAATTGTTGACCGCGTGCGAAGACGGAAACCCTAATCCACCACAGCCGACAAGCAAATGAATTTCTTCGGGAGGAAACGTCTGACAGGGACGCAATCTTCCGACAAGTGGTTTGATGATTGAACTGCTCATCTGATCGCTGATGAAGAGAAGCGGAATGAGCAACAGCGCCGCCGTTCGTCCTCGCGTCCCTCCCTTTGTCATCAACCACAACCAGGTTGCAATGAGTACGATGCGGATCGGCAACTGCTTATCGTAGTCGGTGATGTACGGAAAGACTTTATCGCTGACGGGATTTGCCAGCGTGATGTTGATGAAGCGGAACAGCGCAAGATCAACCGAGTAGAGCCAATCACTCATGTGTTCTTCCCATTCTTCTTCGCAAGAAACCTGGCAATGAGAACGACTGCGCCGACAATCAGAATGCCCGTCACCACTTGACTATAGGTGCTGAGATAGAAACCGATGCGCTCCCAGTTCTTCCCCAGATAGAACCCGGCGGTCACGAGCAACCAATTCCAGGCAAGCGCGCTGAGGAAGCAAAGCGCCGTTGTGTAGACAAGGTTGAGCCTGGACATGCCCGCGAAAAACGAGACGACAGCGCGTGTGCCTGAAAGAAATCTGTTGCCGATGATGAGCCAATATCCATATTTGCGAAACCACTCCCCAACGGTCTGCACTGAGCTTGCAGGAATGAATTTTACTTTCCCCTGTTCGAGAATCCTTGCGCCGAACCACTTGCCGATTTGGTACATCGTCATGAAGCCCAGTGTGCTCCCCAGCGTTGCCGCAAGAAGTGTTTCGAGGAATCCCGTATGCCCTATGCCAACAAGCGAGCCGCCAAAGACGATAATCGTATCGCTCGGAGAGGGTGGGAAAACGTTTTCGATGAAGGCAATGGCAAACACGAGTGCGTACACCAGCAGCGGGCTGAGCGATTGCATCCACACAATAATGTCTTCGAGCGTCACGAGTTACTTTCGTATGATGGATGCAACAGCATGAGCAGCCGCGCCCTCTTGTGCACCAATGAAACCGAGCGCTTCATTGGTCGTTGCCTTGATCGAGACTTGGTCGTGAGTAAGAGTCAACGCGTTGGCAATGTTTGCGCGCATCGCCTCGACGTGCGGTAGAATCTTCGGCTTCTCTAACACGATCGTCGCATCAATGTTGATGATGCTGTAGTGTTCGCTCGCCAACAACGCCGCGACGCGTTTCAACAGCTCGATACTCGAAATGTTCTTGTATTGCGGATCGGTGTTTGGAAAGTGTTTGCCGATATCCCCGAGTGCAGCAGCGCCAAGCAGCGCATCCATCACCGCGTGAAGGAGAATATCCGCATCGGAGTGTCCTTGGAGTCCCTTGTCGTGAGGAATTTCTACCCCGCCGAGAATCAATTTGCGTCCCGCAACAAGCCGATGAACGTCGAAACCAAATCCGATGCGCGGGTGCTCAGTGGATTTCAAAGCGCGTGTACTCTTGAGAGTGATGATCTTTCCATTCGATGCGCAGATTCGTTACGTGCGCCGAGCGAGGACCTGCCTTGACTTCTTTGATAAATTCTTCGAGCAACGAGCGTTCCGCTTCCGCTTCGATTTCGACATTGCCGTTGTACAGATTCCGCACCCAGCCCTTCACACCAAGCGCTTCCGCCTTCCGCGCAACGAACCATCGGAAGCCGACCCCCTGCACCAAGCCTTCAGCGATGATGTGAACGCGCGAATAATTCATCATTGAAAATCTTCAGGAAGCATCTCGTTCGTTCACGTGAATTTTCTCAATCAAGTTACACCGATGGCGAAAAAAATGCAACAACGAGAAAATCTCTTCTGGAAAAGCACGAAGAAGAAATCATTTGCGTAGAGCTTCGTAACACACCATACGTCGCCGTACTGATCGAAGATGTTTGTCTTCTACTTCGTGACCGCTCGGTTCAACCCAGGGATGTTCACCGACAATTCCGACACCAGAACTCCGAGAATAATCAGCGCGCCGCCAAGAATACCGAGTGCACCCAAATGCTCACCGAGGGCGACGTATGCGATCATCGAAGCCCACACCGGCTCGATCGTGAAGATGATAACGGCACGCGTCGGCGTTGTATCTTTCTGAAATGTAGTTTGAACAAAGGTGGTGATGATCGTTGCAAAGAGTGTGAGATAGGCGAGGGAGGCGATCATGGACGTCGTTGGATTAAAGACCATCCGCTCAAACCCAAGCGCAGCAAGCAGAGAAAACATCCCGGTCGCGGCGCTTTGGAGAAAGGTCAATTGCACGGGACTCATCGCCTTCGACGCGATGTCGAGATACACGATATACAGCGCGAACACCACCGCAGTGAAGAGTGTAAGCCCGTCACCAACGTTGAACTCCGCCCCCGATGGAGACGTGAGCAACCACAGTCCGATCAGCACGATGCCAATTCCCAGCACATTTCCCCATGTCGGCGGACGCCGCTCGACGAAGTACTGAAAGAACGGCACGAACACAACCATCAAGCTCGTTATGAATGCCGACTTCGATGCGGTCGTGTACACCAAGCCGATATTCTGCGAGATGAACCCAGCGAACAGAAAAAAGCCAAGCAGGGCGCCTTTGGCAAGTGCGCCATCAGGAAGCGGAAAAATGTTTTTCCAGGAGATGAGCAGGAAGAACAGCGCCGCAACAGTGAAACGTACTGCGCCCATGAGAATTGGCGAAATATCAACCAAACTCATTTTAACGAATGCGAAGGTGCTCCCCCAAATAAATGTTGTCGCGAGAAGGGCGAGTTCAGCTTTGGTTTGTTTGGTCATGGCATGAAGCAAAAAACCACCAAGTCGCCAAGTCACCAAGCTTGCCAGATGAGATTTCCCTTGGTGCTTTCGCGTCTTGGTGGTTCACCTTTTCGTCGAAAGTGAGCGGTACGCTATTCAGACCTGAGGCGTTTGATACTGCGTAAACAGCATCCCCCACTCTGTCGTTGCTTTCCAATGCTCGAACACCTTCTCGTCCTTGAGAGGCCAACGATAGTAATCGTGGTACGCCTCGGAACCGAAGATAAACGCATGAACGAGCGGCGTACGGAAAAAGAGTTTCTGCATTCCGCGCAGAGGACCGAACCACGCGAGATTGCCAAACAGACTTACGCCGTTGTTGCCGACGGTAAATCCCCACGATTCGTTCGAAATATCTGCACCGACGATTTCGATGTCACGCACGTCGCCGACGCCGAGTTTGTCTTCATGCGCGACGCGAATGTACTCGATGCTCAACGGATCGAAGCCCATCATCTTCGCAGCGACGGCATCAATGGCGACCTGGTCAGCACTTGCGAGGATGTAGTTCTTAATCACGGGAATCATCGTGCGCGGACCGGGTCCGTTGCCCGCCGTCGTCCCGTCCATCATCGCGAAGATGCCTGAGTGAATTTCCTGTTGAATTGCCAGGAGGTCAACGAGTGTCTTATGTATCCACGAGTGGGTGTAGTGGCGCTTCGTGTTCAACAGACCACCAAATGCATTCTTCATGGCACCCGTTGTTGTTGTGTAGATGTGACACTTTACCGTCGGGAGATGCACGATGTTCTTCCCCAAAAAATAATCGGGAATCGTGATGCCCTCGGGATAAATCATGTTCAACACATGCATCTTCGCTTTCGGCTTGAAGACGCTCCACGTCATATCCTCAGGCTTGAAGTTGAAGAGAACGGGAATAGCGTACTTCTTGAAGATGGGAACATAGTTGTTCAAGTCCTCACCCTTGAACGCATCGGTCACGACGGTTTTGTTTTGCACACAACTGATGTCGTTCAAGCCAAGTTTCTTCAATGCGAGAATCGTCCCCTCCATTTGCCACGGGGTTGTGTTCGCACCGGGGAATGGAAAATGCCACGAGATGTTGTCTTTCAAGATCGTCGTGGAGTTTTTGCTCAACGCGTTTTGCATCCCCGCCAATTCTGCGAGACGTTGATAGTCTTCGAGAACCGTTTCAGGCTTTGTTCTGAGAACTGCTACTGTGGATTTCGCCATTCGTAATTACGTTGTACCTGAAGATAAAATGCTGACAGCGATAACTCGCATCCCCATTCGGGAAACAGAAGACACTCGTTCAACAAAGTTGAAGATCGAGAGCAACCAAGCGCCCGCTTGTTGCCGCATGTTAAAACACGGCAATTTCCTCATGCTCGCCAAATACCTTTTTCAAACTCCCGCACATCTCCCCAAGCGTCACATAGGCATTCGTGCAGTCAATCAACTTCGGCATCAAGTTCACGCCGTCACTCGCTGCACGATTGAGTTCTTCAAGCTTTCGCTCGACTTCCTCGTTGTTGCGCGATTGACGCAAGTCGGCAAGACGCTCTCGTTGCTTCACTTCTACTTCGGGGGAAATCGTCAAGATCGGAATATCAATATGTTCCCCTTCTTCAACATACTCATTCACCCCAACGATGATTTTCTCTTTCTTGTCCAACTCCAGTTGATAACGATACGCGGCTTCCGCAATTTCACGCTGGAAAAATCCTGCTTCGATTGCCCGAATAACGCCGCCGAGCGCTTCAATTTTCTCGAAGTAGGCTTCCGCCTCCTTCTCCATCTTATCCGTCAATGCTTCGATGAAGTAACTTCCCCCAAGCGGGTCAACAGTGTTCGTCACCCCAATTTCCGAAGCAATAATTTGCTGTGTGCGTAATGCAATCTTGACCGCCTTTTCGGACGGTAGCGCGAGCGTTTCGTCCATTGAGTTGGTATGAAGCGATTGGGTTCCCCCCAGCACTCCGGCGAGCGCTTCGAAAGCTGTTCGAATAATATTGTTCTCCGGCTGTTGCGCTGTCAATGTACAGCCGGCCGTTTGCGTATGAAAGCGCAAGGTCCACGATTTCGGATTCTTCGCGCCATATTTGTCGCGCATGCGTTTCGCGTAGATGCGTCGAGCAGCTCGAAATTTTGCAATCTCCTCAAAGAAATCTAAGTGTGAATTGAAGAAGAATGAAATGCGTGGAGCAAACTCGTCAACATCCAACCCGCGTTCGAGACAATGTTCGATGTAGGCAAAACCGTCGGCGAGCGTGAATGCTAACTCTTGCACGGCGGTC
Organism: uncultured Chitinophagales bacterium; assembly: GCA_964444145.1. Taxonomy (GTDB): domain Bacteria; phylum Bacteroidota; class Ignavibacteria; order UBA10030; family UBA6906; genus CAADGV01. Next base: position 37,535 of record CAYUFU010000003.1, read on the forward strand.
GAGCCCGCTTCACGAATATGATAGCCGCTGACCGAGACAGGATTCCACAACGGCATTTCGCGCGAGCAAAATTCAATCATGTCGGTGACGATGCGCATCGAAGGATAAGGCGGATAAATCCACTCTTTCTGCGCGATGTATTCCTTGAGAATGTCCGTTTGAATGGTGCCGCGCAAATCCTTTCGCTTCGCACCTTGCCGTTCTGCAACTGCGATGTAGAATGCGAGCATCATCGCCGCGGGGGAGTTGATGGTCATCGAAGTGGAAATATCCTTGAGGTGAATCCCCTTGAAGAGGATTTCCATATCGGCAAGCGAACTGATTGCAACGCCGCAAATACCGACTTCCCCTTCGCTCATGGGGTCGTCAGCATCGCGCCCCATCAGCGTCGGCAAGTCGAACGCAACCGAAAGTCCGTCCTGTCCATGCTCGAGCAGATAGTGATACCGCTCGTTCGTATCCTCCGGCGAGCCGAAACCTGCGAACTGCCGCATGGTCCAGACTTTTCCGCGATACATGTTGTGATGAATCCCGCGCGTGTACGGAAACTCACCCGGGAAGCCAATGTCACGCAAATAGTTGATGTGCGCAATATCTTCGGGTGTATAGAGCAACTCAATCGGCTCGCCGCTCACAGTGGTGAACTTCAGCGGCAGGGTGCGCGCTTGCGCGGCTTTCGCAGCCCATTCTGCCTTGGCTTTTCTGGATTGCTCCGAGCCATTTGTGTCCATGCGTTATCCCCGATTGAGTGACTATGATGATTGCAAGGGAAATTAACGAAGAAACGCCGTGAAGTTCAACGGCGTTTACCACTAATGTGACTGGACGCTCTCACTGAGGGTGACGAGCTAGTCGTCCATGCCGGGTGTGTAGAGCAAGAACACACCTTGGGGTCTACGCTCCCGTGAAGGTGCTCGCAATGTATCCCGTGACCTGCGGCAGCGCCGAGTCATCGTTCACCCTGACCCAGCGAATTCTCTTGTCCCTGCGAAACCACGTCATCTGCCGCTTTGCATAGCGCCGCGAATTCTGCTTGAACAACCGTTGCATTTCCTCAAAAGAAATCTCTCCGCGACGATACGCAAAGCCTTCGGCGTACCCGACGGTGTTGAGCGCATTCAACGACGAATCGTAGCCAAGCGATTCGAGTTTCTCGATTTCTTGCAGGATGCCACGCTCGATCATCTCGTCGCAACGGCGATTGATGCGCTCGTACAACGTTGCTCGCTTCCATTCCAGCCCGAACATGATTGGCGCAAAGGTGATGACGGTTCTTGACTCTTTGTGATGCACCGAGAGCGGTTTGCCTGTCGCGTGAAATACCTCAAGCGCACGAATGATTCGTCGTGGTTTTGTCGGGTCAATCCGTTGTGCCGAAATGGGGTCCACTGCTGCAAGCTCTTCAAGCAGTGCCGGCAATTCGCCCGAGGCAATGCGGTTCTCAAGAATGCGGCGAAACTCTTTGTCTGCGGAAGGTCCTTCAAACAATCCATCAATCAGCGATTGCACATACAAACCCGAGCCGCCAACAACAATGGGCGTTTTGTTCCGCGAGAAAATATCGTCAACGACTCTTCGCCCTCGCTCACCAAATTCGGCGGCGTTGAATTCTTGATCGGGGAGCAGTTCATCAATGAAATGATGTTTGACCGACGAAAGCTGTTCCCTCGTCGGTTTGGCAGTTCCGATGTCGAGGTGCTTGTAGATTTGTCGCGAGTCGGCGGAGATGATTTCACCGTCAAGACGCTTCGCAAGGTGGATGGAGACTTCTGTTTTTCCGGAGGCGGTAGGTCCGACGATGAGGAGAACTTGCCTGGATGCACCTTCTTGATTGCAGCCAGTGTCTGGAGCACAATGCTGCGTTGCATCGGAAGTTCGATTGCGGATTGACATGGTCAGTCATCCATCGGCTGCATTTGCTGTTTCACTGCGCACTCACTTCAGCTGCGCCCATCCCATTTTCCCGATGAGCGGAACGAATTTGAACCCGAGGATTTCTTTGCGTTCAAACCGTTCGCCGCGGCGCAAGACGACGATGAGGTTTTGCGTTTCCATATCGCCGACAGGAATGACCAACTTGCCCCCATCACGAAGTTGCTTCATGAGCGGCTCAGGGACATCGGGCGCCCCCGCTGTAACGATGATGCCGTCGAACGGCGCGAACTCGCTCCACCCAACCGTGCCGTCTGCCGTTTTCGATGCGATGCGGTAGCCGAACGCGTCGAAGAGTTTTCGCGCTCCGGCAAGCAGTTCCATATGTCGCTCGATCGTAAAGACTTTTGCGCCCATCTCCGCGAGAATAGCGGCTTGATACCCCGACCCTGTTCCCACTTCGAGAACCTTGTCGCCTTCTTTCACACCAAGCGCTTGCGTCATGAACGCAACCGTGTAGGGCTGCGAGATGGTTTGCTGTTTGCCGATTGGTAACGCGCAATCCTCATAGGCACGGTTCGTAAATGGCTCGGGAACGAACCGGTGTCGCTGCACCGTCGTCATTGCCCGCAACAGTCGTGCGTCGGTGATACCGCGATCTTTCAGCAGCGCAATCATGTCTTGTATGTCGTCGTCGAATCTGCCCATGCTATGTCTCTTGCGGTTGCGAGCTCCTCATCACTTTGAAGAGCGAGCCGAAGGGACTCTCGGGCGATTGCGTCAGGCGGTCGCGTAGCTCACGACGGAGCACACCGGGCGTAAACCCGCGCTGCAGCGTGCCCTCTTCGGCAAGTGAAACGATGCCCGTTTCTTCCGACACGATGACGACAACGACATCCGCCTGTTCCGAAATACCGAGGCCCGCGCGGTGACGTGTGCCAAGCGGCTGTCCTTCCCACTCCGCTGTATTGGAGAGCGGAAGAATACACCGTGCCGCCTCGATGAGCTTATCCTTGATCACCACGGCACCATCATGCAGCGGCGAGCGGGGATTGAAAATCGAAAGCAACAGTGAGCGACTCACCAGCGCTTCCATCTTCGTTCCCATGTCGACGTTCGGCTTGATGTCGGTGAATCGCGCGAACACAATGAGTGCGCCCTGTTTCTTCTTCGAGAGCTCCGTCACCGCCGCAACCACTTCGTTGATGGATTCGTCGAGGTCGGTTTTGATGAGGTAGCGAATAACCGGATTGCGTCCGACGAGCACCAGGAGCCGCCGCAGTTCCGGATGAAACAGGATGATGAACGCAATAACCCAGATGCTGCGCAGTTCTTGAAGAATCAAGCTCATCGCACGGAGGTTAAGCGCTTGCGCCAGAAACGAAAACGCAAGAATCAGCACAAGCCCAACGAACGCCTGAGCCGCAATCGTTCCGCGCATAAGCGAGTAGAGGCGGTATGCGATCAATGAGACAAGCGCAACATCAAGCAAGTCTATGAGTGTAAATGAGAGAAATCCTATTTTGAACAGTTCAACGCCCATGAACGATGTCATCAATCACCGATTGGTATTCAACCCCAATGTACATGAAATGCGCACGAATAAACACGGTCTCTGTTTGGAAACCACTACGCGCAGCCCCAGACTATTGTCGGTTCAGGAGCGTAATTGTCTCCATTAGGTTGAAGAGGTTCTGATAGCATCGGCAATCAGCATTGCTCGTTTTGTTTCCTTCACATCATGCACACGCACAATGTTGGCTCCATTCATCGCCGCAACGACTGCGGCGGCAACCGAACCTTCAACTCGTTGCTCGACCGGAAGCTTCAAGATAGTGCCGATGAAACTCTTACGCGACGCGCCGACCAGTATAGGAAAACCGAGCGCCTTCAGGCGTGTGAGTTCCCGAAGGAGGTGCAAATTGTGAGCTTGCGTCTTCCCGAAGCCAATGCCCGGATCAACGATAATCTGCACTATGCCAGCTTGTTTCGCCTTCTCGATCCCCGCCTGAAGATATGCCATCACCTCGCCAACCAAGTTATCGTAGGTTGGATTCAGTTGCATCGTCTGCGGTGTTCCTTTGATGTGCATGAGCACAACCGACGCGCTCTTGTTAGCGACCGCTTCTGCCATCTTCGCATCGAAATGGAGTCCGCTGATGTCATTCACAATCCTCGCACCAGCGGCGAGTGCTTCCGACGCAACTTTGGCTTTTGTCGTGTCGATCGAGATTGGGATATTGGTCTGTTCCGCCAGCCGTGCGACAACGGGTAGAACCCGTCGCAGCTCTTCATCCGCCGAGATCGGCTCGCTCTGGGGGCGCGTTGATTCCCCTCCGACATCAATAAAGTCCGCGCCTTCATCAATCATTTGGAACGCACGCTCTGCCGCACGCGCCGGGGCGAGAAATCTGCCGCCGTCCGAAAACGAATCGGGTGTGACGTTCAGAATGCCCATGATGTGGGTTCGCGCAGAAAGATCGTACGCTATGTTTCCGAACCTGTAAATGTACACTCGGTCCTGCACCATAAAAACAAGAAGGTGACCTCATCAGCCACCTCTCGCACTTATGCACTCTTCTTCGTCAACTCAGCTCGTCGTTTTGCTTTCGCTCGCTCCTGTGCTTTCTTGTGCTTCTTGTTCACCATGCGTTTTTTCTTGTTCATTCTGTTCTTCACTCCATTAGTTGACAATATAGCCATCGCTCTTGATCACTCGCTCAACTTCGCCGAGCTGCTCGAGTTTTGGAATGATCATTGTAAAGTACTGATACAGCATTTTCAGTCGCTCGTTTTCTGAATCCAACTCCAGCAGCCGTTGTCGTTGAGCCAATTCCATACCCGCTTTCTGCGCAATTCTGAATGAGAGCATGGTATTGGTTGCATCGGATTTAATCTCATAGTCGTTGTCGCGGTACACCAAGGCAATCAGCTGATTGTGCAATCGCACAGTGTCGGCAGCGAGCGCCGCATCTACAGACTCCTCCGAGGGTTTCAGGAACTCGATCTTGCCGACACCATATAATCGTGAACTCGGCACCAACTCATGCAGTGCGTATCGTCGCTCACCCTGTACAAGAATATCCATGCGGCCGTCGTCATGGCGCTTGAGCAGTTGCGTAACTACCGCAGTGCATCCCACTTTCGCAATTTCATGTTCTTGAGCGAGATTGATACCAAACTCTTTCCCCTCTTCCTCCATACACTCATTGATGAGTTGCTTGTAACGCTCCTCAAAAATGTGCAGTGGAAGAACCGATGTGGGAAAGAGAACAACCTGCAACGGGAATAAGGGCAACAGAGTTTCTGACATTCATGCTCGTACGATAGCCTAACCCATGATAGACATTTTCATGTTGAACATCAATCCCAACCGTGAGCGAAACGCCCATCGCCAGAGAACGTGCCGGCACCAAGCAGAACCTCGCTGCGTGGAGAAGGTAGAGACATGATGTCTTCAGGGCATTAGGATTTACCGAAACCGCTTATAGCGTTCATTGATTCTTCCCCAATGCAGATTGCCGAGAAAGTTATCAATGTACGCTGCGCGCTTCGGACCGTCTTTATGATAATACGCGTGTTCAAACACATCGCAGGCAATCAGCGGAATGCCGCCCCAAATCGCACCGTAGTGATGCTCGTCCACCGTCACGTTGAGCAAGCGCTTCGAGTAGAGCATGTCGTACACCAAGACGCCCCAACCGCTCAGCTTCGCCGAGACCGCGCTTGCTTTGAAATCCGCCTTCCACGCGTCGAACGAACCGAATTCTCTCTCAATCGCCGCTTTCACATCCGGACCCTTCGACACATCACCGTCACCGCCCATCACTTCCCAATACACGTCGTGCAGCACCGTGCCCGCGTGATTCCACGTCGTGCGACGCTTCAACTCACCGACAACGCTGTAGTTGCCGTTCGCCGCCGCGCGGTCCGCCGTCTCAAGCGATTTCTCGATTGTGTTCAGCGCAGTCACATAACCTTTGTGGTGCGTGTTGTAATGCCAATCCGTCGTCTCCGCGTCAATGACGGAGCCGAGCAACTTCTTCGCGTCTTCGTCAGAATACGGACGCGCATTGAATTTCCATTCATAAGCCATTGCAGATTTCTCCTTTGTTTGTGTAAATGATGATAGAAGTGATTCGGATTTCAAGATCGAAGGAACAGCCGCGACAGCACCGGTGGCTGCAACAGTGGTGATAAATTTTCTGCGTTTCATACTCAATGCTGCATCCGCGTTGCGGGAGACACTCTTGCTACCTGAATACACCGCTTCGCGTGATTGGGATTGTCGGATTCTGCCTTACGGACGAGAGACGCATGCCATCAGAAGTGCGGTACCTGTGCCCAGGCTTTGTTGAGCCTGTGTGAAAACGACTTCAAGATGTAGAGCGATTCTCCAGAATCGCTCATTTCGCGAGCTCGAGTGAAACTGGAGGGTCGCTCTACATGGTTCTCCCACAGCCTCTATTAGGCACGGTTAGCCGTTCGATGGAAAAAGTCGAGGCACGTCGCACCACCCAAGTGCACCAGCGTCAAACGAATGCGACCGTTACAACACCTCAACCGCAATATGACATTGCGAGCACGCGCTCGGTTACACTCCAAACGACTGGCCGCACCCGCACGACTTTGTTGCCTGCGGATTGTTGAACACAAACCCCTTGCCGTTCAACCCATCGCTAAAATCGAGCACAGTGCCCGAAAGGAAAAACAAACTCTTCGGGTCAACAAATACTCGAATGCCGAGTTGTTCCAGAACCTTGTCGTTCTCCTTCGGCTTCTCGTCGAAGGCAAGCACGTACGTCATGCCCGAGCACCCGCCGCCCTTCACTCCAAGGCGCAAGCCGTGCTCCTCGGGAATCTTGTTTTCTGCCTTCAACTTGCGTACCTGATTCGCCGCTTTTTCGGTTAAGATAATCTCTTCGTTCAATACCGGCTTCACCGGTATCGTTGCTTCTGTTCTTTCCACGTAAGCTCCTTGAATGTTACTCATAGCCAATGATTTCAAATCAACGTCATGAACTCTTCGCACCCTACAAACTTTACGAACTACATTCCAAGTTCCAACCTCGCCGCCTCGGTCATCATGCTCGGATTCCACTGCGGCTCCCACACAACTTTCACCACGGCGGCAGTCACGTTTGGAATCGCCTTCACTTTTGCCTCAACCTCACGCGGCAACGATTGCGCAGCGGGGCAGTGCGGCGACGTCAAGGTCATCACCACGAGCACCCCGCCATCTGCAGCGACCTTGACGTCATAGACCAATCCCATCTCATAGATGTTAACGGGAATTTCCGGATCGTAGCACGTCTTGATCGCTTCGATCGCATCGTTGTGAATGATGCTTTGCTCAATAGTGCTGAGTTGACGCGGCTCTGCTATCTCTGAAGTCGCTGTCGAACGATTTTCTGGTGATGTCGTTGGTTGTTCCATCGCTTGTATTCTCATTCGCTTACCGAGGGATGCAGTCGCTGTTCGACACAACCGAATCTTGACCGTTCAATTACTCCCCTAGTGTATCCCGCACTCTCCACTTTCACTCTGTAGAAACTTTGTCAACTTCATTCCCGTCCAACACCGCGCGCATCGTATGCCACGCGAGACTCGCGCACTTCACGCGAGCGGGAAACTCGCTCACACCGGCAAAGGCCGCAAGCTTTCCGAGCTGCTCGAGATTCTCCTCAGGGTTCAACTGGCCTCGAACCAACTTATGAAAATCTTGAAACAGTTTCTCCGCTTCAGCCTTCGTCTTCCCTTTCACCATCGAACTCATCACCGATGCCGATGCTTTTGAAATCGCGCACCCCGCACCGTCAAAACTCACATCCCGAATCACATCGCCATCCATCTTCACATAAATCGTGTAATGGTCGCCGCAGAGGGGATTGTACGCCTCAACCTGTTTCGTCGCATCCTCCATCTTTCGAAAGTTGCGCGGGCTTTTGTTGTGGTCGAGGATGACTTCTTGATACAATTCTCGCAATAGCGACATCAACGCTCCATTTCACGACATGGTATACATGGGTCCGTCCGAGAAGTACCGCCACCCGTAGAGCGATTCTCCAGAATCGCGCATGCCGACCGACCGAGCGACACTGGAGCGTCGCTCTACAAACTTCATGTACAACCACAACGTTCTGTTCAACCGAGCACTTCCTTCACTTTGTAAATCGCCTTCACCAGCACATCAATCTCATCCTTCGTATTGTAGAACGCAAACGATGCGCGAGCCGTTGCTGGAATCCCGAACCGTTGCATCACAGGCTGCGCGCAATGATGTCCCGTCCGAATTGCAATCCCCTCATAATCGAGAATCGTTCCAATGTCATGCGGATGGATGCCTTCCAGCACGAACGAAATAACGCTCGCCTTGTGTTTTGCCGTACCGATAATCTTCAAGCCCGGAATTTCCAACAACTTCTTCGTTCCATACTCGAGCAACTCGTGCTCGTACGCGGCAACCGCATTCAAGTCCATCCCGTTGATATAATCAATCGCGGCGCCGAGGCCAATGCCTCCCGCGATGTTCGGCGTCCCCGCCTCGAACTTGTACGGCAAATCGTTGTACGTCGTCTTCTCGAACGTCACCGACTTGATCATATCCCCACCACCTTGATACGGCGGCATGTTGTCGAGCAACTCTTTCTTCCCGTACAGTATGCCAACGCCCGTCGGGCCAAACATTTTATGAGACGAGAATGCATAGAAGTCACAATTCATCGCCTGCATATCCACCTTCGTATGCGGAACAGCCTGCGCGCCGTCCACCAGCACGGGAACCCCGCGCTTATGCGCAAGCTCGATGATCTCTTTGATGGGATTGATGGTCCCGAGAGCATTCGAAATGTGAACCACCGCGACAATCTTCGTCCGATCGGTCAGCAACTTCTCATACTCATCAATCAACAACTCACCAGCATCATTCATTGGAATGACGCGCAGCGTCGCGTTCTTCTGCTCGCACAGCATTTGCCACGGCACGATGTTCGAGTGATGCTCCATCGCGGAGATAATCACCTCATCACCAGAACCGACATGCTTCCGTCCGTAACTCGCCGCTACGAGATTGATCCCCTCAGTCGTCCCGCGCACGAAAACAATCTCCTCCGTCGAGCGAGCGTTGATGAACTGCTGAACTTTCTTCCGTGCACCCTCATACGATTGCGTCGCCTTCTCGCTCAAATAATGCACCCCGCGATGAATATTGGAATTCTCTTCGTGATAGTATTTCGTAATCGCGTCGATCACCACCTGCGGCTTCTGACTCGTCGCCGCATTATCGAAATAGACAAGCGGCTTGCCGTTCACCTGTTGACGCAGCAACGGAAAATGGAAGCGACACATCTCCACCGGCTGCGGCGCCTTGAGTTTCTCCTCAACATATGTTGCAGTTAGAACTTCCATTGCACATTGATCATGATTGTATTGCTCGACTTGCCCTCCGCGTAGTTAGGTATGGGGCTTCTGACGGACTACATCGTCCACAGTGCATCCCATGCCGCAACAACAGCGGGCTACTTCGTCGGAGAGTTCAGTCGCACCAACCGCACATCTCCGCTAGCGCGCGATCCTCCCAACGCGTTACCACTTCCCTCACTACTCCACACATCATGCACCAACCAGCCACTCGACTCCCGATCACTTCATCAACCCAACCTGCGTCCATGCCGCAACTTCTCATGCACCATCCCATCCAACTGCTCCCGCAGCGCTTCAATATGAACGCGATTGATGACGTCGCTTGCGAACGCAAACGTCAACAAATCATTTGCCTCTTCCAACCCGATGCCGCGTGAACGGAGATAAAACAACTGTTCTTCATCAAGATGGCCCACCGTTGCGCCGTGCGTGCATTTCACATCATCGGCAAAAATCTCAAGCTGCGGCTTTGTGTCAATAGTTGCATCATCCGAAAGAAGCAACGTCTTGTTCGTCTGCTTTGCATCCGTTTTTTGCGCGTCCTTCCGAACGAAAATCTTTCCATTGAACACCCCCTTCGACTTTCCATCAAGAATTGACTTGTAGAGTTCATGGCTCGCGCACTGCGGCTTGGCATGGTCAATCGTCGTATGATTATCAATCAGTTGTGTTCCCGTTGCAAGTGAAAGCCCGTTCAGCGTGGATTCAATTCCTTCCCCGTTCAACACCACCGTAATGTTGTTCCGAACGAGGGCACCACCAAAGTTGATTGCATTCGAAACAACGTTGCTCTTCGCACCTTGCTGAAAATGAACCGTGCCAATGTGGAAACTCTCCAGCGCTTCATCTTGTAACTTGTCATGTTCGATGAGAGCACTTTCACCCACGACAAACTCGGTCACCGCATTCGTCAAATATGGGACGGACGCAAGGCTCACATAACTCTCAACAATTGATACCTTACTGTTTCTTCCGACAATAATGAGATTGCGCGGATGAGCAGCAACGCTCTTCTCACCGGCAGCAACAAAAATCAGGTGAATCGGATTTTCGACTTCGACGTTCTCCTCGACATGAATGAACGCTCCATCCTGAATGAATGCCGTGCTGAGTGCCGTGAAGCCATTCTCATCCACCTTCACATAGTGCGCGAGATGCCGGTTGACGATCTCTGGGGCAGACTTTATTGCGGACTTCAAACTCCCTCCGTACACTCCGTGTTGAGTGGGGAGATTCGAAAACTCGGAAGCAAAGTGTCCATTGACGAACACCAAACGCGTGCACTGCACCCCTCCGAACATGAACCGGGCAACGTCCCTTGCCGTCAAGCCGTTATTGTCATAACTCAGCGCAGGAGAGAACTCTGCTTTGGCAATCGCCCCGACGTTGGTGAAACGCCACTCTTCATTCTTCGTCGTCGGAAAGCCGAGTTCAGCAAATTTCGCAATCGCCTGTTTGCGGATTCCGTGAAGCGGTAGTTTCGCTTCGCCGTTCAAACTCTTTTCGAACATTGCGAAGTGAGCCGTGTACCATTCTATACTTCTGCTGTCCGTCATGCGTTACCCTTCAGAAATCGCTTCGAGTTCTTCCCGCACCCAATCGTAACCGAGTTCTTCCAACTTCAGCGCGAGTTCTTTGCCGCCGCTCTTCACGATACGGCCATCAACCAGCACGTGAACGAAATCGGGCACGATGTAATTGAGCAACCGTTGGTAGTGCGTAACGACGATGGTCGCATTGTCGTTGCGTCGCAACTTGTTCACGCCGTCGGCAACGATGCGCAGCGCATCAATGTCGAGACCGGAATCCGTTTCGTCGAGAATCGAGAGCTTCGGTTCAAGGACTGCCATCTGAAAAATCTCGTTGCGTTTCTTCTCGCCGCCGGAGAAGCCTTCGTTCACAGACCGATTGAGCAGATCGCTGTCCATGTCCACCAGCTTCATCTTGCCTTTCACCAACTGAAGAAACTCCACGGCATCGAGCTGTTCCAATCCGCGATGTTTTCGGATGGCGTTGAGCCCCGCCTTCAGAAAGTACGTGTTCGTCACTCCAGGAATTTCAACCGGATACTGAAACGCGAGAAACACGCCTTCCCGCGCACGCTCTTCAGGGTCCATGTCGAGCAGATTCTTCCCCTCATACGTTACGGTGCCGGCTGTAACTTCATATGCCTCCCGACCTGCGAGAACACCGGCGAGTGTGCTCTTGCCCGAACCATTCGGTCCCATGATTGCGTGTACTTCACCCGCGTTGACTTTCAAATCCACGCCGTGAAGGATTTCGTTTCCATTCACAGACGCATGAAGATTTTTGATGTCTAACATCTACGATTTTCCTTTGTGGTTATGTGTTTGCGATTCTTGTCGACTCCCCGTCATAAGCGGGAACGATTGCCGTAGCGACAAACTTCGTTTTGCTTCTCTTCTGGGAAGTCCTCAACTATTCCTCAACTCAGGGAATTTCCACAACGTTACTCTCTGTTTCTCCTATCCCACACTCCCTTCCAAACTCACTCCCAACAACTTCTGCGCCTCCACTGCAAACTCCATCGGCAACTCACGAAACACTTCTTTGCAGAAACCGTTGACAATCAAATTCACGGCATCTTCTTTCGAGATACCGCGCTGCTGGCAGTAGAAGATCTGGTCTTCCCCGATTTTCGATGTCGAGGCTTCGTGCTCGACTTTCGACGTCGTATTCTTCACCTCGATGTAGGGAAAGGTGTGGGCGCCGCATTTATCGCCGAGCAGGAGCGAATCACACTGCGAGAAATTGCGAGCACCTGTGGCGCCTTTGGCAATCTTCACAAGTCCGCGATACGAATTCTGTCCGAAGCCTGCGGAGATTCCCTTCGACACAATTGTACTCTTTGTGTTCTTGCCGATATGAATCATCTTCGTCCCGGTATCGGCTTGCTGATAGTTGTTCGTCACGGCAACGGAATAAAATTCGCCGACAGAATTATCCCCCTGCAAAATGCAGCTTGGATACTTCCACGTTATCGCAGAGCCGGTCTCCACTTGCGTCCACGAAAGTTTTGCATTCGTCGCCGCCTTACCGCGCTTCGTAACAAAATTGTAGATCCCGCCCTTCCCTTCCTTGTCACCGGGATACCAGTTCTGCACCGTCGAATATTTTATCTCCGCATTGTCGAGTGCGACCAGTTCGACCACTGCCGCATGGAGTTGATTCGTGTCGCGCATCGGCGCGGTGCAGCCTTCGAGATAGCTGACGTAGGAGCCTTCATCGGCGACAATCAGCGTTCGCTCAAACTGTCCCGTCTCCGCCGCGTTGATGCGAAAATACGTCGAAAGCTCCATCGGACAACGAACGCCCTTCGGAATGTAGCAGAAGGAGCCGTCGCTGAATACTGCTGAGTTGAGTGTTGCAAAAAAATTATCGGTGTACGGCACCACTGAGCCGAGATATGTTCTTACCAGTTCGGGATGGTTGCGTACCGCTTCACTGAACGAGCAAAAGATTATGCCCAGTTCAGCCAGTTTTTCCTTGAACGTTGTCGCAACGGAAACGCTGTCGAACACAGCGTCAACAGCAACACCGGCCAACCGCTTTTGCTCTTCGAGTGAGATGCCGAGTTTCGCGTACGTCTTCAACAACTCGGGGTCAACTTCGTCGAGACTGTTCAATTGCTTCTTCTGCTTCGGCGCAGCGTAGTAGCTCGCCGCTTGATAATCAATCGCCGGGTATGTGGTGTTGTGCCACGTCGGCTCTTCCATCGTCAGCCAGTGACGATAAGCTTTGAGTCGCCATTCGAGCAACCACTGCGGTTCATGCTTCTTCGACGAGATAAGTCGAATGATATCTTCGTTCAACCCGCGCGGAGCAATATCCATTTCGATGTCGGTGACGAAGCCGTACTTGTATTCCTGCTTTGCTAACAGCTCTATCTCTTGATTCTCCGTTGGCATCTTCTTCTCTTTGAAAGACTCTTTAGTTCAACCTTTGTTCTTTGTTAATCCTTTTCGGCAGCTCACTTCTTTCCCGCTGGAGTATAATTCCCTCGCAACGGCGGCAACGGTTTTCGCTGTCCGGGCGGTGGTGCAACCGACGAGGGACTTGGAGTCGCCGCTTTCGTTGGTTCAACTTTCGGCGATTCTACCCGCGGCGGTTCGGGTGTGACATCAGATTTTTCTGCAACAACTTCCGCTTGGCTCATGCCGGCATCTGCTGCGCCTGGAGATTCAACCGCCGCAACGGGCTTTGCTCCGACCGGTTTTGCACTCGACAGTGGAGGCAATGTCGGCTTTGCGCCACCAACCGGTTTCGCACTACTCAATGGCGGCAATGTCGGCTTGCCACTTGTGACGGGCTTTGCGCTGCTCAAAGGCGGTAACGTCGGCGTTGCGGTCGCGGGGGCAGCGCCGGCTGGCTTTGCTCCACTCAGAGGTGGAAGCGCCTGTCTCACTCCGCCGGCAGCAGGAGATTTCGCAGGCGCAGCGCTTGCCGCAGGTTTCGCCGGAGCCGTGGGTGTGACAACCGGTTTCTTGAACTCCGGATAATTCAGCACCCAACTCTGCTGGTCAATTCTGTTGAGCGTCTTTTCCTTTTCCAACTTTCCGACAAACTCTCGTGCGATTCTCTCCGCATCAGGATAACGAAGCTTCTCTCCACGCCGTTCGAACAGTTTCTGAATCCCAAATTGCACGTCTCGAAAGAACACATTCGACATATGATACATGGGATAGTGGTTCCGGATGAACGCCAGGACTTCCTTGTCGTTGCTTAAGACGTATTCGAGTTGTTTCATTTTGATTTTCCGTAGTGTATTTTTCGTTTGAATCACCGCCACCTAAAATCCGTTCAGGGTTCAAGAAACCCATAGCGTCAAGCTTGAACCTTGAACCCTGAACCGTGTTCAAGCCTCTGTGTCTTCGTAGCAGAGGTAGCTGTCTTAGACCGAACACTCTCCACACTTTCCCTGACCCTCTGAATCGCGTAATCAATCTCTTGCTCTGTGGTAAACCGTCCGACGCCAAACCGCATCGAGCACTGCGCATCACTATCGCTCAAGCCGATCGCCCGCAACACATGCGACGGCTCCGGCTCCGCCGATGAACACGCCGAACCTGACGACACGGCGACATCCTTCATTTCCATCATCACCTTGTCCGCCCCCGCACCCTTGAATGTAATGTTTGCGTTGTTTGCTAAGCGCTGAGTCGGATGACCGTTCAAGAACGAATCCTCGATCGAAGAGAGAATGCCGTCGAGCAACCTGTCTCGCAGTGCTTCCGTTCTCCTCCGCTCCACTTCTCTTTCTGCTTCAGCAAGTTTGGCGGCTTCACCGAACCCCACAATTCCAGGAACATTGAGAGTTCCGGATCGCAACCCACGTTCATGTCCGCCACCATCCATTTGGGGGATAACTCTCGACTTCGGACTGTTGTTGCGAACGTACAGCGCGCCGATTCCTTTCGGGCCATACATCTTGTGCGCGCTGAATGACATCAGATCAACTTTCATCTGTTTCACATCAACAGGAATTTTCCCCACCGCCTGCGTTGCATCGGAGTGCAAGAGAACGTTTCGCTCACGACACAGTCTTCCAATGTCGGCGATCGGTGCAATCGTCCCAATCTCATTGTTTGCCATCATGATGCTGACGAGAATTGTTCTCGCGGTGATTGCCTGTTCCAGTTCCTCTAAGCGAATCAGTCCGAAACCATCAACCGGAAGAATCGAGATTTGAAATCCATACTTCTCAAGTCGCTTGCACGTATCCAGCACCGCCTTGTGTTCCGTTGCCGCGGTGATGATGTGATTGCCTCTGTGAACGTAGCCTTCCGCAATTCCCTTCAGCGCAAGATTGATGGATTCCGTCGCACCGCTCGTGAAGACAATTTCTTGTTTTTCTCCACCAATCGCGTTTGCAATTTGCTGCCGTGCCTTCTCGACGGCCGCTTCCGCTCGCCAGCCAAACTCATGATGCCGACTTGCTGCGTTACCGTACTGCTCGCTGAGATACGGCATCATCGCTTCGACCACTCGCGGGTCAACACGCGTCGTTGCGTTATTGTCGAGATAAATAGGATGCATCATCGTATCTTGAACTTGAGAGCCTGTGTGAGAACGAATTCGACTTGTAGAGCGATTCTCCAGAATCGCTGCTTTCATGAGCCAGAGCGACACTGGAGTGTCGCTCTACATGATTCTCACACAGGCTCTTGAACCCTGAGCCTCAGACCCTGGACCACAAACCAATTCTACTAACTGTACAGACTCCATGAATGCTACGAACTCAAGGAGTGATACCCCTCTCTGCTCAGGGGTTGAGGCTAAACTATCTGTGCGAGCGTCATCGAATTGAATGCATTATCAATATTCGCCTGCACCTTCGAAAGCGGCGACTTGATTGTGCAGACGCTGAACACATCGCAACTCATAGGACCTTTCGTCATGCACTCGGCGATTGCCGGCGATGTCCCTTCGATCGCGTGGATAATCATCGAAACCGATATTTCATTCGGATTTTTGGCAAGCGAGTAGCCACCGCGCATTCCCTGCGTTGATACAATCAGCCCCGACCGCGTCAGCTTCTGTAAAACTTTAGCAAGCAATTCGTACGGTACACCGTAACGGTCGGCGATTTCCTTCGCTGTCACGATCTCGCCGCTCGGCTTCGCTGCGATATGGCGAATCGCAATCAGCCCGTACTCAACTTTTTTCGAAAGCCTAACCACGAAATACGACCGTTAAAGTCTTATTTATTTCCAAGAGAAAGGCGATGTTCTTGATCGCCTTAAGTCCGTCATCCTCATCAACATCGGAGTACCATCTGCAGTTCCGTGACGATGAAGATTTCTCGCTTTAAAATTACACAAAGCCTAAATCAAAACCAAATTCGCGTCCGTCTTGATTCACGTCCACGTTGGCTGAGCGCAGCCAAAACCGCCATCACACCCGACGCATCTGGCTCAGCTCATTGCAAGCATACGTTGAATCGGCAGCAATGCCTTCTCCATCAACTCGGATGAAAGAGTAATTTCAGGCGAGCGATTCTTCATGCACAAATACAACTTCTGCATTGTATTTAATTTCATGTGGGGACATTCGTTGCACGCGCAATTCTCATCGGGGGGAGCGGGAATGAGTATTTTGTCTGGAGCTGCCTTTTGCATTTGATGGAGAATGCCCGCTTCTGTTGCTACGATAAACTTCTTGGCTGGACTTGTCTGGACGCGATTCAGCAACTTGCTCGTTGAGCCGATGAAGTTCGCTCGCGCAAGAATCGGCTCTTCGCATTCGGGATGCGCTATCAACTCGGCATCGGGGTGCTCGACTTGGAGCTGAATGATTTTTCGCAGATTGAACACTTCGTGCACAATACACGCCCCTTCCCACAATAACATGTCGCGTCCCGTTTTCTTCACAAGATAGCGTCCAAGATTCTTGTCAGGCGCGAAGAAAATTGGCTTGTCATGCGGAATCTGGTTGATGATCTTTTCGGCGTTGGACGAAGTGCAAATGATGTCGCTCGCCGCTTTCACTTCCGCCGAACAATTGATGTAGGTGATGGAAACATGATTCGGGTGCGCAGCGCGAAACGCTCTGAACGCGGGCGCAGGACAACCATCCGCAAGCGAACAGCCTGCGTTCAAATCGGGAAGCAGCACCGGCTTGTGTGGGTTAAGAATCTTTGCCGTTTCCGCCATGAAGTGAACGCCCGCAAACACAATCACGTCCGCTTGCGTTGCCGCTGCTCGACGTGCTAATTCCAAACTGTCGCCGATGACATCCGCAATGTCTTGAATCTCACTCTCCTGATAGTAGTGAGCGAGAATGACAGCGTTAAGTTCTTTCTTCAGCTTGAGAATCTCTTCTCGATAGTCAAGGGCGACAGCTTCGGCAAACGGAAACATGACGGAATTCCTCAGACAAATCCTCTTCAATCTAAAACATAATCGCGGGAAACTCAACCCTTGATAGGTGTAGGTGTGTTTGTCAACGGCGGCGTGCGGCTCAACGTGCGAACCTTCCCGGCTCTACCATGTAGAGCGACGCTCCAGTGTCGCTCCTGCCAACCAAATGAGCGACTCTGGAGAATCGCTCTACATGCTGAGAGAGTTTTCACATAGTCAACATCCTTTCGCGAGCAGAAGGGTTCGAGGAATGAGGACTTTACGGAATTCATAACGTCATCAAAGGGAAGTGAGGCAAGCTCTGTGATACGTTCGAAACAGAGCGTTTTAAATCGTTGCGTCGTTGTAATTCATTTCTTCAGCATCTCCCTCGACGTTCGCAACACCTCTTCGACAGAAATAGTATTGATGTCTTCCTTCTCCCCCTTCAACCAGCGATTCTTCGTTCCGACCGGCGCCCACTGTTCGGGGTCAGTCGGCCCGAACAATGAGAGAACGGGAACGCCTACTGCGCCTGCAACGTGCATGATGCCCGTGTCGTTGGTAATCATCAAATCCACGGTCGAAAGAATTACCGCCACTTCGCGAATCGGCTTGCCCTTTATGAGGTTGTACGGAACGGTGAGCCACTTCGTCATGTCATAAACAGGCTCGTCGTCCATCGGTCCTGCAGTGATGAGGGTTGCGGCGTCGAACTCTTGCGCGAGCGTGTTTGCGACTCTCGCAAAGCGACTCGCCTCCCACCGGTTCGGAGTTTTTCCTGCACCCGCGTGATACCCAATGACGAGTTTCTTCCGCTCAGCTTTCTCTCTTTTCAATCGCTCCATCATCGCTGCCTCTTCTCTATCGAAGGTTATCTCCAAATGCAAATCATCCGAGAAAATCGCAAGCGGCTTCAGCATGTCAAGATTGCGCAGCGTTTGATGACGGTGCGGCGTTGCACGCCAATCTAACACGACGGGAACGTTGAAGAAAAACGCCGACGGATTTTCTTTCCCATCAATGCCGGCGGCACCGATTCGAGTGTGAGCATTCGACAGAAAAGCGAACAGGTGACTTGTAAACGACATCGAGACAGTCGAGGGAACGATTGCTAAATCAAAGTTCCGCTTTCTCAGATCGCGAATGAATGCAATGCTGCTCAGCAATCCTCGCGTCTTGTCAAACATCAAGACCTCGTCAAGGTAACGACAGTGCCGCATCACTTCGAAGTTGATCGGACTTGCAACAAGCGCGATGAACGAGTTGGGAAATCGTTCCCGCAACGCTCTCAGTGTTGGGACGATACAGAGCATGTCGCCGAGCTGGTTGTGCTGACGAACGATGAGAATGCGGTGGAAGGAAGAATGGGAAGAAAGAGACATCGGCGCTGAGCCGATCACGAGGCGAAGCAGTGTGGAGAGGAACTTCTTGAATGGACGCTCAAGTGAACGTAACAATGCCGTCAGAACTTATTTCGACACCGGCTCGCGGTCTTTGACTTCGGTGAACTCGGCGTCCTGGACATCTTTGAATTCCATCCGCTGCTTCTCCCCATCGCCCTGCACCGTTCCGTACTCTCGTTTCTGCTTCAACGAGTCCGCACCGGACATTATTCGAAAAATTATCTTCAGCGCTTTCCAGCCAAGCCACGCAAACGCCAGGTATACTAGAAATCGAAACATCTTAAACTCACGTTTTTCATTTCTTCTTGTTTTTCATTTCGCCGTTGGCGGATTGTAGTACTCTACTGCCGAATGATTCGGTCGAAAAATCGCGCGCACGAGGTCGTAGAAATGCTCTTCGTTGGCGACAAAATCTATTTCCGTCGAATTGACAATCAGCAGCGGCGACGTTTTGTAGCGGAAGAAAAAGTAATTGTATGCTTCATTCAGATCGCGGATATAGCTCTCTTCGATCGCCGCTTCGAAATCCCGCCCGCGATGTTTGATGTTCAGCAGTAGCCGCGACACGCTCGACTGCAAGTACACAACCAAGTCCGGAGGCGTCACGTTGTGCTGGATACTTGCAATCAACGTTTCGTACAGCTTCAACTCTTCATCTGCCAGATTCAAGTAGGCAAAAATCTTGTCCTTCTCGAAGATGTAATCCGTGACGAGAAAGCGGTGGAACAGATCTGCTTGCGAGAGTTGCTGTTGCTGCTTGTAGCGATTCAGCAAAAAGAAAATCTGCGTCTGAAAGGCGTAGCGCTCACGATCTTTGTAGAAATCTCTGAGGAACGGATTCGCCTCGAATTGTTCGAGCACCACTTGTCCGCCAATCAACTCGCCCAATTTCTTCGCGAAGGTTGTCTTCCCCGCGCCGATGACTCCCTCAATCGCAATGTAGCGGAGCTCGGATTCGCTGATCAGTTCTTCGATAGTTTTCGGCTGCTGTTTAGACAACAAAGCTCCTCACGTTCTCAAGGTTCACAGCACAATCTTATAGACAGTCTTCAGTACCTTTCCTGTGTCTCTGCATGCGTTCGCCATCTCCTCGATTGTCATCCCGCTAATGGGGTGCACAACCTCAGGGGCGATTTCGCGAAACGGTACGAGAAAGAATCTTCGTTTTTCTAACTCCGCATGGGGTACTTTGAGATTCTCGTCGTCATGGACAACCCCGTCGTACAACAAGATGTCCACATCAATTTCCCGCGGTCCCCATCTCTCCGACGGTGTTCGTCCGACTCGCTGCTCGAGTGCTTTCACATGGTGCAGTAGCTCAGGCGGCGCAAGTTCCGTTTCGAGTTCGACAACGGCGTTCAAAAACTTTGGCTGATCATGCTTCCCAAACGGCTCCGTTTCGTACACGGACGACGACCATATGGCTTCCGTCCGATCGAGTCGTTTCAACTCGTGGGCGGCTGCGTTCAGGAATCTGTGCCGCTCACCGACATTCGAACCAAGCCCGAGAAACACTCTATACACTGCTCATCGCTCCTGGGTGATCTCCACTTCCACGTAGTCAATGACTCCTCTGACGGGAGGATGAGGTTTGCGTACACGCACCGTCACCTTTTGCAGCGGAGCAAACTCCTTCAGCAATCCGCGAGCGATCGTGTTGGCAAGTGCTTCGAGCAAATAGAATTTCTTGTGAAGAACGGTCTTGTAAATGAACGCGTATACTTTTTCGTAGTCAATGGTCTTCGCCAGCGAATCGCTTTCCGCTGCCGCCGAGAGATCGCAATACAAATCAACGTCGAATTCGAACTTGCCGCCGAGATTCTGTTCGTCTTCAAACACGCCGTGATAGGCGTAGAAGACGGCGTTCTTCATGCGAATGACGTTCATACGCTATTCTCGATGATGCGATGAAGTTGTGCAAGAGCATAATACACAAATCGCGATTGCAAACGAAGCTCCCTCTTGGTTTTCACGCGTTGGTCTCAGCGCCGGCAAGTTTCGCCCACGTATCGCGTAAGGTCACCGTCCGATTGAACACAAGGTTACCCGCGCTCGCATCATCATCAACGCAAAAATATCCGAGCCGTTCGAATTGAAACCGATCTTGCGGTTTTGCATCGGCGAGGCTTGGCTCGACTTTCGCATTGCGCAGCGTTTCCAACGACTGCGGATTGATCAACTCTTTCCAGTTCTCGCCGCTCGGGTCTTCAACGCTGAACAAGCGATCATACAGCCGCACTTCGGCGTTGATCGCATGGCGCGCAGAGACCCAGTGGATCGTCCCTTTCACTTTCTTCCCACTCGTATCCGAGCCGCTTTTGGTCTGGGGATCGTACGTGCAGCGAACCTCGATGATCTCGCCTGTCTTTTCGTCCTTCACGACGCCGACGCACTTGATAATGTAGGCATAACGCAAACGGACTTCGGCGCCGGGCGAGAGTCGAAAATATTTCTTCGGTGGGATTTCCTTGAAATCGTCCTGTTCGATGTAGAGCACGTTGGTGAACGGGACTCTCCGAGAGCCCGCGGCAGGATCCTCCGGGTTGTTCACCGCATTGAGTTCCTCAACGAGACCTTCGGGATAATTCTCAATAACGACGCGCAACGGACGGAGCACTGCCATCACGCGCGGGGCTCGCTTGTTCAAATCGTCGCGCACGCAATCTTCCAGGAGCTGCACTTCAGAGACACTCTCAGCCCGTGCCACACCGACACGATCGGCAAACATGCGGATCGCCTCAGGGGTGTAACCGCGCCGCCGCAACCCGGAGATCGTCGGCATACGCGGGTCGTCCCAGCCATTGACGTGATGCTCCTGCACAAGCTGCAGCAACTTCCGCTTGCTCATCACGGTGTAGGTCAGATTCAACCGGGCAAACTCAATTTGCTGCGGGCGATAAATTCCAAGCTCCTCGAGAAACCAATCGTAGAGCGGGCGATGATCGACAAACTCCAACGTGCAAATCGAGTGCGTGATGCGCTCGATGGAATCACATTGCCCGTGCGCCCAATCGTACATCGGATAGATGCACCACGTGTCGCCCGTGCGATGATGCGTTGCATGAAGAATTCTGTACATCACCGGATCGCGCATGTTGAGGTTCGGTGAGGCCATATCAATTTTTGCGCGGAGCGTCTTCGCACCGTCAGGAAATTCCCCTGCGCGCATGCGCTCGAACAACTCCAAATTCTCCTCAACGCTTCGGTCACGAAACGGACTGTTCCTGCCCGGGGTCGTCAACGTGCCGCGATATTCGCGCGTTTGTTCGGCGCTCAAATCGCATACGTAGGCTTTACCTTTCTTGATCAGACGAATAGCGTACTCGTATAGCTGATCGAAGTAGTCCGAAGCATAATACAACCGATCACCCCAATCGAAGCCAAGCCACCGAACGTCACGCTGAATCGCGTCAACATACTCTTGCTCCTCTTTCGTCGGATTCGTATCGTCGAAACGGAGATTGCACAAACCGTTGTAGTCGCGGGCAAGGCCGAAATTCAAGCATATGGATTTCGCGTGACCGATGTGCAGATAGCCGTTGGGCTCCGGTGGAAACCGCGTATGAATTCGACCGCCGTATTTGTTCGTGCGCAGGTCTTCGTCAATGATTTCGTGAATAAAATACTTCTTGACCGACGGTTCAGGTTTCATTTCGTTGATTGTAGGTTCAGTCATTTCAAATGTTCAATCGCAGTCGTAATCCTTCGCATAGTCTCGTCGTTGCCAATGATTGCGAGGATGTCGAACAGTCCCGGTCCTCCACCGACGCCCGAGACCGCAAGTCGCAAGGGATGGATCAAATCGGCGTTTTTCACGTTCAATGCCGCGGCAACGTGATGCAGTATGCTTTCAAAGTCCTCCTTGGTGGTTGGAGATGAGCTGGCAAATTCTTCGCGGAGTCGTCTCAGGTGCGAGGCACTCTCAGGCTTCCATCGCTTCTTCACGGTATCGGAGTCGTACTGTGAGGGTGCTTCAAAGAAGTATGCGCCTTTCTCGATAAAGTCCTTCACAACGTTCGCACGATCCCGCATCGCCGTGATGACCTTGTGAATATACGCGTCATCGAATTGTCGCGAGGCGAACCGCGACGTCTTCAGATGCTTTTTCACCATCGTGAGAACTTCGGCGTCCGATTTGGTTCTGAGATACTCGAAGTTCATCCAGTTCAGCTTTTCGACGTTGAACACGGCGCCTGCTTTGCCGACGCGCTCAAGCGAGAACTCCTGCACGAGTTCGTCGAGAGAGAAAATCTCCCGCTCGCCGCCGGGATTCCAGCCGAGAAACGCAACGAAATTCAGAAGCGCATCAGGCAAGTAGCCCTTGTCGCGATAATCCTCCACCGCGACATCCCCCTGCCGCTTGCTGAGTTTCGACTTGTCGGGATTGAGCAGCAGCGGAAGGTGTGCGAACTGCGGCATCTCCCAACCGAAAGCGTTGTACAACAGCACATGCTTCGGCGTGCTCGAAAGCCACTCCTCGCCGCGAATCACGTGCGAAATTCCCATCAAGTGATCGTCCACGACGTTGGCAAGATGATACGTCGGAAAGCCATCCGACTTGAGCAACACTTGATCGTCAATCATCTCGCTTGCAAACTCCACTCTCCCACGCACGCAATCGTCGAAGGCAATCGTTGTTGCATCCGGCACCTTCATGCGTATGACGAATGGCGTGCCCGCGGCAAGTTGCGCATCAACTTCGTGCTTCGTCAGATTGAGCGCGCGCCGATCATACTTCGGCGTCAACTTCTGCTGCTCCTGCGCCTTGCGCATTTGTTCCAACTCTTCTGGAGTATCGAACGCGTAGTAGGCGTTCCCCGATGCGACCAGGTCCAGTGCATACGAACGATACACTGCGAGGCGCTCGCTTTGGCGATAAGGTCCCTTCGGTCCACCGATGTCGGGCCCTTCGTCCCACGTGAGTCCAGCCCACTTCAGCGCCGTGATGAGCTTTTCTTCAGCACCTTCAACGCGTCGAGCTTGATCGGTATCCTCAATCCGAAGAACAAACGCGCCGTGATGTTTTCGTGCGAAGAGATAATTGTAGAGCGCCGTACGAAGCCCGCCAACATGGAGGTAGCCTGTCGGACTTGGTGCAAAGCGAACTCGAATGTTCAAGGGATTCGTCATGCGGGATTAGCGATGGGGACGTCTCTCTCGTGCATGCTCGGACTCTAGAGTCTCCCAGCCCATTTTTCGATGGTCGCTTTTGCAATCCGCACATCATCGCCACTCACGCGGCTCGGAATCGGGTCGGGGTAATATTTCGCGCAGCATGCATACGCTTCCATCGTCATCATGTCCCAATTGGATGGACAGTGCGCGCAGAAGATTTTGTTCTCTTTGATTGTGAACCTAGTCGAGCCGCAGTGCTCGCTGACGCTGATGGCGGTTACCACTTGTCCTGTTGGGGCGATGTATGCCAGAATCGGGCGCGGCGTTTTTCCGCCTTTGTACTCGAACCGAATCAGCTTGTGCCGTTTCAAATCGGCAAGGGAGAAAAGCACATCGTCACCCTCTTCGCGAAATGCGACATCCACCGACTCCACGACGTTCGACCCGTAGTCCGTGTAAGGTGCAACAGTTTGCTGACGAAGAATGACGTTGTGAACGGATGGGTTCAGGAAACTGATAAAGGTTCCTATCACCACGAGCACGGCGCATGCACCGACAAGGAAGACCACGCGGCGAGTCGGTGATGTTCCGGAGGGCGGAGAGATACTCTCTTCAGATGTCGCGACCGACGCACCGCACGCGGTGCAGAAGTTCGCGTCGGCGGCGAGAGCGGTTCCACAGGCTGCACAGTACATAACTCGTTTGCGCGGTTATCCTTCAACTTCTGCTGCCACCGACCGATCAACTGCCGCTGCGACTAATCGAACGCGATCCATCAGATCACGAAAGCGCTCAGGCTTCAACGACTGGTAACCGTCGGAAAGTGCAGAAGACGGATCGGGATGCACTTCGATGAGCAAACCGTCGGCACCGGCGGCAACGCCTGCGAGTGCCATCGCCGAGACTCCGTCCCATGCACCGAAGCCATGACTGGGGTCGACAATGATCGGGAGATGCGAAAGCTTTTTGAGCACGGGAATTGCGTTCAAGTCGAGCGTGTTGCGCGTCGAAGGTTCAAAGGTGCGGATGCCCCGCTCGCACAAGATAACATCGAAATTGCCACGCGCAAGAATATACTCTGCACTCATCAACAACTCTTC
Source organism: uncultured Chitinophagales bacterium (assembly GCA_964444145.1). GTDB lineage: Bacteria > Bacteroidota > Ignavibacteria > UBA10030 > UBA6906 > CAADGV01. The sequence continues at coordinate 62,309 of CAYUFU010000003.1, forward strand.
GACCGTTGCGGCGATGCCGCGTTTGAGCAGCACAGGGATGCGAAGGTCGCCGACAGCTTCGAGCAGAGAAAAATTCTGCATATTGCGTGCTCCAATTTGAATCACGTCCGCGACCTGTGCGACTTCGTTGAGCGTACGGTTGTCTTTCACTTCGGTCACGATTTTCAACCCCGTCGCTTCTTTTGCTTCGCGCAGAATGTCGAGGCCGCCGTTTTTCAATCCTTGAAACGAGTAAGGCGATGTGCGCGGTTTGAACGCTCCGCCGCGCAGAAAGCGCGCACCTGCGTCGCGCACAACCTCTGCCGTTTGCAGCAACTGCTCGCGGCTCTCCACCGCGCACGGACCGGCAATAATCGCCAACTCCCGACCACCGATGGTTTCGCCGTCCACATGGATTTCCGTGTTCTCCGCTTTGGTTTCGCGTCCTGCGAGTTTGTACGGCTTCGTGATGCTGAGAACTTCTTGCACGCCCGCCATCGAGCGAAAACGGGCCGGCGACACTTTCTCGCGATTTCCCGTCATGGCTACAACGGTACGCGTTGCACCGCGAACCTCGTGCGCTGTATATCCGAGGCTCACGATTGTGTCGCGAACCTTTTCGATATCATCGCGGGTTGCGCCGCGATCCATTACAATAATCATGTAAACACCTTTGCCGTTCGCACTGCGGCGAACAGTTCCTTCAGTTTTTCCTTATCCTTTTTCCCCGGTGACGCTTCGACACCGCCATTGACATCAATTGCGTACGGTCGCACGGCGGCGATCGCATTGTGAACGTTCGTTGGCGTCAGCCCGCCGCTTAATATTACCCGCCCGAATTTCTTCGCGGCAATTGCCGTTCGCCATTCGGATGTCTTCGATGCTTCGCTGTTGGTACCGCCGTTGAACCCATCAATGAGAAACGTCCGCGTCGGATAACGCTCGAGCGAACTGACGTCGAATCCTTCGCGCACGCGAAACGCACGATACACCGGGACCGAGAACCCTACCATATCCACCGGTGATTCCTCTCCCTGAAATTGAATGCAGCGGATGCCCGTAATGGCAACAATGTCGTTGATTTCATCCCGCTTCCGATTGACAAACACCCCGACCGGCGTGATGAAAGGCGGCAGCGTTTGAATGATTTCGCGAACGACGCCGGGCGTCGTGTAGCGTGGACTGAGTTGCGTGAAGATGAAGCCCAATGCGTCAGCGCCCGCGTCAACCGCTGCGTGCGCATCTTCGAGATTCGTTATGCCACAGACTTTGACCTTCACAGGAGATCGCTCTTGTACCCGATGATTTGAAATCCCCTGGTGAACTAATATAACGCTTCAAGGAGAATGTTGCACGCGCGCGGAACGGAGAGAGCGGAACGCGAGCACCTAACGCACTACTGCGCAATCCAATTGCAGAGCATACGCTCGCCCTCTTCAGTCAGAATAGCTTCGGGATGAAACTGCACCCCATCAATGGGGAAGGTCGTGTGCCGCAATCCCATAACGACGCCATCACTGGTCCTCGCCGTCACTTCGAGACTCGCCGGCAAGCTCTCCGCTTCAACGATGAGCGAATGATAGCGCGTCGCGACAACAGGATTCTTCACCCCGCGAAACACCGATATGTTGGTATGAAACACTTCGGATGTCATTCCATGCATCAACGTCGGTGCTTCGACGATTGTACCGCCAAACGCAGCGCCGATTGCCTGATGCCCGAGACACACGCCAAGAATCGGAATCGTTTCACCGAACGTGCGAATCGTGTCCACACTTATACCGGCATGTTCAGGCCTTCCAGGTCCCGGTGAAATGAGAATGCGCGCAGGCTTCAGCTTCGCAATTTCGTCGATCGTGATTTGATCGTTTCTCCGAACGAGAACGTGCTCAGGCGTACCACGAAGAATCTTTTCAAGGAGTTGCACGAGGTTATAGGTGAAGGAGTCGTAGTTGTCAACGACTAGTATCATCGTACTGGAGTAAACGTGTTGACCAAAAGAAGAAAAGCCCTCTTGGTCTTCCAGAAGGGCTTTCCGCATTGTCCATAGGAGAATTGTTGGATGCGGAGAGGGTGAGATTCGAACTCACGATAGACTTGCGCCTATACTAGTTTTCGAGACTAGCGCCTTCAACCACTCGGCCACCTCTCCTAATCTATATGACCCTATTTGCTTTCAACCAATTGTAACCATCCATGAAACATCCGAGACTAGC
>CAYUFU010000003.1:64603-70798 GCA_964444145.1 uncultured Chitinophagales bacterium
CATGAAACATCCGAGACTAGCGCCTTCCCCCGTAGGAGTCCCTTCGGGAAGCCACTCGGCCACCTCTCCTAATTTCTCTTTTTCGCACCCAATATATGAAACGCCACAGGTGAAATCAATCAACGATCGTGAAGCGCACCGTGCTCCTTTCGCGAACATCTCGGGGGTCATCTTCGGAAACCGTTTCCTCTCTGATGTACAGCAGGAGCGCACGCACAAAAAGAATGATACCGAGCAGTTCAAGTCCCTCTTCGATGACAGCGCGGGTGAGGAAGAAAATTCGATGTGCATAGAAATACTCTTCGCCAAACGACCCGATCATCTCAAGCCCGACGACGCCGCTGATGTAAATGATTCCCGCCGCAATGAAGCGCGCTCGTGATGTCGCTGGCAGCCAAAACACGAACCGCCAATAGCCCACCGCGAGCAGTACGATTGCACCAATCGCAAGATACGAGGGAGTGAACGGCAAGATTCGCTGAAGGCGGTAGGCAAGTCCCTCGAGTATCGACGCGGCTTCCTCCAACGAAAGAAAGAGGAACAACGCCGACAACATGCGCCAATGAAAACGAAACGCTTGTTTCCTGACACTGATTGCGAGAAGGAGAAGCGCACAGAGGGCGAGTGTCACCGACTGAAACCATGACGGGATGTTTGCTTCGCCCGCAAGATAAAAATACCTGACAAAACCGCGACTGTCCTTTGAAGCGAAGAATTCAGGCTTAGACACGAGTGCATAGTACTGAGTCACCCAGCCGGCAACGCAGAGCAGCGCCACGAAGGGTAACAGCAAACGAGTTGTCTTACGGATCGAAATACGCATCGGAGAGCCGAGAATGTGAAGGTGCAATATACGCGAAAAAGAACTTGCAACAATGCTGTTGTAGCTGGGGAAGATTCTACAAATCCCACGTCGTGCCGTGAGCCGTAAGCGTATTTGTCACCGCTCTTTCTTCAAGGCGCCGCGGCATCGCGTGCGCACCATCTCAAATTCAGTCTGATTTGCCGCCTCTTCCTTGCAAGTAATACGCAAGGGGGTGAAGAGTAACTCTGGCACAACGCATGAAACTCGTTGACCTGAGAGCATGAAGAGAAAGCATAGGTTCTTCGAACACCTCCCCGGAAGATTCCCCACAGTGCATTCCCCCGTTCTTTGAAGTGTGTTTCGCGTGAAGCGAGAAAAAAATTACAACCAACAACTATTAATAACATAGGTGGATCCATGGTGAAAGAACAAAAACCCGCATCTGCAGAGAGCCCCTCGTCGTTGCATCCGCGCCTTGCGTGGATGATTTGCTATGACGAAACCGGCAGCGCACAGGAGGTGTGCAGACGCTTCGGTATCAGCCGCAAGACATTTTACAAATGGCTCAAGCGCTATCGTCAGTCCGGCTCGGATGCACGAAGCCTTGTTGACCAATCACGTCGTCCGCATCATTTCCCCAGCGCAACGCCCGAATCGTCCGTGCAATTGCTGAAGCGCCTGAAGGATCAAACAGGCTACGGTCAGCGGCGGTTGAGGGCAATCCTGCAAGAGAAGCATAACATCACAATCTCTGAGCGAACAATCTGGAAAATCCTGAAACGACTTGAGCAACAAGAGTCGGCATCGCATCCGGGGATGAGTGCAGGAGCAGACTTGAGAAACTACAGTCACCCGGCGAGCGCATAAGCAACGTTCCAAGTCTGAACACATGCAAAGCTATTCGCGAACGCGAATGGCTTTGGTATTTCAAGAAGCAGAGAGAAAATTACAATATTCAAGTTCCAAGTTCTAAGGAATTTTCTATCTCAAATCCCTCTTAAGGATTGTTCGATGTTCTCGGCGGAAGTTTGATAATTAAGTTTTGAGATTTCTTTGGAACTTGGAGCTTGAATTATTGGAGCTTCTTAGAACAGAGATCGTTCTCTCCGCGTTTGCGCGGCATAACATTCTTCGCGGTGCGGACGCGCTATATTGACTCCGACGAAACGCTCTCACAGGGCGCAACGCGAATCCCTCGCACAACACTTCTCAAATGAGTTCCACTTCCGGAACTCGAAACACGCACAAACATCATTACGTACAGCATGGAGTCTGCCATGGGAGACTACTTCCGCAATCTGAACAGCCTCGATCCGCACCTCAACGCGTTGGTTGTGACGAAACTGAAAGAGTTGCAACGCCGGAACGGTAAGACGCAGGTTTCTATTGACGACCTTTCTGAACGCGATGAATTGGAGCTCTTGCGCGAGTACAGCCTGAATCTCTACCGTGAATACCGGACGCTGCGCAACATGTTTCTCGAAAACATGCACGAGCCTGCAACGCGCGAATCACTATCCGACCGACGCAATTGACTTCGATAATCCCCCTCATCGAAACACCTTCCTCTCCACGGCTACACCTTTCGCTGTTCCAGGTGTTTCCTATCTTTCTTCTTGACAATCAAGAGAAGTTTATGCAATTTTCGCTTGGTCATTGAGGGCTGGCGCAAGCCATCTCCAACAACGGGGAATCCAACCCACCCTGCTACTCCAAGTATGGTGTCGCGAGAGCGTTCGCAAAGATGACACACTATCGCGCTGCGTAAGCTTTTTTGTACTAAGAGAATGACTCGATAATGTCCATGCTCCGTTCACCCACGATGGAATTCTAATTCACACACATCCAATCAATACTCTAAGAGGTCACATCATGAAAACCATGCTCATCGCTGCAATCACCCTCCTGTTCGTGTGCAACTGCATGGCACAGGATGCCAGCAAAGCCAAAACTGCCGATGTAAAGAAAATGGCAGTCGTTGAGGGAGACGAGCCAATAGAGACTGCCACCGGAGATGAAGTAAAGGCAAGAGCGGACCAAGGCGCGACAGGCATACATGAACTGCCTGCGGTACGCGAAGAAGTAGAGCGCGAGAAACTCGAGACCGATAAAGCCGCAGCAGCAGCGAAAGCCGCGAAGCAACAGCAACAAAGTGAAGCCCCATCAGCTACGGTAGAGAAAATAGAGCCGGCAAAGAAAGTCCGGAAAATCACTCCGAAGAAATAACCATGAGAACCTCATCCAACGACTCACAGGAGAAACCTTATGAAATGCATTTCTACTTCGTTGCCAGTCGTAGTTGCCCTTCTAGTGTTTGCCAGTACAAGCGTATGGGCGCAGGTATATCTTACTCAAGATTTCGAAGCAGCATGGACGGGAAACCCGGCTGCGCCTCCCGGCTGGACTCAATCGCGTGTGGTGTTGTTAGGTGACGGCGTGCCGGAACCCAGCGGGACTAACGGTGAGAAGGATTGGGAACAGAACACAAACACGGGCGCTGGTACGTGGGCAAAGAATCCTTCGTCTACCAGCACTATAAAACCGAATGCCGCGGTATCGGGAACCGGAGTGTGTTACATGCAGGACTACAATTTCGGCTCGACGACATCAGGGGGGTTCGGCTCTCGACGGCTCGAATCGCCTACGATCAACTTGGCAGCCGCAACGAATGGCATCGACCCGTATGTACGCTTCTGGTATTTTTACGCGGCGACTGCCGGCTCCAACAATGTGCGCGTGATGGCATCGAGCAATGGTGGGACGACATGGAACTGCATTATGATTTTTACCTCGAATGCCACTGTTGTCGGAACCATGACCTCGGCTACCCCATGGCAGCGTATCAACGTACTCATCCCTCCTGCGTACAGGACGGCGACGGCAAAGATCGGAATCGAGTACACAAACATCTGGGGCGTGCAGGATATTTTCATTGATGATTTGACCGTCGAGGGATTTTCGCCAACGACGATAACGTCTGCGGCAACGGGAAACTGGAGCGCAGCTGCAACATGGGTAGGCGGCGTCGTACCGAGCGCAGATAATCATGTCACGATTGCAGCAGGCCACACCGTTACCCTTGACGCGAATATTGCGCGATGTCAGATGATGACGATTGATGGAACACTCAACTTTGCAAGCACAGGCGCAGTGTTGCAAGCGTTTGCTGATCTGGTTACAAGCGCGACAGGTTCCTATAATGCATTCACCACAATAGGAAAAACCACATTCGTCGGCGGATCACTGAGTAACGCAGGCTCGATGAATTTCAGTGTTGGCTCACCAGTAACGTGGTTTACGGGAGGAGCTTCAACGCTCTTTGGCAGCACGGGGGTACTTGTAAATGGCGGCATTGCCGGGACTGTTCTGTTTGCGAACCCAGCAGGAGTGTTGATTACCAGTGTGTTGACGCTTCCAGGAACGGTCTCCCTTGTTATGGGTACGGTAGATCCCCTTGGCAATCTCACGCTTGGAAACTCTGCCGTCGCAACAACACAGACCATTGCGCGCGGCAGGGGCAGTTTCACCGCGCCACCGCTCTTCGGAGCTGGCGTAACGAGAAGCGTCACGTACACACAATTCTTCGCGCAACCGGAGGAGAACGTAACGATTACACCCGGAGAAGAGATTGAATTAATCCCAACATTGACCAGCGGAGGGGACGTCCGCACGGTCACCGGTACACTCACCATTTCAACATACAACCATGTATCATTAGGGTACCCACTATTTGTTGGGAACCTCGCGGGCACAACAGGCTCGCTCTCTCTTTCAAGAGGAATACTCATCACTACACCGACCAATATTTTGACTCTGAATCGTTTCGTTACCGGAAGCACCGGCACTACGCCCAGCACATTAACGCCACCAACAACTCCCGGCTCCTATGTGGTTGGACCGATGCGAATCAACTTCCCGGCATCAGGAACAACCTCACGCAACTACGCCCTCGGACTTGGCACCAACTTCAACGGTCCAACGCCAAGTTCAAACGTGAAGAAGACCGCCACACTCGCAAACACAGCCGCATGGGGTTCGCAGAGTATTACTGCGTCGCTCGGTGCACCCCCAACTGGAGCTGTTGTTCCACCGGTCTCGGTGGTGTTCGGCGCGGCAACACTCCGTCTCGATCTCAACGGCGAGCCCGATCTGCCGACGACTGCAACGCTCACGTGGGTTGGCAGAAACTCCACATTCGGGAATAGCGACAACATGCTTGGCGATCTATCTACGTTCGTCTTGACTCAATCGCCCGCCTTGAACGCGTCAGCTCTCGCTCCATGGACACAGCGCTCCGCACTCAGCGGATCGGGTGCATTCGCGAATAATACGGATTACACTCGAACAACGGCTTCGGCAGCGCCCGGTCCAATAGGACCACTGGCGATCAATGGGGAGTATTTTGCTCTCGGTACCACTGCTGTAGCGCAGTCATACGACTCGAGCCGCGTTACGCAAGATACGGTCTCGAGTGTTGCAAGCGGAGCGAGGAATGTTCAAGTTATCGGCATCAAAGTAAACACCACCGGCTCGATCTCCCCACTGAGCGTTACGTCGTTTTCGTTGAACACAAACGGCACGACCGCTGCGGGGGACATTGACAGCGCGAAGATCTTCTACACAGGCACCAGCCCTCTGTTTGCGACAACCACGCGCTTCGGCTCCGCGGTTGCAAACCCGAGCGGCAGCTTCAGCATCACAGGCTCACAAGCTCTCACGGCTGGATCGAATTACTTCTGGCTCGCGTACGACGTTGACGTCTCAGCGCCAAGCGGCAACGTCATTGACGCCGAGTGTACTTCCATTACAATTGGCGGAACACCTCAGACACCATCCGTTACCGCGCCAGCGGGCAACCGACCGATCGTAAGTTTGAATTCCGGAAGCGGCGGCGGCTATTTTTATGCAAACAACTACGCCACTGGCGCACCTTCGCGGCCGAACTACGAGTGGATAGATCCTCTCGCTCTCTCGCCTGTCCCGCATACAAAGGTCCTCAACGACCAATGGTCGGATCCGGACGACGGTATCTTCGGACCCGTTGCGATTGGTTTTCCATTCACGTACTTCGGCGTAGTTAAGACCCAGGTGTGGATACACACAAACGGCTTTATCACGTTCGACTTGACAGCCTCGCCTTACTCGAACGTCTCGATTCCAAGCACGACAGCCCCACGCAACATGGTGGCTCTTGCATGGGACGACCTCGACCCGGACTCGGCGGATTATCCCAATCAAGGTGTGTATTATCAGGGAGGTCCGACTCAGTTTGTCGTAACGTACTACCGCGTTCATCAGTTCGGTTCGGCAACGGACACGATCACGGCTCAAATTATTCTGTATCCTGATGGTAATATCAAGATGCAGTACAATGACCTGCTCTCGAATAC
>CAYUFU010000003.1:70898-91184 GCA_964444145.1 uncultured Chitinophagales bacterium
TTCTGTATCCTGATGGTAATATCAAGATGCAGTACAATGACCTGCTCTCGAATACATCGGGAGCTTCGGGGACAACTGTTGTTAGTTCCACGGTCGGTATTCAGGACACGACGGGGACGCTCGGCATACAGTATCGCTTCAATGGTGTTGGCGCGCCGATGTTTGCTTCTCCCGTCGCCGTTATGTATGGCACGAATCCCAATAACCTTCCCGTGCAACTTGCAAGCTTCACTGCCCGAGCAAACCAGGGTGGCGGCATTCGTCTTGACTGGAGAACACTCAGCGAGCTGAACAACTACGGCTTCTACGTCGAACGGCGGCTGAGCAGTGAACAATTGTTCGTCGTCGTGCCGAACAGTTTCCAGCCGGGTCACGGAACGACACACGAACCACACGATTATTCTTTTGTTGATCGAACGGTCACCGCCGGGACGTACTTCTATCGTCTGCGCCAGGTTGATCTCGACGGAACGATTCATTACAGCGAACCTATCACCATCACGTATGGCGTCACGACCGTGGGAGAGAATGCGCCCCGTGAGTTCGCGCTGTTCCAGAACTATCCCAATCCGTTCAACCCATCAACTGAAATCAAATTCTCGGTTGAGAACACCGACCGCACAACGCTCGAAATCTTCAACCTGCTCGGACAAAAAGTTGCAACAGTGTTCGACGGCGTTGCAGAGGCAGGACAATACTATCGTGTGCGATTGGACGCAAGTTCGTATGCCAGCGGGCTGTACATGTATCGCTTGCAAAGCGGATCTCGCAGCGCATTGAAGAAGATGCTATTGCTGAAGTAACACACCTTTTCTCACGGAACCCCGGGATCTTCATGCCGGGGTTCTATTTTTTTTCAACAAGGACACGGAGGAAAGCAATGCAACGCCTTGCCCTAATTCTCGCAAGCGCACTTATCACGATTACCATCAGCAAAGCAGCCGACAATCGCTTTGGAGCGCGATCAGCTCACAATGGCACAGCCAAGGGTGAGGCTGCTCTGGTTGGCCCGATTGGTACGCCCCGAATAAGCGCCGGGGTTCCGTACTACATTGATAACTTCAACGGTGCAAACGACACGACCTCGTTGAAGAATCGCGGCTACAAGATTTACTATCGCGGAACGGGTCCTCAGGGAACTGCACCTATTTGGTTTCAAGGCAACCCGGCGGTCTTCTTGTCATTCAACGGGCCCGATACGGGTTATGTTGGTTCTAATTTTCAATCCGTCACGAGCGCGAACACGATTGACAACTGGCTCGTGCTTCCCGCATTGACGGTCGTCGCAGGCGATAGTTTGATTTTCTACGAGCGATCGCCGACCAATAATTCCTTCCCTGATTCCATCGCAGTAATGTTCTCTGCTATCGGCGACAGCGTTCCCGAAGCGGCGAGTTGGCAAATGCTCGGTTACTTCCGCACAACCGAAAATGGAACGTGGGGACGGCGCGGCTTTCGGGCGCCTTCTGTTGCCTCTGGCTTCAACGCTCGATGGGCAATCCGCTACTTGGTGTACGACGGAGGTCCCATCGGCACAAACAGCAACTACATCGGCATTGACGCGCTAACCGTGGAAGGACCCGCGGCGCAGAGCGATATCGCAGCCGCCGCAAATATCTCGCCGAGCGGAAGCATTGCGGACAATGTTGCGGCTACGGTACAAGCGCAGTTCAGCAATGTCGGCACGCTCGGTCAATCGAATATTCCGGTCTCGTATTCGATCACCCCTGGCAGTTATTCGAGCACTCGCACGATTGCTTCGCTTGCCTCTGGCAATTCAACCACCGTAACGTTCGACCCCTTCACCCCAGCCACAACCGGGGTTCATTCCTACACGATCATTGCAAGTCATGGAACGGATCAGAATCGGACGAACGACACGCTCCGCGGAACGTTCACCGTGTATTCGCATTTCGGCGGCGGCGGCGGAACCAGCGGAGGGTATTACTTCGCAAACTCGCTTGCCACCAATGCCCCATCGTACCCGACCTACGGATGGGTTGATCCAATCGCCGGTGGCCATACGGCTATTACGACATGGACGAGCGGCGGATCGGGCGATGATGACTTCTTCGGCAGTACGCCGCTGGGATTTTCCTTCCCGTTCTTCGGAACGAATTTCACGGAGGTCTTCATCGGATCGAACGGATACCTGACATTCGGCACGGGAGCTACGACGACAGCAACAACCTCAGCGATTCCTGATGCCGCGGCACCGAACAACTGGATTGCAGCCTGCGCAATGGATCTCGATGTCAGTCAAACACTCTTCCCCAACGCGAGGGTGTACTATTTCAGCAGCCCATCGCAATTCATCGCCACGTATTATCGCGTGCATCGGTGGACTGGTACGGCGAACACGGATTCGATCACGTTCCAGATTATTCTCTATCCCAACGGCAACATCAAAATGCAGTACAACGACGCGCTGACGAACAACCCACCGCCGCCGTTGATTCTCTCCGATGCTCTTGTGGGAATAGAAAACGCTGCGGGCACAGCCGGCATCCAGTATCGAAACAATGGCAGCGGGCCCCCGATGTTCAGCTCGCCGCTGGCAATCGAGTTCGGCACAAATCCGAACAACTTGCCGGTGCAACTCGCTTCATTTACAGCAACGCCGCTCAACCAAACCTCCGTGCGGCTCCATTGGGTGACGATTTCGGAAATCAATAATTACGGGTTCTATGTCCAACGGCGCACGGGAACCACCGGCCCGTTCGTTGAGATAGCAGGAAGTTTTGTTGCAGGGCATGGAACGACAAACGAACGGCATGCGTATCAGTTCGTTGACAACACACTTCCCGGCTCAGGCACATATCAGTATCGGCTGCGACAAGTTGATCTCGACGGCACAGTACATCACACCGAGCCGATCACGGTTACAACCGGCGTAACGGCTGTGGAAGAGTCGGCACCGCGTGTGTTCTCTCTGTCTCAAAACTATCCGAACCCTTTCAACCCCACAACGGAAATCCGATTCTCGGTCGAGAACACCGCGCGCACGAAACTCGAAGTGTTCAACATGCTCGGGCAACCGGTCATGATCCTGTTCGATGACATTGCAGAAAGCGGGAGGTTGTATCGGGCGGAGGTCAATGCTGCAGAACTGCCGAGTGGCGTCTATTTCTATAGACTCACAAGCGGTCCGCGCAGTCAGTTGAAGCGAATGCTTCTCTTGAAGTGATCGTGAGGACGCTCCCGCGCGCGCTGCGCGCGCGGGAGCAATTCTTGTTACGAAACGTTGGAGGGGAGTAGTCTCGGCGTTGGTCCCTGTCAGCACACTCTCCAGAATACATTTCCACTCCATCCGCAGTGTGAACTTTTCCGGTAATCCCTTGCGACCGAAAATACTTGCCTCGACTCTGTTGACCAAACGCCAACAATACTATCGCAAGAACCGCAAACGCCTCCTTGCGATGTTGAACCGCCGATATCGTGAAGACCCGGCATATCGAAAGGCAACTCAAGACCGCGCACGCAAGCGGTATCATAACGATCCCGAATATGCACGAGCGACAGTAGAGAGAGCAAAAGCGAGATACAGGAGGCTGCAACGGAAGACGTGATACGTGGCTTGGTTCGTTGGTTATTTTACAGAGAGGCGCGATGCAACACCGCCGCAAGTGAAAGCAGCCGGTTTGCTTTCGGAATGAAGTCTCCAAAAATCGTTTGAATCGTTTCTTCAGCGGCAAAGAGGATTGTCTTTTCGCCGGGGATTTCCTCCCCAAGCATCTCGTCGGGGATAGCGCACGGAACCGAAGGGGAGACAAAAAGAAAAAACTCTGTCGGCGGGTCGTCCTGAAATTTCCAAAGCTCGTTCAGCACGCGGTCAATGCGTTCGTGGTATGGCGCCCTTCCGCCGCTCGTTACGTTTTCATCCCATTCGGGACTCTGCAAAAAGAGATGGTAGTTACCCCATCGCTCTTCATTCCGTAGCTCAGTCTCAAAAGCGACGAGTTGTGGTTTTGTCAATTCCGAGACAACCAATTCCATTGATGGGTGGATTGCAAACTGCCTTTTTCCGTTTGGGTTTCTTGCGCGTGTGTACGCACCCTTGCCCTCATGAATCGCCAACGAAACGTCCTTGATGTCCGGAAAACGGAGAAAATCTCTCAGTTCTTTGGCATTATGCCTCACCGGTATGATTGACTGATCGAGAAACGGCAGCAGCATTTCAGCCAAGCCGGCAAACCTGTACCACCCGTCCGGCCTACGGGTACGCTCAAGTTGAAACAGCAGGGTTATCTCCATGTCACCGCCGCCTCCTTGCAAGGTCTTCCGTGAAATAAACGGCCATCTCGGACACGATTATGACCATGTCGCCAAACATGAAAGTACTATCACTCTTGTCGAGTGCCATCGCCATGCAGATTGTCGTACCGACGCAATCTAACGAATCGCACATCAAACATCAGAACGACCAAAGGTGCCGCCTGTAACTAAAACGGATGTTCGTCTCAGAATTCCCCTGACGAAGTTGTCGCCACGCCTGAGGGACCGGATATTCGCATCTTCACTTTGCCTTTCGTATCTTTGATTCAGATGAACTCTGCACTGCTTCATAGAATTCCTTCAACGCCTACTCTCCTTTACGAAACATAATGTATGGAAGACGCACTCTTACTTCACAGAATTCAATTCGCCTTCACCGTTTCGTTTCACTATCTCTTCCCGCAGCTCACGATGGGTCTTGCACTCCTCATCGTGATCATGAAATGGATTGCATTGCGAACGGGCAACGAGGCGTACAACAACGGCGCCCGCTTCTGGGCAAAAATCTTTGCGGTGAACTTCGCGGTCGGTGTCGTTACCGGCATCCCGATGGAGTTTCAGTTCGGAACCAATTGGGCGCGGTTCTCCGCGTTCGCCGGCGGCGTCATCGGGCAAACGCTCGCCATGGAAGGGGTCTTCGCCTTCTTTCTCGAATCGAGCTTTCTCGGCTTGTTTCTCTTCGGCGAGAAGCGCCTCGGACCCCGGTGGCATTTCGTTTCCGCCGTCATGATGTTCGTCGGCTCATGGCTCTCCGGTTATTTCATCATCGCAACGAATGCGTGGATGCAGCATCCGGTCGCGTATGAAGTCGGAGCAAACGGCGCGGTGTCGCTCACGAGCTTCTGGGGATTGTTGTTGAACCCGTGGATCCTCTGGCAGTACACGCACAACATGATCGGCGCTGTCGTGACATCGGCATTCGTCATGGCAGCGGTGGGCGCCTTCTATCTTCTTTCGCACAAACATGAAGAGTATGGAAAGGTGTTCGTTCGTCTCGGCGTGATTGCGGGCGCTGTTGCTTCAGTCTTGATGGCATTTCCGACAGGCGATGCTCAGGGAAAGAATATCGCGCTGCACCAGCCGGTAACGCTGGCAGCAATGGAAGGGCTGTTCGAAACGAAAGAAGGCGCGCCCATCGCGCTCATCGGTCAGCCCGATATGGAAAAAAAACGGCTGGACAATCCGCTGCACGTCCCCCGCATGTTGAGTTTCCTTACCTACTATCATTGGGGAGCAGAGGTGAAAGGACTTGATGCCTTCCCCGAGAAAGATTGGCCGACAAACATCCCTCTCCTGTATTACAGCTATCACATCATGGTCGGACTCGGCACCCTATTCATCGCATTGATGTTGTTCGCCGCCTACAAATTATGGAAGAAATCGCTGTACACCGCACGCCCGTTGTTGTGGACGCTGATGCTCGCGTTCCCGTTTCCCTACATCGCCAACACCGCCGGCTGGGCCACGGCAGAGCTTGGCAGGCAGCCCTGGCTCGTCTACGGCTTGATGCGCACGTCCGATGGAACCTCGCAGATGGTTTCTGCGGGCAACACGCTTTTTACGTTGCTCGGCTTTGCGGGAATGTACCTCGTCATCGGCATGCTCTTTCTGTTTCTCGTCATCAAGACGATCAACACGGGGCCTGAAGCGGGAGGAATGCATTGAGAGATTCAGGGTTCAAGGTTCAGGGTTCAAGGTTTTTTCTTGGAGTGAAGCATGGAAGTTCTCTGGTTCTGCGTCGTTGCGTTCATGCTCGCAATGTATACCATCCTCGATGGGTTTGATCTTGGTGCTGGAATTCTTCATCTGTTCGTTGCAAAAACGGATGATGAGCGGCGCACTGTTCTCAACGCCATAGGGCCGGTCTGGGATGGCAACGAAGTCTGGATACTCGCAGCGGGAGGAACGTTGTACTTCGCCTTCCCGCTGCTGTACGCGTCGAGCTTCAGCGGATTCTACCTGCCGCTGACGATTGTGCTCTGGCTGCTGATGTTGCGCGGGCTCGGTATCGAGTTGCGCCATCACGTCAACAACGCGTTGTGGAAAGCATTCTGGGACGCACTGTTCGCGCTCGGCAGCACGTTGCTCGCGATCTTCCTCGGCGCGGCGCTCGGCAATGTTGTGCGCGGCGTGCCGCTGAACGAGCAGGGATACTTCTTCGCGCCATTGTGGACAAGCTTCACCGTGCAACCCGATGCAGGCATCCTCGACTGGTTCACGCTGATGATGGGCGTGCTTGCCCTCGCGACACTTGCCACCCACGGCGCCAACTATCTCGCCATGAAAACGGACGGCGAGGTGCAGACCCGCTCGCACCGCATCGCTGCGGTCGGTGGGTGGATCGTCGTTCTGCTTGCCTGCGCAACGCTGATTGCCGCATCGTCCATTCGTCCTGAAATCTGGACCAACTACGCCGAACACGCGTGGGGCTATCTCTTCCCTCTCCTTGGTACCGCAGGACTCTTCGGCATGATCTTTTTCAACAGAACGATGAACCACACGAAAGCTTTCCTCTCATCGTCCTGCTTTATCGGCGGGATGTTGGCAAGCACGGCGTTCGGTCTCTTCCCGAACGTCCTTCCGGCATCCACCGGCGCAAACTACAATCTCACAGTGTACAACACTTCCGCCGGGTCATACGGACTTTCCGTCGGCATCGTATGGTGGGTGATCGGCATTGTGTTGGCGCTCGGCTACTTCACCTATCTCTTCTATTCGTTCCGAGGGAAAGTGAAATTGCACGCTGAAGGATATTAGCCTTGCCACATTCTCTTTCAATGCTTGGCTTCGATAGCATCTTGCTTCGACACGCGAAGGGTGGTCCGCTACGTAGTGTGCAGTTTACACATATCCTCAGGCTCGGTTGAGTATTCCGGCCTTGTATTCGATCACACCTTTTCCCTCAAGCAAGCTCTCCGGAATAAATCGTCACTCCATCGGCAGTGTGAACTGTTTCGATCAGTCGCTCGCGATTGAAAGCAAGTGTCATGTATCCATGGGGGGAGAAGTGGTTCGGGTCGCCTTCACCGGCAACATACTCATTCGGCCCGTCGAGCACGAGACCTGCCGGTACCATAGCGCCAGGGACGAATCGCCTTCTGCTCACCCGCACCCATGAGAGCGCGGGCTTAGCTGCGATGCGTACTCGTACATCACCGGACTGAAAGCCGTCCCGCTCCTGCGGAATCCCTCCGTTGCCGATCAAGCGTCCATACAGTTGCCAGCTTGGGAGTTGATCGAAGATGACACAGCGATGTTCGTGCCCCCAATACCAGGCGAAGATTCGTTGGCTCTCAAGAAATGGTTTCAGCTTTTTGATCAATGCCAATCCATCCGTTTCGAAAAGCGAGAAGGGTTGATGATGAGAGAAGAGAACAACCTTCCTGTTCCCTGCTTGACCGATAATTTTACCAAGCCAAGAGACTTGGTCAGAGGTGAGGTCAAAATCTTCATACGCGGTATCCAAGCCAACCAATATCCAGTTGTCGTTTTGCAGCCAGAACGTGCTTGCAGATTGTCCGAAGTGTTTTAGAACGAGCTTGAAGTACCCGTGACCGCCGGCGTACATTTCGTGATTACCGTTGAGCGCAAGGCTTACCGCGTTCGTTTTAGGCCAGAGCCTAAGGAACCGATCCTGCACTTCCGATTCTTTCCCCGAATAATAGATGTCGCCGAGATGGATGATAAAGTGGAACCTCCCGTCGCGTTTCACCGACGACGCAATAATCGGCGCTCCGTACAATCCCGAACCCCAATCGCCGAAGAGTGCGATACGCGCATTGTCCGGCAAGAGCAGCGGATTTTTCGGCGGCTTCAACCAAGCATGTTTGGAATGAAACAACGTCGAGATGCGTCCCCACACCCAGCCGGCGATATCGGCGGTATCGAATTTGACTTCGCGCGTAGTACCGCTTGCACCGACTCTGCCCGACGATGCGCTTTCTGCTAACACTGTTTGCAGCAACGAAGCCATTCGGCTTTGCGGAGCGAAGAAGACTCCCTTGCCGCTTTTCTTCTCCTGCTCCAACAACACTATTGCTTCGTGCAGCGCTGCCATCATTTTCGCTTCTTTCGGCTTGAGCCTCCGTCGCGCAGCGAGATCGCGTGGTGGCGGTTGCAACGTCCGCGACAAATGCTCTGCGAACTTCAGCGTCTCGGCTGAGGTCGCCACTTTTTGAATAGTCGCCTGGTGTCCTTTGCTCTTCTTTCGTTTGATCTTTGCCATAATCGGTTCAAGGTTCATGGTTCAAGGTTCAGGTTTCAAAGGGACGAAAGAAACGTCGCGTCAAAATATTTCTCCTGCCCTTCGAGTTGCGGCACCTGATCGAAGTCCTTCTGTTTCAGCAGACGAGTTGTTTCTTGATGAAGATCGCGATAGGAAATCTTCCCCTTGGCATCGCGCAGGACACTGACAAGATGATACGTCAAGGCGCCATGAAACGAATTGGCAAGCGATGCGTCCGCCGACGTCTGCGTGTCACGGCAACCTGTGATGAGAACTTCTGGAATCTCAGCCGCGACAATGTCACTCTTTTTCCGCGATGCCTTCGAGGATTTTCTCACAGTTGCTCTGGTCGTGCCGCGCAGCGCTCTTCCCGATTCCGTCGCCATGAGATCGAGAGGACATGGAAGAAACCGCGGCAGAATCGCTGCATCGGGAGGCAGCACGGCACGCGTCGCGGTTCCCGAATGGCAGCAATCGAGAATCACCGTGAGGCTTACCCCCTTCTTGAGCCTGTGGAATTCCTTTCGCAGCCAATCGTCCCGCAGCGGATCGTTCCAATCGAGATTCGTCGGACACAGGATTTCGTCGCGGTGGTCAGCTTCGTCGCCGTTGTCGTCCGGGACATTCGAACCGTGACCGGAGTAGTGAAGCAAAAGCACATCGCCTTTCTTCCCACCCGCTATGAGTTTTTTGATACCCGCTTGAATCGCTTTCTTCGTCGCCGCAAAGTCCGTCAGTACGGCAATATCCTTTGCAGCAAAGCCGAAGAACTCCATGAGAACATTCTGAATGTTGTTGACATCGTTGACACAGCCGCGCAAGTCAGCACCGGGGATGCGGTACTTGTTGATGCCGACGAGCAGAGCTTTTTTTGCCATGATTGCTTCCTCCTCATGAGTAATTGATGGTTGTATGGTTGTTACGTTCCAACAGGGTCCTCGCTGCACTTGTTCTTGAATACACGGATGAGGTTTGCAATGTCCCTTCGCTTGCCTGTCATCGCTTCGAGAAACTCCAACTGGTCGAGGACAGAGTGGAATTCCTTTGGGCTTGCTTTCTTGCGGACTTCGCGGACTCGTTCGGCAAGCCTATCAACCGTTTCGGCTGTCAGCGTCGCATCGGCAATGTGCGAGAGGAATTCGAGGAGAAGCAGATCAATCGCCGACCAGAAGTCGCGCTGCGCTTGTTGCAGTGCCACAATTGTCGGGCGCGCTTCTTTCATTAGTTTGAAATACTCGGATCGCGAATTCAGGCTTGCGTTGTTGTGAAGTGCGATCGCAATTTCGGCGAATGCCAAATTCAAGAGCGGATACGCGGTTTCTGCCCTTTTCTCTTTTGCGATTCGGTACGCACGTTCGTAATTGTCCCGCATGGCATTCAATGCTCGTGAACGGTCGTTTCCTCCGAGCATGGCTTTTCTCTTGAACGCGCTTGCGATAATGGCGTACGTATGCGCCGAGAGCGGCTGAAGGCGCTCAAGGCGCGCGATGGCTTCATCAATGAGCGTGAAAGCACGCTGTCGGTTTCCCTTTGCGATTGCTGTATCGAACGCCGAACGGACTTGCGCGTTCGCCCAGCGCTCGATGTCCCGCACGGACATTGCTCCATCTTCCTGTGCCGCCGCTTGCGCAAAATAGCTGGCTGCGGTTGCGAATCGCGCAGCTTGCAGGTACGCTCTGCCAAGTGCCGCGAGAATACACCCGTTCGACTTCCACTCCGGGTGATTCATCCGAAGCACCATCTCGATGGTGGCAAGTTGCTTCAATTGCCATTCGATGCTTTTGTGTGAGCGAGTCGAGAGATCGCCTGCAATGTTGTCCAGATCGGCAATCACTTCCGCTTCGGCAACGTACGATGGACGCCACTCGCCTCGTTGAACGGCATGTTCGCGCATGCGATAATCCGGGTCGCCGTAGCATTGGTACGCGCCCCATGTGTTCGACCCCGGATGCGCGCCGAACGTTTTTGCACGCGCCTCCAGAACTGCGACCCCGAACGAAACACCATTGAGCATTCCGTCATAGAACGTTCTGGCAAATGTTGCCGCGGCGGCGTCATCTACCGCCCACCCCGCCGCCACTACTGCTTTGACGCCCATCCGGATAAACTCCGTTGCAACGTTGGCGGCAAATTGCACGAGCGTTCCCTCGCCTCGCTTTTCGATGTAGCCGAGATGGCAACAATTGATGAAGACAAGCTCGGGCACGTTCCGCATTTGGCTAACCGTCTTTGGGGAAAGAACAAGCCCGCTGCTCAAAAGCATGCCAGCCATGGGCGGCGCATCAGTATCGCGCTTTTCGTACGTGCCGTGGCCCGCCAAATGAAGAACCTTGTACGGTCGCTCGAAGAGAACGCTGAGAACATCCTGTGCACTCGACCGCACGCTGGAGGTAACATCGAACATCTTCTTCTTTCGCAGCACGGCGGCAACTTCCTGCGCTTCAAGCTCAGCGGCTGGCAGCGACGGCGCATTACTCGTCAACGGGTTACCGATGACAAGGGCATTCGGTTCAACCACTTCATAGACCGTCTCCCGAAAGGTTTGCGATTCGAGTTGGCGCAGCAGGCCGCGCGTTGTTGCAAGCGGAGGTCCGCTTGCGTTCTTCGGATCGTCCAACAATTCCCAAGGATAACGCGCTGCTTCCTCGTCAACCATCAGCACGAGATTGTCTCTATCGGGTGCTTGATCTTTAATTGGGTTGGGAAGGAGCAACTCGAAGAGCGTATGCGCGATAGCGCGATTGTCGCGCGTCGTACCGACGGCTTTCTCGATGAAGTTGTCAACGAGTGTGCGTTCGGGGGCGAGCAGGCGTACTTCATTGCGCGCCCGCTTCGTCAAGGACGCGAAGCGCAGTATGCCGTCTGACTTCCCCTGTGAACCACCGCCTAAAATTTGCAGTCTGTGCCACCATTGCGGATCCTCCACCGCCGACACACGATAGCGTCCGCCCGAACAGGTCCGCAACTTCGATTCCAGTTCGCATTCTCCTGCAAAGCGCTTTTCATCACGGAGCTTTTGGAGTGTTTTCGCGGCAAGATGAGCGACATCTTCCCACAACTCGATGAACTCGACTTCGTGAATGCGCGCGGGACGATCGGTTGTTTCGAGTTTTGTGTTTGCAAGAAGCACGCCTTCAAGAATCGCGAAGATCGAGTCCGACACAGTGACACCACCGGCACCTGTTCCAATGAGCAGACAGGTCATTCCATACTCGCGAATCTTCTCTCCGTTTGTCTTGGACGCCTCTTGACATTTCAACACATAATCCAACATGGCGTGGGCAACCGTTCTGGAAAGCGCCGACTTCGTCAGGGCGCCAACTTTCCCCAAGCCGGCAACAACTGCTCCCTTCAAGGTTTTCTCGTATGGCGCGTTGTCTGGCGTCGTGATAAAGACAGCGCTCGTTTCGATAGCACCGGGATACAACCCCATCTTGCTTCTGCGCGTGAGTGCACCGCCTAGTTCATTGTCAATGTATTTTTCCGCACTGACGATCGTGTCGCCGCTGTAATGCCCCACAACGACCGGATGCGTTGCGAACGCCAGGTTTCCATGGGCCACCCACACACGCACAGGCGGCGCCGCAGGCTTTTGTCGTTTGGCAATCGTTCGAACCTCGCGACCTTTGCTTTCACCATGAGATAACGCGACCTCTCGTGCGATCGGCTCAGCAGGTTTCGGAAGAAGCTGAAATCCGGTGCTATCCGCGTCTGATTGCGTCAAGGCTCGGACGATTTTCTTGGCACTCTCCCCGTTCTTGAAATAACTGAAGTGGTTGACCTCTGCCCCTTGATGATAGCTGAGCAACGCCAGGCTTGTTCGTGCACCGCCGCCGTACATCGAAGGAGTGTTCACCACGAGGTCATGATCACTGTCGTAGAATTTGTCCGTCACCCAGGTGAGCGCCTTCGCCCACCACGCATCAGGTTCGATGTCGCCTGCGATGACTGTAAGCTCGCCAGAGAGCTTGAGTGCAGGGTTGTTGATTGCGGCAATGAATCCGGATTCGGGCATCATGGCTTCGATGCCGGGAAGGGTATCTGCTTCGGTGCGTTTCTTGATGACCGCCGCGATGAATTCACCCACGTCGGAGAACATATCCGCAAGCGGTGCGGTGGATGCGGAAGCAAGGATGCCGCCAAGAACGGAGAACCAGCGATCGAGCCGACCCGAGGCGAGCGTTGTTCCCAATGCTGGGCACGCGACGCGAACGAAACGCGTAACGGTGAATCTTTTTTTCGCGAGCGCGCCGCGCAACGCAGCGAACGATTTTCGCAGCCGCCGATCGGTCGTCTTGTTGCTCGAGAGCGGCGTCGCAGGAAGCGATTCCTTTCCGCTCCATACGAGCAACTCGCCAATCAAACCTCCCCGCGAATGTGTGACGATGTGAAGTTCTGCACCCTGAGGGAGGACCCTGTTCAAGGCATGCACGAGCTCGATTGCGTTTTCGATCGGACTCACCGTCAATGTGCGATGGTCGTAGCTCAGAACCCGTGTTCCGTAGAAGGAACGCAACGCGTCCAATTCTGCCCGACGTTCTTCCGACCACAGTTCGCCGAAACTACCCCACGTGCTGGAAAGCGTCCCATGAATGAAGAGCAAGTACGGACCTCTTTCTTTTGGCCCCTCCTTGGACGCCTTTTCGATTACGAAGTCGCCGGTGTTCATACGGCAGCGACCCAGTCCAAGCCACGGCTTCTTATCGGAATATTTTTCTTCAACCGACTTCGCAATCTTCAAGACTGTCTGCTTGGCGAGATCAACGTCGAACACGTTCAATGCGGAAACCGCCCAGCTCAGAATGCCTCTCGTCCGTGCATCGCTGAACTGCACGTGTGAGGGAACCATCAAGGTGTCGTCACCTAAGCGATCGCGGGTGGCGCCGGTGCCAACCAACTCGCGATATTGATTCCCATTCACCCAAATTCGCTTTCCCTCTTCGAAAACAATCTCGATCAAATCCCCTTCGCCAACCACAACCGTGCGAAGCGTCCCGACATCCCGAGTCGCGGTTGGTCGAAACGCAGCTTTGAGATTCATCTTCACGCGTGTGAAGGTTGGCATGCCTGCCTCCCCTCGCATTGCCTCTGCAGACTCGATTCCGCTTAGTCGGAAATACTGCCTTCTTGCGTCGGTGGACATTTTTTTCTTGCTCGATGCTGTGGAGGTCTTGTGCGGACTTGCGGTGTCTTGCTTCTTGCTGTGTGCCATTCGTGGCTCCTTGTTGGAACTGCGTATCCCCTCGTGACGACGTAAGTATGGCGATGGACTGGGTATCAATGTACAGTCTCAAAAGCGAGAATGCAATACTACAGACACGCCAAAGATTGCCTTTGGGACCCCTCTGTCATATCTTTCAATAGGTCTTTGGCATGAACCTCTTGTGCTCGTTTTGCGTCGCGGGCGAAAGAGGTTTTTTTGTTGTCAGAACCGCAGAATGAGTCAAGAGTTGGCGGCAACTCACTGATAGGAAGCAACGATGCACGCTTCGACGATACTCTCCCCGAACGAACTGCGTGTTGCCTTCATCGCTACATTGCTTTCGTTCAGTTCATGGGCACAACCATCTCGCTTCACCGAAGAGTGGCGCTGGGCAGAATTCACTACTGCCTCCGGACTGCCGTCGAATTATGTGTATGATATCGTCGAGACTGAATACGGCACACCCTGGGTCTTTACAAAATCCGGAATCGCTTGGTACGACGGCTACATCTGGCGCGAGGTCCCTTTCTCGATGACGCCTCCACTCGCGAAACCGCAATCCTTCTATGCGGATTCTCGCGGGCGGATCATTGTTGTCTACGACTCGACGCTGTTTGTAGGTGATACACGCGGGTTTCGTATGCTGGAAATCCCCGATGTTCAACAGGCAGTCCCTTTCCTGGAGGGGACGTTGATGCTTCTGCGACGTGACGAAGTCCAAAGGCAACGCCTTCAAATGTGGAGTGACCGCGGGCTTGAAGCAGTGTCAGTGCCACCAATGGCGGGAACGGGAGTATTGTTGCATCTCCAGCGTACCCAAAGCGGAGTCGTTTGGCTCTGTACACGGGAGTGTTTGTTCGCATGGCAGAACGGCCGGTGGGATCGTCGGCTGTGCACAGGTTCCTTTGAATTCCTCCCACAGCACAATGCTCTTGCTGAGAACGAATCGAACTCCGGTATCGTCTTTGCCTTCGGACCTTCTCGGTCGTTGGAATTGTGGGAGTGGAAAAGAGGAGAAGAGTTTTCACTCAATACATCTTTCGCAGGTGAAAGGATCGTAGGCTCCGACATTGCCGCCGGTGGCACGGTGTTTCTGGCAGATCTATCGGGATACTACCACGTCCGATATGACGATCAATGGTCAACGCTGCGACTCCCGCGCGTGTGGGCACGGCGCATAGAGATGATCAAGTTCAGGAAGAATGGCGATCTCTGGTTCTGCACCCAAGGGGGATTGTTCCTCTGCAAATACTCTTCCGAGCGCTGGCGATTCATTGCCGAAAGTCCGTCATGGCCCAACATCTCAACCAATGAAATCCTTCTCGCTTCAGATAGCTCACTCTGGCTTGCGACCGACGGTGGTCTCCAGGTATATAAGAAGAATGGGAGCGTAACGACTGTTGTACGCATACTTGGACAGAACCTCCGAGCGGTAACGAGTCTGCTCGAAGACAGAGACCGTAACATCTGGGTGAGCAGCGGATCAGGATTCACAGGCGCGTTCCGGTGGAATCGTTCCACGTGGGAACGGATTGGCGCGGGGACTCCACTTGAGAAGGCATACATTCACAGAATAAGGATGGACAGACGCGGCAGAATCTGGCTGCTCGGACTCCCCGGTCTGAATCCACCACACGATCAAGAAGGACCCGGGGCTTTCGTGTATGAGAATGGAACGATCACACGATGGAGTCTTCCCAGCAACCGCGTCTATGCGTTCGAGGAAGGACCTGATAGTTCCCTTTGGTTTGGAACGTTCACCGGGTTGAGCCGATGGAAATCGGGGGAGTGGACTCATTGGACACTGAACGAGTTGTTTTCTGCCGAGAGGGTATTCACGCTGGCCATCGATGGCGAAGGGCAAGTGTGGTTTTCCGACAGCAAGAGTGTCGTGGGAGTTGTGAGTCCCGACGGCAATCTCCGGCGCATCACCACCGAAGACGGACTGATAAACGAACAAGTGTGGGAACTGAAGGTTGACCACAAAGGTCGAGTGTGGTGCACGAGTCCTGCCGGACTTGCAGTACATTTCAATGGCATGTGGACACACCTGGGTGAGGAATCGGGCATGCGCAATGCGATCCTCTGGCCTGTGCTTCCGACGGAAAAAGAGGTTTACGTTGGAGGGATGAGCGGATTGATGGTACTGAACCTTGAAGGAATTGATCGGCCTGCACCTCGCCTCTCTTTGGAGCATCCTCTCACAAGCGAAAGCGCGGCGCTGCTGCGCTGGAGGGCGTCCACACTCTGGGCTTCTGTTCCCCCGGAACAGATCAGGACACGCTACCGCGTTGACAACACGACCTGGTCGCAGTGGAGCCACACCCATGAAGTGAGTATCGAAGACCTCTCGCCGGGTGAGCATCTCTACGAAGTGCAGGCGATGCCATTCATTGGCGGGGATACCGCGTTCTACGAAACAGCCCGCTCGACATTCAACATTTCGCTTCCGCTGACCAAGGATCCCCGTGTGCTGATACCGGCTTCCATTGCCCTGTTGCTGATCCTTGCTCTCCTTGTTGGCACGATGGCGCATGCCCGCCGCCTGAAACAAGAGCAATTGCGCGAGGAACTGCGCCGCGAACACGAGCACGCAGAACGGCTTGCCGAAGTGGACAGAATCAAGTCGCGCTTCTTCGCCAATATCTCTCATGAGTTTCGCACACCGCTGACGCTCGTTCTGGGACCGGTTGATCAGGTACTCTCCAGAATCAAAGACGAATGGGTGCATGAAAAACTTGTCATGGCACATCGCAACGCCGAAAAGCTTCACGCCCTCATCAATCAGTTGCTCGACTTCTCCAGGATTGAAGCGGGCACGATGAAGTTGGCTGTGCGCAAGGGCGAGATTGTTGCCTTCGTCCGGCGTGTGGTCGGATCATTTCAGTCGTGGGCAGAACAGAAGAAGCAGACACTGAGATTTGAAACCACCGTGGAGTGCCTTGAAGGATACTTCGATCCGGACGCGGTGGAAAAGATTCTGAACAATCTGATCTCAAATGCCTTAAAGTTCACATCCGAAGGCGGCGAGGTGACAGTTAAGATGCGTCTGGAGTCTGGCACCCACTCGCTCACGAACAAGGAAGTTATCCGGATAGCTGTAAAAGACAGCGGCATCGGCATCGCACCAGAACATCTTCGCCACATCTTCGAGCGGTTCTATCGGGTGGACGAGTCGCATAGAACCGAGGGCACTGGTATCGGGCTTGCGTTGACAAAGGAGTTGGTGGAACTCCATCATGGCTCGATCTCCGTGCAAAGCACACAGGGAGTGGGTTCGGAGTTCACCGTTGTTCTGCCCCTCGAATCCTATGCTGCCGACGAGACTGCATCAGCAGCAACCGCCGAACCCGAAGAAATTCCCACGCCGGCAATCGGAGAAGTGCCCGGGACAAGGGACGAAGAGAAAGAGCCGGATGAGGTGCACAAGACCATTGTGCTGATCGTTGAAGACAGCGTCGATGTGCGGGCGTACATGCGGGAGTATCTCGAAGTGGAGTACTCAATTCTGGAAGCTGACAATGGCAGTGAGGCATTGGAAAAGGCTCGCATGACAATTCCTGATCTTGTAGTCAGCGACATCATGATGCCACTGATGGACGGGTACGAGTTGTGCAGAGCGCTGAAGCAGGACGAGCGAACGAGTCACATTCCCGTCATCTTGCTCACAGCCCGCGCCGGTATGGAAAACAAGATTGAGGGACTGGAGCTTGGTGCGGATGATTATCTCACCAAGCCCTTTAATGCAATGGAATTGCTCGTTCGCATCAAGAACCTGATCGAAAGCCGACGAAGACTGCGGGAGAAGTTCAGCAAGACGGTTCCGTTGAAGCCCGGAGAAGTGGCGGTCACGTCGCTGGATGATGCGTTCCTACAAAAGGCAATAGCCGTTGTCGAGAAGTATATGGGTGACGAGAGGTTCAGCGTTGAACAATTCGGCTGTGAAATGGCGATGAGTCGCATGCAGCTTCACCGAAAACTCCGGGCGCTGACAAACCAATCGGCAAGTGAATTCATTCGCTACCTGCGTTTGCAACGCGCCCATGAACTGCTTCTCAAAAAAGCCGGAACGGTTTCTGAAATCGCTTATCAAACCGGCTTCGGCAGTCTCACCTACTTCACACGCTGCTACCACGAGCAGTTTGGCTGCACGCCAAGCGAAACGCGGGAGCGGGGTGCATAAGCTGTACTTCAGTAGACGGCAGCGTATTGCCGCGTTCGCTCCGTTTCAGTGTTCCAATTGATTCCTCCCCCCCAACCACGAACCCCGAACCATCTTGCAAACACATCCCATCCTCGCAATCCAACGGATTTGCTTGAAAGAAACATGTTCCAGCGCTGACTGGTGAGAATGTTACAAGAGTTCGAACGTTTGTTACAGCAGTACTAACACCGCACCCTCACTGTATTGTTTATTACTGTTCGACTGAAGCAGCAATTCAGTTTCGCATATCAAATGAGGGAACTATGAACAACAGGCCAACAAAAATGGGACAGGACTTTGGGTTGTTCGCATGTGCGGTTGTGGCCATCGCTCTCGCCACACTCCTCACGGTCTCCACAAGTTCTGCCCAGTGCGTGCCGCCGCCGTCTGGCTTGATTAGCTGGTGGCCGGGTGAAAGCACTGCGAACGATATTGTCGGAACAAATAATGGCACACTGCAGAACGGCGCAACCTTCACAACCGGCAGAGTGGGGCAGGCATTCAGTTTCGACGGAGTGGATGATTATTTCCAAGCCCCAACGGAGGGTTTACCTACAGGTAATAGCAACAGAACCCTGGAGCTCTGGGTCAACTCAGACGCTTTTTCTTCCAATGACGTGTGGGCAGGATACGGTATTTTTGGTAACCCGACCCAAACATACCATCTCGGTGCAGTTAATGGGAGACTCTTTTTCTCACAGTGGGGTGGAGCGTTGTGGGGGCCACTCCTTCAAACGGGGCGTTGGTATCACGTCGCCGTGACCAACATTTCCAATTCGGTCACGCTTTATCTTGACGGAGTTGCAGTTGGCACTGGTACCTTGACTATCAATACTCCGGCAGGAACGACATTCTGTATCGGCAAGATCCCTTCAAGCCCCTCTGGCACCTATCGCCTTCACGGCAAAGTGGATGAGGTCTCCATTTACAACCGTGCCCTTTCTTCAAGCGAGATTCTGGCAATCTACATGGCAGGGAGCGAGGGAAAGTGTAAGACCTACACGCTCACTCTCAATGCAGTAAACGGCACGATCACCAAGAACCCTGACCAACTGCAGTACAGCAGTGGCTCCACTGTAGAGTTAACAGCGATACCGTTCGTAGGCTATCACTTCGTGAATTGGACCGGTGATGCTGCTGGCTCAACAAATCCTATCACCGTAACCATGGACGCCGACAAATCCATCACTGCGCACTTTGCCATCAACACGTACATCATTACGGCAACCGCTGGAGATCACGGCACAATCTCACCGAGTGGAGATGTCAGTGTTGTGCATGGCTCAAGTCAAACGTTCACCATAACAGCCGAGGCAGGGTATCATGTCGCCGATGTTCTTGTTGACGGAAGTACGGTCGGCGCTTTAGAATCGTACACATTCGACAATGTCACAGCGACCCACACAATTTCTGCAACCTTCTCGCCGAATCGCGGAACCATCTCCGGCACAGTAACCAGGACAGGTGGCATCGGTATCCCAACTGTGATCGTGAAGTTACTTGACAACGAAGGAAATCTCATTAGTGACCAAGAAACCAATTCCAGCGGCAACTATTGCTTTGCCGACCTGCCGTGGGGCAACTACAAAGTCATGGTCGTTGAGCCACTTGGTTATGAGACTGACGCAAACCCGAAGCTGGTTGCCCTCGCGTCGACGTCGGTTCAGGTGGATTTCACGCTCACGCAAATGGTCCTTACGAACCGAGCGGAGAAACGCTCGTATTGGAAACATCAGTTCGATGTTCACGTGAGGGGACATGGGAGGTGTCACGAAACCGCGGCACAGTTACAGAATTACATTGACCTTGTGCAAGCACACTACACTCCGCACTTCAACGTTTTTGCATCAACGCTGACCTTTGGTGATTGGCAGGATGCTCTGAGCAGAGACAGGGACATTCCTCCGTACATCGACAAAGCATTGCAGGAGCTCGCAGCGCTCGTCCTGAATCTTGTCTCTTTGAAATTAGGTCAGTACACCGTTGTTACGGAAGATGGGCGGACGGCAGGCGAAGTGCTGACGTACGTCTCGGAACTATTCACAGACCCCGACGTGACAAGGAGAGATTATGTGAAGGTCAAGGAACTTGCTAAAAAAGTAAATGAAGGAAAGAGGATCAGAGCAGGAGAGGTTCCACCCAGTTCCATCTTGTACAAGCAGGGTGCAATCTCATGGGGCTTCGAAACGCCTGACGAGTTTGCACTGTCGCAAAACTATCCGAACCCCTTCAACCCAACAACAGAGATCAGATATCAGATCTCAGAGGCCGGCCATGTCAGGCTCAAGGTGTACAACTTGCTCGGTCAAGAAGTGGCAACGCTGGTTGATGAGGTGCAGGAGGCGGGATACCACCGCTTAGTCTTCGATGCGAGTGCGC